>JBGAIL010000021.1:0-39562 GCA_044225565.1 Steroidobacteraceae bacterium | reverse complement strand
GTGGTCGCGGCTACATGCGCGAGAACTGCGCGGAGCGTTTCTTCCGCGAACTGCGAGTGGACCGCATCTGGGAAGGGGCCAGTGAAGTCCAGCGGCTCATCATCACCCGGGCCCTGTTGAAGCGCGGGCTCGAGGGGATGTAGGCGATGCGAGCGCTTCCACTCCTGTTCGCCGGCGTGGCGATGGCCTCGATGGTCGCGGCGGTGGGAGCGGAAGCGAAGGTCCTCAACGTCTTCGCCTGGCCGGACTACGTCGCGCCGGACACCATCTCGAACTTCGAGCGCGAATACGGCATCAAGGTCAATTTCGACACGTACGACTCCACCGAGATGGCGGAGGCCAGGCTGCTCGCCGGCCGCACCGGGTACGACGTGGTCGTGCACGCGGAGCGCTATTCGGCGCGGCTCATCCCCATCGGCGTATACCAGCCGCTGAAGCGCGAGCGGCTCACGAACTGGGGCAACCTGGATCCCTGGGTGCTGAAGACGCTCGAGAGCGCGGATCCCGGCAACCGCTACGGCGTGCCCTATCTCTGGGGAACCACGGGGTTCACCTACAACGTGCGGATGATCCGTGAGCGCATGCCGGATGCGCCCGTCCACAGCGGCGACATGATCTTCAAGCCCGAAGTGGTGAAGCATTTCGCGGATTGCGGCATCACTTTCCTCGATGAGCCCACGGACATGATCCCCATGGCCATGGTGTACCTCGGCCACGATCCGAACAGCCTGGACCCGAAGGACCTCGCGGAGGTCGAGGCGCTGCTGAAGAGCGTGCGGCCCTACGTGCGCTACTTCAGCTCGGCGAAGATGCTCATCGATCTTCCGAACGAGGAGGTGTGCATAGCCATGAGCTGGTCCGGCGACTACGCGCAGGCGATGCATCGCGCGAAGGAGGCTGGCCGTCCAGTGAATCTCGCTTACACCACGCCGCGCGAGGGCACGCTCGCCTGGTTCGACATGTGGTTCATTCCCGCGGACGCGCCGCATCCGGACAACGCCCACCTGTTCCTGAATTACCTGCTGCGGCCGGAAGTCATCGCCGCCATCAGCAACGAGACGCGGTACGCCGCGCCGAACCCCAAGGCCATGTCGCTGCTGCTGCCCGAGGTGCGCGACGATCCTGCGGTGTATCCTCCGGACGATGTGCGGCTCAGCCTGCGCAAAGGCATCATCCATACCCCCAAAGAGGAGCGCGCGCGATCCCGCCTGTGGTCGCGCGTGAAGACGGGATTGTGAGCGACGCCTCTGCGACACCGCTGGTGCAGATCCGGGAAGTCTCGAAGGACTTCAACGGCGTGACCGCGGTGGATCGCGTGTCGCTCGAAATCCTGAAAGGCGAGCTGTTCGCCATCCTCGGCAGCTCCGGCTGCGGCAAGACCACGCTGCTGCGCATGCTCGCGGGATTCGAGCAGCCGAGCTCGGGCCGCATCCTCATCGACGGCGTGGACATGACGGACGCGCCGCCGTACGAGCGGTCCGTGAACCTCATGTTCCAGTCCTACGCGCTATTCCCGCACATGACGGTGCACGACAACGTCGCATACGGCCTGAAGAAGGAGCGCGTCCCGGCCGCGGAAATCAAGGACCGCGTCGCCGAGATGCTCGCGCTCGTGAAGCTCGAGAGTCTCGCCGGCCGAAAGCCGGAAAAGCTCTCGGGCGGCCAGCAGCAACGCGTCGCGCTCGCCCGCGCGCTGGTGAAGCGGCCCAAGCTGCTGCTGCTCGATGAGCCGCTGGCCGCCCTCGACAAGAAGCTGCGCGAGCACACGCAGTTCGAGCTGGCCAACCTGCAATACAAGCTCGGCACCACGTTCGTGGTGGTCACGCACGACCAGGACGAAGCCATGGTGCTCGCGAGCCGCATCGCCGTGATGGCGGAGGGCCGCATCTCGCAGGTCGGCACGCCGGGGCAGGTGTACGAATTCCCGGCGAACCGCCACGTGGCGAGCTTCGTCGGCAACATCAACCTCATCGAGGGCCGTGTCACGGGCTGCGAGGCGGGGCGGGTGGGGCTGCACTGCGAGGCGCTGAACGCTGGCCTGAGCGTGCAGTGCGACGAGACTATGCCCACCGGCGCTGAAATCTGCGTGGCCGTACGCCCTGAGAAGATCACCATCAGCCGCACGGCGCCGGATGCAAAGGACCGCAACGTAGTGAAAGGCACCGTGCGCGACCTGGGATATTTCGGTGACCAGTCGCTCTACCGCGTGCGCGTGCAGAACGGCACCGTGCTGCAGGTGAGCGCACAGAATCTCAAGCGCTCGGCGAGCCTCACCGTGGAGTGGGACGACGAGGTGTACCTCTCCTGGGAAGTCTCCGCCACCATCCTGTTGCGCTCATGAGCACCGAAGCGGGCAAGGGGATTCCGGAAAGCCAGCGCTGGCTGCGCCGCGCCGTGCTCGTGCCGTATGCGTGGCTGCTGCTGTTCTTCCTGGCGCCGTTCCTCATCATCCTGAAGATCAGCCTCGCCGAGCCCGTCGTCGCGCAGCCGCCGTTCACCTCGCTCATCGCCTGGGGGCAGCACGGCTTCGAAGGCATAAAGGCGACGTTCGAGAATTACGCCTTCCTGTTCCAGGACGGGTACTACGGCATCATCTATCTCGAATCGCTGAAGATGGCCGCCATCGGCACGGTGCTGTGCCTGCTGCTCGGCTATCCCATGGCTTATTTCATCGCGCGCCAGCCGGCGCGACGCCGCGGCCTGCTGCTGCTGGCCGTCATCCTGCCGTTCTGGATCTCGTTCCTGCTGCGCGTGTACGCCTGGATCGGGCTGCTCAACAACCACGGCGTCATCAATCATCTCCTGATGAGCATCGGCCTCATCGACCAGCCGCTCAAGCTGCTCTACAACGATTTCGCCGTGTATCTCGGCATCGTGTACTCCTACCTGCCGTTCATGATCCTGCCGCTCTACGCGAATCTCGAGCGCCTGAACCTCGATCTGCTCGATGCCGCGGCCGACCTCGGCGCGCGCCGCTGGCAGGCGTTCGTCGACATCACCCTGCCGCTGTCCATGCCCGGCATCGTGGGGGGCTGCCTGCTGGTGTTCATTCCCGCAGTGGGCGAGTTCACCATCCCGGCGCTGCTCGGCGGCGCGGATACGCTGATGATCGGGCGCGTGCTGTGGGATGAGTTCTTCAGCAATCGCGACTGGCCGGTGGCGTCCGCCGTGTCCGTGGTGCTGTTGCTGCTCCTCATCGCGCCCATCCTGTGGTTCCAGCACATCCAGAACCGGGAGCAGGAGGCGGGGCGATGAGGCGCCGCTCGCTCTCGCTGCTCGGCATCGTGGTGTTCGGCTACGCGCTGCTCTACGTGCCCATCGTCTCGGTGATCATCTATTCGTTCAACGACTCGCGCCTGGTCACGCTCTGGGGCGGCTTCTCGACGCGGTGGTACGCAAGCCTGCTCCACGACAGCGAGCTGCTCGAGGCCGCCTTCCTGAGCCTGCGTGTCGCGGTGGTCAGCGCCACCTTCGCGACGGCGCTCGGCGCGCTCATCGCGCTGGCCCTGAGTCGGGTCGGTCGCTTGCGCGGCCGGTTGTTGCTCAGCGGCATGATCACCGCGCCGCTGGTGATGCCCGAGATCATCACAGGCCTGTCGCTGCTGTTCCTGTTCATCTCGATGGCGAACCTCATCGGCTGGCCGATGGCCCGTGGCGCCACCACGATCACCATCGCGCACATCACGTTCTCCATGGCCTACGTGGTGGTCGTGGTCCGTTCCCGGCTCGCGGCCATGGACGAGTCCCTCGAGGAGGCCGCCATGGACCTGGGCGGCCGCCCGGTGGCCGTGTTCTTCGACATCACGGTGCCGATGCTGCTGCCGGCCCTCGTTTCGGGCTGGCTGCTGGCCTTCGCGCTCTCCCTGGACGACCTGGTGATCTCGAGCTTCGTCTCGGGGCCCGGCGCGACCACGCTTCCGATGCTGATCTTCGCTAAAGTACGCCTGGGCGTGACGCCGGACATCAATGCGATCACGACCATCATCATCGGGCTGGTGGCCGTCGCAGTCGCGACCGCGGCCGTGCTCACCGGCCGGCGACGCCCTTCGACGGGCTGAGGGATGCCATCGTGAACGACGAGAACCGCAAGACCACCGAGACCCTGACCCGCCTGCTGAACGGCCACCGCGAGGGCTATTCGCTTCCGGGCGATCTGTACCGCGACCCCGGCATCTACGAGCTCGAGGTCCGCGAGATCTTCATGAAATCCTGGCTCTATGTCGGTCACGCGAGCGAGATCCCGCGCAAGGGCGACTATTTCCTGTTCGACGTGGCGGGCGAGTCCGTCATCGTCATTCGCGAGAGCGAGAGCCAGATCAACGCCCTGCTCAACGTGTGCCGGCACCGCGGCTCGCGCATCTGTGATGCGGCGCAGGGACACGAAGCACGGCTCACGTGCCGCTATCACGGCTGGACTTATGGGCTGGACGGCTCGCTGCGCGCGGCGAGCCGCATGCCGCCCGGCTTCGAACGCTCGCGCTACGGGTTGCACCGCATCCACGCGCGCACGCTCGCGGGCATGATCTTCGTGAATTTCGACGAGAACCCGGTGTCCTTCGACCTCCTGGAGAAGGACCTCTCAGGCCCGCTCGCGCCGTACGGGCTCGACCGCGCCAAGGTGGCCCACAAGCAGAACTATCCCATCGCCAGCAACTGGAAGCTGTCGGTGGAGAACTACTGCGAGTGCTATCACTGCGCGCCGGCGCATCCCGAATACACCGTGGCGCACGGGCGTGCCATTCCGGTAGGTGAGTGGAACGACGTGATGAACGACATCATGAAGCGCTCCGCGGAAATCGGCCTCACGCAGGACGTGGTGAACAAGTCCTGGCTGGATGCGGGTGCGGTCGGCGTGGAGCGGCAGTTCGAGCGCTATCCGCTGTTCCGCGGGCACAAGACGGGCAGCCGTGATGGCGAGCCGGTGGCGCCGCTGCTCGGCGCCATCAAGGGCTTCGATGGCGGCACGACGGACCTGCACATCGGCCCCACCACTTTCGGTCTGGCGTATTGCGATCACGTGGTGCTCTACCGGTTCACGCCGCGCAGCCTGCACAGCACCGATTGCGAGATCACCTGGCTCGTGAACGAGTCGGCGGTCGAGGGGAAAGATTACGATCGGGCGAAACTCACGTGGCTGTGGGACGTGACGACCCTCGCGGACAAGCAGATCATCGAGCGCAATCAGCTGGGCGTGGACTCGCGGTACTACCGTCCCGGCCCGCTCTCCGAGATGGAGGATTACCAGAGGCGCTTCCTGGAATGGTACGTCGCGATCATGCGCAAGGCAGCGGATCGCGGCGGCGCTGGCGCGCCCGTCGTGAAGCGGGCGAGTTGAGCCGGCTCGCGCAATGGGGCCGGGTGTCGATGCATTCAGGGGATCCGGCGGATTGCCGCCGTCGCGGACAAGTGGTTACTATCGACTGAAAAAGTAGAGGTGACTCATGGCAGGCCCGAATCGGAAATCTCGAGGGGCGGGTTCACCGGAGATCGCAGCGGCGATCTCGGCCATCCTGGCGATGGCCGCTGGCGCGGCTGCGGCACAAACTGCGCCGCAAGAGGCGACACCCACGGCACAGGCGCCTGCACCGCAGCCCGAGCCTGCCGAGCCCGCCATCAACGAAGTCATCGTCACCGCCACGCGGCGCGCGGAGCGCCTCCAGGATGTGCCCGAAGCCATCACGGCCATCGACGGCGACGCCATCGCCGCGCATGGTCTCAACCAGATCGACGATCTGGTGAAGATGGTGCCGGGCCTTTCGGTCTCGGTGCGCGAGCCCGGCGGCACCAGCATCATCTTCCGCGGCGTCGCGAGCTCCGGCGTGCAGTTCGGCTCCGTGTCGTCCTCGGGCCTGTACCTCGACGAGCAGCCCATCACGCAGAGCGGCCGCAGCCCGGATCCGCGCTTCATCGACATCGAGCGCATCGAAGCGCTGCGCGGCCCGCAGGGCACGCTGTTCGGCGCCAGCTCGCAGTCCGGCACCCTGAGGGTCATCACCAACAAGCCGAACCCTGCGCGCTTCGAGTCCTGGGCGGATGCCGAGATTTCCACCACGCGCGGCGGCGACGTCAGCCACGACCTGAGCGCCATGGTCAATCTGCCGCTGGTGGATGACAAGCTCACGCTGCGCCTGGTCGGCTTCACCACCGAGGATGCGGGCTTCATCGACAACGTGCTCGGCGACAGCCTCGGCGGGACGTACGACAACGCGGACGTGGTGAAGAAGAACGTCAACGACATCAAGACGAACGGCGGCCGCGCCTCGCTGCGCTGGGACATGAGCGATGCCGTGAACGCGACGCTCGGCGTCGTCTTCCAGAACACCAAGGCGAGCGGTCACGGCGACGTCGACATCGGCGCGGGCGACTTGAAGCAGGTGCGCTTCTCGAAGGAGAGCCTGGACGACAAGTGGTACCAGGCCGCCCTCACGGTGAACGCCTCGCTGCCCTTCGCGGAAGCCGTGGTGTCCGCTTCCTATTTCGACCGGAATTTCCGCTACGAGGCGGATGCCTCGGCGTACGAGTTCGCGTTCAACCAGAACGGCATCAACTACGACAACGTCATTTACGACTTCGGCGGCGATCCGCGCGGGTTCGGGAGGAACCACGAGGAGCCGCGCATCACCACCTTCGAGGCGCGCCTGAACTCGAAGGCCGACAGCGACAGCCGCTGGGGCTGGCTGGTCGGCGCGTTCTACAGCGACGAGAAGGCGAAGACCTCGTTCGAGAGCTTCGTCCGCGGGTACGAGGACACGGGCTCGTTCGCGTACTTCAACTCCCTGGAGACCTACCTCACGGGCAATCCGCTCGCGCCCACCGAGACCTGGTTTCTCGGCCTCTACGACACCGAGCTCGAGCAGAAGGCCGTGTTCGGCGAGCTCTCGCTCGAGGTCACCGAGAACTTCAAGATCACGGCCGGCGGCCGCTACTTCGACTACGACCGCAAGTTCGAGCAGCGCCAGGAGCAGCCCGCGGGCTACAGCGGCGCGCCGCCGCTCACCGGGCAGGCGACGCAGGAGGACGGCACGGTCAAGAAGCTCAACCTCACGTACAAGTTCGACCGCAACCGCATGGTGTACGCCACGTACTCGGAAGGTTTCCGCGTCGGCGGCAGCAATCCCCTGAAGCCCAATTCCGGGCTGCCGCGGGACTACAAGTCCGACACGCTGAAGAGCTACGAGGCGGGCGCCAAGACGGAGTGGCTCGATCGCCGGCTGCGCCTGAACCTCGCGGCGTACTACATGAAGTGGGAAGACATCGCGGTGCAGATCGAGGATCCGCAGCCCGCCATCTTCCAGCTGGGTTTCGTGAACCTGCCGAGCGCCAACATCCCGGGCGTGGAAGCGGATTTCGGCTTCTCGATCACGCCGCAGTGGCAGCTCGAAGGCTCGTTCTCGTACAACGACGCCAAGGTGGCGCAGGCCGCCACGTTCGCGGTGCAGGGAGTGGACGAGAACGGCGACCCGACCACCTACTCGTTCAACGTCACCAAGGGAGCGCGCCTGCCGCTGACGCCGAAGCGGACCACTTCGCTCGGCCTCGAGTACCGCCCTTCGAATCATCTGTGGGGCGCGCAGCCGTTCGCCCGGTTCGACTACTCCTACGTCGGCTCCTCGGTGAATTCCCTGGAAGGCATCGAGTCCATCGTGTCCGGCAATCCAGTCGCCACGCAGCGCGCCTACCAGACGGGAGACCTGCGCTTCGGTCTCGAAGGCGAGCACTGGAGCGGCTCGCTGTTCGCCAACAACCTCTGGGACGAGCGCGCGGACCTCTTCATCAGCAACCGGTGGAAGGCGCCGCGCATGGCGGTCAACCGGCCGCGGAGCATCGGCATCCAGGTCCGATACGAGTTCTAGCTGACCGTCCTCATCGCAACTTCGGTCGTGCGAGGCAGCCGCCAGGGCGACAGCCACGGCGGCGTGTATCTCGTGGATTTCGACGGCCAGCGCGCGCGGCAGGCGCTCGACTGGAACGCCATGAACATCGACTGGCAGGGGCGCGGGTGGGATCGCGGCCTGCGCGGCATCGCCTTCGACGCAGGGACGGTGTTCATCGCGGCGAGCGACGAGCTCTTCGCCTATACGCCGGACTTCGAGCTCGTGGGATCGTGGCGCAATCCGTACCTCAAGCATTGCCACGAGATCTGCCGCTTCGAGCGCACGCTGTTCCTCACCTCGACGGGGTTCGATTCGGTGCTCGGGTTCGACCTCGACCGCCGCAGCTTCTCGTGGGGGTTGCACGTGAGCCGGCGAGACCAGGGCTTCGTGGGGCAGCCGTTCGACCCGGAGTTCGGTGGTCCCGTGGCGTCCAATCTGCTGCACCTCAACAACGTGCATTGCGAGCAGGGCGGCATGCACATCAGCGGATTGAGGACGGGCGGCATCCTGCTGTTCAACGGCCGTGAGCTTCAGAGATGGGTGACCGTTCCCGATGGCGCACACAATGCGCGGCCTTTCCGGGGTGGAGTGGTGTTCAACGACACGCAGGCAGACGTGGTGCGCGTGGTGTCCAGGGAAGGGGAGCGCCGGTTCGCGGTGCCGAAGTTTCCGCCGGAGAAGCTGACGCACGCGAGTGAGGAGGATTCAAGGTTGGCGCGCCAGGGGTTCGCGCGCGGTTTGTGCGTCATCGACGAAAATACGATTGCCTGCGGGTCGTCGCCTTCGACGATCAGCGTGCATAGCCTCGAGGCTGGCGTGGAATCCCGGATGGCGACGCTGACGCACGACGTGCGCAACGCCATCCACGGCCTGGCCGTGTGGCCGTTCGGCTGGCGGGAGACCGCCGCGCGCTAGCGGCTTTCGCTCGTCTTGCGGTGTCGTTTGGTTTTGGCCGGCGGCGAAAGGCGACCCGTGTCCGCAGGCGCGACGGGCGTGACGGTCTCATCGCCGTGCAGCTCCATCAGCGATTCCATGAGCCCTTCGTCCGCGCTGGAGCACACGCCCAGCACGATCGCTTCCTCGCATCCCTCGGCTGCCACGTAGGCATGCTCCATGTTGGAGTCGATGTAGATCGACTCGCCGGCGCCCAGCACGATGGGGTCGTAGAACTCCGTATGGATCTCCACGCGCCCTTCGAGCACGTAGACGTATTCCTCGCCCGCGTGGTGTACCAGCTCTCCGAACTCGCCCACGCTCTTTGCCCGGATGCGCGTCAGGATCGGGATCATCCGCTTGCGCCGCAGTTCCGCGCACAAATAGTAGTAGTCGTAGTTGTGCGTCTTCACGCGGATGGCTCGATCCATGCGGCCGATGCTGCGCCGCGCCGTCACCGGCTGGCCCGGCTCTTCCACGGAATCCGCGAACAGCTCCGACATGCGGATCTTCAGCCGCTCGCTCAGTTGCAGCAGCTTGTCGTAGGTGAGCGTGAGCCGGTCGTGCTCCACCTTCGCGAGCGTCGAGAGCGGGATGCCCGTGCGCTTGCTCATTTCCTTGAGCGTCCAGTGGTTGCGCGTACGCAGATTCCGCAATAGACGCCCCAGCGTCAGCTTCGAAGAGGCCGGTTTTGTTGCTTTCATGCCGCAATTCTAGCCTCGAAAAACGCGGAAGACGCTTTAATCCTAAACAGGTTGACGATTCTCCATGGAGGACTATTATCACCTGATTCGGACATGGCCGCCCGAGGTCCGTTTCCGACCACTCACAAGAAGGGGAGACCGCATGCGCCCGTTCCAGGCCATCGCCACCGTCGCCACGCTCCTCGCAGGCTCGCTGAGCTTCGCACAGGACCTCAAGCCCGCACCTCAACCCCAGCAGCCTGCCGCGGCCGTCACCGAAGGGCCCGCCGAATCCCGCCTGACCAAGGCTGATGCGGAAGCCTGGCTCGACGGCCTCATGGCCTACGCGCTGCCGCGCGGGGACATCGCGGGCGGTGTCGTCGTCATCGTGAAGAACGGCGAGATCCTGCTCCAGAAAGGATACGGATACTCGGATGTGGCGAAGCACGCGCCGGTCGACCCCGAGCGCACGCTGTTCCGCCCCGGCTCCGTCTCCAAGCTCTTCACCTGGACGGCGGTGATGCAGCTGGTGGAGGAGGGCAAGCTGAAGCTCGATGCCGACGTCAACCAGTACCTCGACTTCAAGATTCCCGAGCGTGACGGCAAGCCCGTCACGCTGCGCAACATCCTCACGCACACCGCGGGCTTCGAAGAGCAGCCCAAAGGCATCATGGGCGTCGAGAAGGACGGCGTGCCCGAGCTCGGCCCATTCCTGAAGACGTGGGTGCCCACGCGCATCTTCGGGCCGGGCGAGACGCCGGCATATTCCAACTATGCCACTGCGCTCGCCGGCTACATCGTGGCGCGCGCCTCCGGCATGAGCTTCGACGACTACGTGGACGCGAAGCTCTTCGCGCCGCTCGACATGAAGTACTCCACGTTCCGGCAGCCGCTGCCCGGGAACCTGAAGCCGCTCATGTCCAAGGGCTACCAGCAGGCTTCCCTGCCCGACAAGCCGTTCGAGATCGTGGGCCCCGCGCCGGCTGGCAGCCTTTCCGCGTCCGGCGCGGACATGGCGCATTTCATGATCGCGCACCTGCAGAATGGCCGGTACGGCGACAAGCAGATCCTGAAGCCCGAGACCGCGCAGGAGATGCACGGCACGGCGCTCACCATCCTGCCGCGCGTGAACCGCATGATGCTGGGCTTCTACGAGACCAACTACGACGGCCGCCGTGTCATAGGCCACGGCGGCGACACGCAGTGGTTCCACAGCTATCTGCATCTCTTCATCGACGACAACGTCGGACTCTACATGTCGTTCAACAGCGCGGGGAAGGAAGGCGCGGTCGGCGGCCTGCGCTCGCAGATCTTCGAGCAGTTCACGGACCGCTATCTCCCGGGCCCGGCTCCGGACGGCAAGGTGGACGACGCCACCGCCGCCGAGCACGCGCGCCAGATCGCGGGCCGGTACGGCAACTCGCGCCGCTCGGACTCGAGCTTCCTCAGCCTGTTGAACCTCTTCGGCGCCGTGAAGGTCACCGCGAACGAGGATCACACCATCGGTGTCTCGATGTTCACGAACCTGGCCGGCATGCCTTCCAGGTGGCGTGAGATCGAGCCGTACGTGTGGCGTCAGGAGGAAGGCAAACAGCTGCTGTCTGCGAAGGTGGAGGATGGCCGCGTGGTGCGGTTCAGCGTCGACGACGTGTCGCCGTTCATGATGTTCGAGCCGGTGCCGTTCGCGAAGTCGAGCGGCTGGCTACTGCCGGCGCTGGTCGTCGGGCTCGCCGCCATGCTGCTCACGGCGCTCGCCTGGCCGATCAGCGCGCTCACGCGCCGACACTATCGCGTGAGTTACGCGCTGTCGGGCGTCGATGCGAAGGCGCACCGCTGGGTGCGCATCGCTTCGGTCGCGGTGGTGGGCCTGCTCACCATATGGGGCATCACCATCGTCTCGATGATGGGCGATCTCTCGAGGCTCACGGCGAAGAACGACTGGCTGCTGTGGCTGCTGCAGATCCTGTCGCTCGTGGTGTTCGTGGGCGGTGCGATCGTCGGCCTGTGGCACGCGAAAGCAGTGCTGGGCAGCCGGCGCAGCTGGTACGCGAAGGCGTGGGCCGTCGTTCTCGCGCTGTCCCTGCTGGTGGCGCTGTGGGTGGCGCTCGCGTTCAACCTGATCGCGTTCGACGTGAACTACTGAGGGCGGCACACATGGCAAGGAAACAGAGTCGGCCCTCCAGCTGCCCGGGTGCGGCCCGCGCCGGCCTCACTCGTCGCAAGGTGCTCACCAGCGCCCTCGGTGTGAGCGTCGCGAGCACCCTCGGGCCGATGATCAACTTCGGCCGCTACCAGGTGCACGCCGCCGCTGCGCAGAAGTACTCGGCGCGGGCCGTAAAGCTCGTGGAGCGCTCGCTCGTCATCGACATGCTCGCGCCGCTGAAGCTGGACTTCACGCCCGAGGCGTTCGCGTTGCCGGCTTCGCCCCAGGAGATCGAGATGTTCCGCGGCTGCGGCATCACGGGCTTCCATAATTCAATCGGTGTCGGCGGCCCCACGGCCTACGACGACGCGCTGGAGTTCATGACTGCCTGGCAGGGTTACGTGGGCCGCAATTCGCAGCTGTACTCCCTGGTCGGCGTCGCCAGGGACCTTGACCAGGCCAAGGCGCAGCGCAAGATCGCGGTGATCATGGGCCTGCAGAACGCAGACCAGTTCCGCGAGCCGAAGGACGTGAAGAAGTTCTATCAGCTCGGCCTGCGCTGCGCGCAGCTCACCTACAACAGCCAGAACCTCATCGGCAGCGGCAGCACGGATCGCATCGACGGCGGCATCAGCGATTACGGCGTCGAGATCATCAAGGCGATGAACGAGACGGGCATGCTCGTCGACGTCTCGCACAGCGGCGACCGCACCACGCTCGATGCCATCGAGCTCTCGCCGAAGCCCATCGCCATCACGCACTCGAACTGCCGCGCGCTCAACAACCATCCGCGCCTGAAGACCGACGAGGCCATCCGGAAGCTGGGCGCGAAGGGCGGCGTCATGGGCATCACCGGCGTGCGCAACTTCGTGCGCGACAAGGAGCCCACCACCGTGGAGCACGTGGTGGACCACATCGACCACGTGGTGAAGCTGGTGGGCATCGAGCACGTCGGTGTCGGCACCGACACGGACCTCAACGGCTACGACGACATGCCGGAGGACCAGCGCAAGCAGCTGCGCGCCGCCTACAAGGCGAGCTACGCGTTCCGCGACAAGCTGGACACCGACGGCTTCGACCATCCGAAGAAGATCTACGACCTGACCGAAGCGCTGATCCGGCGCGGATATTCCGACGACAACATCACGGCGGTGCTGGGGGGCAACTTCCGGCGATTGCTCGGGGCCACCTGGCTCTGAGCCGCACGGGAACACCGCCCAAACCTACACCCAGAGAGGCAAACACCATGAGCGACAGCAGAAGACTTTCGCGCGGAATGGCGACCGGTGCCGTGGCTGGTGCCATTGCAGCGATCCTGAACGGCACCGCGCTCGCGGCGGACGACGAATCGAGCGGCATCGCAGAGGTGGTCGTCACCGCGCAGAAGCGTGCCGAGAACATCCAGGACGTCCCCTCATCGGTGAGCGTGCTCGGCGGCGAGATGCTGTCGCGCCTTCATGCGACCCAGCTCGCGGACTACGGCGCGTACCTTCCGGGATTCAACGTCAGCAATGCGGGATCTCCGGGTCAGACCACGGTGACGTTGCGTGGCATCGCCGCAGTGGGTCCCGGTGCCGTCGTCGGCACCTACGTGAACGACACTCCGCTCGGATCGAGCTCCAACTACGCGCGCTCGGTCGAGTTCGCGCTCGATCTGATGCCTTACGACGTGGATCGGGTGGAAGTGCTGCGCGGACCGCAGGGTACGCTGTACGGCGCAAGCACGATGGGCGGCCTGCTCAAGTACGTCCTGAAGGACGCCGACACCACCGCCTTCAAGGCTCAGGCGGGCGTCGAAGGTCTCACCGTCAAAGGCTCCGGTGGAGGATTCGGGTGGGGCGCGCGAGGTGCGGTCAACATGCCGCTCGGCGAGACGACGGCCCTGCGCCTGAGCGCCTTCAAGCAGGAGACGCCCGGATACATCGACAACTCCTATGTGAATCCCTTCGTGGGCGGCAACCGCAACGACAACGATCTCGATCAGTACGGCGGACGCGCTGCGTTTCTCTGGCAGGCCTCCGATGTCTTTTCCCTGAAGCTGGGCGGAATGTGGCAGCGGACGAAATCGGACAACAAGTCGTATCTGACGCGCGAGGTGTCCGGTGTCCCGCTTCCGGACGGCTGCGGGCCCGTGGGCGACCTCGTCGACTGCCACACCTTCGATCAGCCCTTCGAGAAGAAGGTGGACTACTACTCGGCGACTGCGGATTGGGATGTCGGCTGGGGTGATTTCACCTCGGCGACCAGCTATTCGAAGGCGCACACGCTGCAGCACACGGACGCGACGTTCGTGTACGGCATCCTCTATCCCTTCGTCACCGATCCGCCGGTTCCGGCCGGCCTCAACGACTTCCGGCTCGGCCTCAACCTCAAGAAATGGACCCAGGAGTTCCGTCTGGCTTCCAAGTCGGGCGGGGCCATCGAGTGGCTGGTCGGCGCCTTCTACACGAACGAGAAGAGCGCCAACGTCCAGGAATCCTTTGCGTACGATTTCGACGGCAACGCGATTCCGGAATTCGATCCGCTGTTCGTGTTCGCGGCGCTGCCGACGCATTACAAGGAATATGCCGGGTTCGGCAACGTCACTTTCA
The DNA here is from genome assembly GCA_044225565.1 of Steroidobacteraceae bacterium. Classification (GTDB taxonomy): domain Bacteria; phylum Pseudomonadota; class Gammaproteobacteria; order Steroidobacterales; family Steroidobacteraceae; genus CAVXAE01. The sequence goes on along the minus strand of JBGAIL010000021.1, from coordinate 25,338 downwards.
AGATCAACGAGCGGTTCGACGTGACGACGGGCCTGCGCTGGGCGAAGAACAAGCAGACGTTCCGCCAGATCAGCGGTGGAGCGATCCTGCCGACGGCCGACGTGCCGGGCAGCTCGAAGGAGGACGTGTGGACTTATGCGGTCAGCCCGCGTCTGCACGTCAGCGACGACACGATGGCCTACCTCCGCGTGGCGAGTGGCTACCGGCCGGGTGGGCCGAACGTCTTCCTGCCGGATGTGCCGCCGCAGGTGGATGCGGACAAGCTCACCAACTATGAAGCCGGCATCAAGTCCGAGTTTCTCGAACGGCGGGCGCTCCTCAACCTGAGCTATTTCTACATCGACTGGAAGGGCATCCAGCAGATCCAGGCATTCGGTGGCATCAGCGCGCTCTCCAATGCCGGAGATGCGACCAGCAAGGGCTTCGAGCTCGAGTCTGCTTTCCGGCCGACCGAGCACTGGCAGGTAGGCTTCAACCTCGCGTATACGCGCTCGAAGCTGACGTCGAACCCGCCGGGCATCGACAACGTGCTGGGCGCTCAGCTGCCCCTCGTGCCGAAGTGGAGCGGCTCGATCACCGCGGACTACGGCTTCCTGCTGCCCGGCGGACATGAGGCACGCGTCGGTGGAGGCTATCGTTACGTCGACGATCGTCTGTCGACCGTCGCAACGGTGACCGACAATCTCGCAACCGTGCTGCCGTCCTACAAAGTGCTGGACCTCAACGCCGACGTCAATCTCGGTCCGCACGTGCTCCGCGTGTACGCCAAGAACGTGACGGACAAGCGTGGCATCAGCAACGGCGGCCTTTCGGTGAACGGATTCAACATTCCGTACCAGATCGACTACGCCATCATCCAGCCGCGCACGATCGGTGTGAGCATGGACTTCAACTTCTGATCGCCGCGACGAGCAGGACTTCGCAACTCTGAGCACGATGACCAAGAGCAATCCCGCGGCGTTTCCGGCGCCGACCGCAACGGCGCTGGAGCTTCCACGGCCTTACCTGCTGTTCCTGGGTGACGTCACCGAGGCCGGCTTCGCGAAGACCGCCTTCGGGCTTCGCGACTGGGCGGGAGATCAGTGCCTGGGCGAGCTGTCCTGCGTGGCGAACGGCATCTCGCTCGGCTTGCCGAAGCTCACACCGGCCGAGGCGCGTGCAAAGGGGGCCCGCTCGCTGCTCATCGGCGTGGCGAACGTCGGTGGGCGCATCGTCGAGAGCTGGATGCCTTCGCTGCTCGCAGCGCTCGAGGCGGGGCTGGACGTCGTGAGCGGCATGCACGCGCGGCTGGCGGACACGCCGGCATTGAAGAGCGCCGCGGAGAGGCTGGGACAGCGTCTCATCGACGTGCGGGTGCCGCCGTCCGGCATTCCAGTCGCCACCGGCCGCAAGCGCTCCGGCAAGCGGTTGCTGACGGTGGGCACGGACTGCGCGCTCGGAAAAAAATACACCGCTCTCGCGATCGCGAAGGCGTTCAAGGCGCGCGGCGTGCGGGCGGATTTCCGCGCCACCGGCCAGACCGGCATCATGATCGCCGGTGCCGGCATGCCCATGGACGCGGTGGTGTCCGATTTCGAGGCGGGCGCGGCCGAGCTGCTGAGCCCGGATGCGCCGCCGGACCACTGGGACGTGATCGAAGGGCAGGGATCGTTGCTCCATCCGGCCTATGCGGCAGTGTCGCTGGGCCTGCTGCACGGCAGCCAGCCGGACGTGCTCGTGGTCTGTCACCAGCCGGGGCGCACGAGCATGCTGGGGTATCCGGGATACCCCGTACCCTCGATCGAGGAGACGATCGATCTCAACCTGCGCCTGGGTCGGCGGACGAATCCGGTGGTGCGCTGCGCCGGGGTGAGCCTGAACACTTCGCATCTTGCCGAGCCCGACGCCCGGGCGCTCATGGCCAGCGAAAGCGCCCGCCTGCGGATGCCGGTGGCTGATCCCGTACGCGGCGGCGAGGAATTCGAGCAACTGCTGGATCGCTGCCTGCAGCAGTAGGTCGCGCGGCCGGCCGCGGCGACCAGGCGGCGCTCATCCGCCAGTTGCTCCCGGCCGCCGGCCACCTATACGCTTCCCGCATGGACATCGGAGTGCCCATCCGCTGCTTCGGGAAGGTGAACATGGAGCCGCTGGCCGCGGCGGTCCTTGCCTGCGACGAGGTAGCCTGGAACGAGAACGTCGAGCGGCAGAAGAGCTTCGAGGTCCACGAGCAGACGCGGTCGATCGTGCTGCTGTTCGCCGATGTGGAGCGCTGGCCCGCGTGCGACGTGACCAAGCAGCCGGGTTGGGCACGGCTCGCCGACGCGGCCGTGCCGCTGATGCACGAGATCATCCGTAACTGGTATCCGCCCGGTGGCACCATCATTCGCGCGATGGCCGCGAAGCTGCTCGCGGGCGGGCGCATCCTGCCGCACTGGGACTCGCATCCTTCCTTCGGCGCGGGCCACCGCATCCACGTGCCCATCGTCACCAATCCCCGCGTACGGTTCATGATCGATGGCCGGCCTTATCAGCTCGAGGTCGGGCAGGCCTACGAGATCAACAACCAGAAGGTCCACAGCGTCATGAACAAGGGCGACGCGGACCGGATCAACTTCATCTTCGATTACGTTCCGCCGGGGAAGGGGTAGTCGACGCGAGGATGTGCGCGTGTTGCAGGTGCGGACAATGCGCCCCCGTGTCCTGGTATCCCTGCCGCGGGAGGCGCGCATGGTGGGAATTTTCCTGCCAACCCTCTAGAGTCCACGCTTCGCTGCACCCGGGAGCGCGCGACCATGTCTGGCATCCGGCCGTCCGCAGGAGGCCGCCTTACCGAGATCGACATCCTCCGCGGCCTCGCCATCGCCCTCATGGCGCTGGATCACGTGAGGGACTATTTCTTCGAGGGTGGGTTCCGGGTGAACCCGCTGGACCCCGCGCAGACCACCGCGTGGCTCTACGTCACGCGCTGGGTCACGCATCTCTGTGCGCCGACGTTCGTGCTGCTCGCCGGCGTTTCCATTTACCTTCAGCGCTTCCGCGGCAAGACCACTGAGCGTCTCTCCACGTTCCTGCTGGTGCGCGGGTTCTGGCTCATCGCGCTCGAGCTCACCGTGCTGAGCTTCGCATGGTCTTTCGCGATGCCGTACCTGCTCTTCATGCAGGTCATCTGGGCGATCGGCTGGTGCATGGTCGTGATGGCCGCGCTCGTGTGGCTGCCGCGATGGCTGGTGCTGGCGGTCGGCATCGCCATCGTCGGCGGACACAACCTGCTGGATTCCATCACCTCGGAGCAATTCGGCAGCCTCGGCGTTCTCTGGAAGTTCCTGCACGAGGGTGGCCTGCTGTCGGACGAGCGGGGGCCGCATGCGCTCATCGCTTATGCAGTGCTGCCGTGGATCGGAGTCATGGCTCTCGGATACGGCCTGGGCGGTTTGTTCACTGATGCGCGGCCAGGGCGTGATCGCAAGATCTTCCTGCTGGGTGTGGCGATGCTGGTGGCTTTCGTGGCCTTGCGCAGTTTCGATGGCTACGGGAATCCCGCGGCGCCGGCGAACCTCGGGCAATATGGCGATGTGGCCGACTGGCACGCGCAGTCGGATGCGCGCGCTACGCTCATGGCATTTTTCAACGTGCAGAAATACCCGCCTTCGTTGCAGTTCACGCTGGTGACGCTGGGGGCGGTGTTCGCGTTGTGGCCGCTGCTGGCGCGCCTGCGTGGGCCGGTGGCGGGATTCCTCGCTACGTTCGGTGCCGTGCCGTTGTTCTTCTACGTGCTGCACGTGTATGTGGTGCACCTGCTCGCCGTAGCTGCGAACGCTGCAGCCGGGCGGGACGTCAGCGGTCTGTTCGATTTCATGCGCAACGGATTCATGGGCTCGCCGCTGCTCGAGGGCTTGGGATTCCCGTTGCCTGGCGTCTATCTCGCCTGGGCGGCGGTTCTGGTGCTGCTCTACTTTCCGTGCCGGTGGTGGGTGCGGCTGAAGACGGAGCGGCGAGACTGGTGGCTGTCGTATTTGTAGGCGCGCGATCGCGCGCCTCAGTCCGTCCCCGGCTCGTAGGCCCTGTACCGATCCCGGATCGGCGCGAGCACGTCGACCAGCTCATCCAGATGCGCCGCATGGTTCCGCCACTGCCCCACTGAACGGTCGTAAATGGGCTGGCGCACCTGCTCCGAGCTCGGCGTGCGCACGGGACGGCCGCTTTCGTAGAAGCGCAGGCACGCATCCTCCCAGGGCAGCCCGCAGAAATCGAGCAGCCGGCGCGCCTGGCTCTCCAGGTCGCGCACGACTTCCTCATACTGCACGGTGAGCACCTTGCCGGGCAGCGCCTCTGCCCAGTGGTCCATCATCCGCTGGTATTGCAGGTAATACTCGCCGATCTCGTTGAGGTCGTAGGTGAACGCCTGACCCTTCGCGAACAGCTGCCTGTAGCAGCTGAGGCAGGCGTCCAGCGGATGCCGCCGCGCGTCGATGATCTTCGCGTTCGGCAGGATCAGCGAGAGAAAGCCGATGTTCGGGAAGTTGTTCGGCATCTTGTCGATGAACCGCGGCCGACCGGAGTGCCGGTGCAGGTTCGCGAGCGCCAGGTAGTCGCGACCCAGCGCCTCGAACGCGCGCGGCTCGAGCTCGCGCACCGCTTCGGGATAGTTGATGCCGTCCGCGCGGTTGCGGTTGAGCCAGGTGGCGATGCGGCCGAGATACGGCAGCTCGCTCGTGCCTTCCACCTGGCTGTGGCTCGCGAGGATCTGCTCGAGCAGCGTCGAGCCGGAGCGCGGCAGGCCGAGGATGAAGATGGGTGACGCATCGGGGTTGCCGGCATCGCGGCGGGATTCCAGGAACTCCCTGGAGAACACGCTGACCAGGCGGTCGTTCATCGCCTCGGTCTGCACGGGATCGTAGGAGACGGCCGAGCGTTGCTCGGCGTTGCCCGTCTCGTAATAAGTCCAGGCGCGCTCGTAGTCGCCGCGGTCTTCGTATGCTTTGGCGAGAGCGAAGAGAAAGTTGACGCGGGACTGGGTGGAGGGCGTGGAGTCGTCATCGCCTGCCGATGGCGTGAGACTCCCGAGCGTCGCCCGTCGCTCCATCTCGGCCACCACGACGTCGTCGAAGCGATAGGTCTTCAGGTTCGCGAGACTCCAGTATGTCTCGCCCAGATCGGGCCGCTCCCGTATGCATGCGTTGTACGACGCCACGGCTTCGTCGTATCGGCCCACGGCCTTCAGCGCGTGCCCCACGCCGAGCAGCGCGCCAACGTGATTGGGGCGCAGGGCCAGGCATCGCTGATACGCCTCGATGGCTTCTTGCGTGAACGCCGCCGGGGCGAGCGTGGAAGCGCGCATGAAGTGCGCCTGCACGTTGTCCGGGTCGATGGCGAGCGCGCGATCGAAGCAATCCAGCGCTTCACCGTAGCGGTCCTGCTCCTTGCGCAGCCGACCGAGGTCCACCAGCGCGGCGAGGAAGTCCGGAGCGAGCGAAACGGCCTTCTGCAACAGCGCCTCGGCGTCACCTTCCGCCCGGCTGCCAGCGATACCAGGGCGAGCAGCCGCATGGCATCGACGTTGCCCGGGTTGTGTCGGAGGATGCGGCGGTAGAGATGCTCCGCTTCGCCGAGCCTTCCTTCCTTCTGATGCTCGGCGGCCAGCGCCATGAAGCGCCGCTCCGGCGAGAGCGCGAAGCACTGCTCGAACGCCTTGTCCGCTTCGGCACCGCGACCCAGCATGGCGAATGCCTTGCCGAGGGTGAACCATGCGTTCTCCAGCCTGGGGTCGAGTCGCGTGGCGCGCTCGAGGCAGGGCACGGCTTCGGCGGCGCGCTGCTGCTGCACGAGCAGGTGGCCGAGGTCTTCGTGCGGCTTGGCGAAGGTGGGCGCTTCGGCGATGGCCTGCTTGAGGCTCTGTTCCGCTTCGGCCGGCCGGTTCAGCTTGATGAGCAGGGCGCCGCGCAGCGCCATCATGTTCACGTCCCGCGGATAGGAATCCAGCGCGGCGCGGCATTTCGCTTCGGCGGCGGTGGGGTCGCCGGCATCGACCAGGGCGATGGCCTCGTCGAAGAGCGATTTCGGCGCGAGCGGCGGGCGCATCGGGGCAGTGTACCCGTTTGCCGCCGCGCCCCGGAACCGATCAGAACCATTTCAACCCGCGGCCCATCACGCCGAGGATCGCGCCGGCGATCAGCAGCCACCAGACCTTGTCGAGGATCTGGCCGACCTTGAGGGCGTGCAGGCCTTCCTTCAGTTCCAGCCGGATGCGGGAGATGGCATCGCTCACTTCCGTTCTGAGCGCAGTATCCGATTCGTGCATTTCCGCCCTGAGCGAGGCGTTCGATTCATGCATTTCCGCCCTGAGTGTCGCGGCCATGTCCTTCAGGTCCGCCCTCACCGATAGGCCCAATTCCTTCATCTCGCCGCGAACCTCGGCAAGCGATTCCTTCACTTCCGTGCGCAGTGAGGAGACCGAGTGCTCCACCGAATGCACCCGGCCGTCGAGCCGCCGGATGTCGCCCTTGATCTCCGTGACGTCCGATTGCAGGTGGTCGACCTTCTCTTCGAGTCTTGCGACAGGCTCTTCCATAAACACCTCTTCTTCGATCCTGAATGCAGGCAGGGCCATGTGAGCCACTCCTTGGAATGGCGGAAGTTTTTCTCATCAGATGGATATAGTCAACAGAAATGGTGTCAATATTTTGAGAGAGAAATTTGAGTTCACACGTGAGTTCGCGTGCGCCTCACGCAGTATTGAAGCGCTGAAAGACCGGCGGTGTCCGCCGCACGTGTCAGCCGCGGCGGAAAGCGGTGGGGCTCTTCCCCGTCCACTGTTTGAAAGCGCGCGAGAAGCTCTTCTCGTCGCGGAAGCCGACCGAAGAGGCTACTTGCTTGATCGGGCGGGTAGAGCGGCGCAGCTGGCGCATGGATTCTTCGCGGCGCACTTCGTCGCGCAGGCCCTGCAGCGATGAGCCCTCGTCTCGCAGGTGTCGATGCAGAGTGCGTATCGACATGTGAAGTGCGCGCGCGACCGAATCTGCGTTACCCAGCGTGGAAGGATGCGTGCGCAGTAGCGACCTCACGCGCTGCACGAGCAGCCTGTCTCGCCGGTATTGAAACACCGTGAGCAGCAACGCTCGCTGCAACATATCCTGCAGTGCCGATTCGTCGCGGCGTACGGGCATCTCCAGATACTCCGCGTCGAAGCTGAAGCCTGCATGCCCCCGCCCGAATTGCACGACACCCGGGAACAAGTGCGCATACACCTTGTGATGCGAAGGCGTCTCGAAAGGAAACGTGGCCCCGCGCAGCGGAATGCGCGAATCGATCAGCCAGCACGCATAGCCATGGATGTTGCGCAGGATGGTCATGAGGCAGAACTCGCGCATCGCCCCGAGCTTCACCCGCTCTTCGATGGCGCATTCCGCCACGCCCTCCCGCACGCTCAACGTCAGCATCACGTCGTCCGTGAGCAGCCCGTGATGCCGGCACCAGCGCAGTAGCGCCACCTTCAGGTTGGGCGAAGTGAGCGACGCCCGGCACAGCATTCCCAGGCTCCCCCAGGGCAGCCTCCGCGAGAACCACCCCAGCGTCTCATCGTCCAACTCCCGCATCGCATGGCTCGAAACGGCTTCCATCTGCGCTGCCGTGATGTGGGCTTCCGGCTGGCGCAGCAGCTCGAGCGGGATCCCGCCGTGCTCCAGGGCCGCCTGCGGGCTGACGCCGTATTTTTCGTACCCCAGCAGCAGGGCCCGAACGAAAGCGATGGGCGTGGCGGCGGCGCGCGGGCGGGGGTGCATGGTCTGCAGTCTCGCGAGGAGTGGCACGAATTGCAACCTCCGAGGCGGCAATTGCGACGCCTTCGGGACTAGCCTTGCGCCTCGTCCAGCCGGGCCGGAAGGCCCGAGGGAGAGCACATGTCCAGCGTACCCCAGCTCCGGTTCTTCCTCGGCGAAAGCGTGGACATGCTGCGCGAGGCCGTTCAGGCCTTCGCGGCCAGGGAGATTGCTCCCCGCGCTGCCCGGATCGACCATGACAACCTCTTCCCCGCAGACCTGTGGGCCAAGCTCGGCGGACTCGGCCTGCACGGCCTCACCGTCGAGGAGCAATATGGCGGCTCCGGTCTGGGCTACCTGGCACACATCGTCGCCATGGAAGAGGTCTCCCGTGCTTCCGCGTCCGTCGGCCTCTCGTACGGCGCGCACTCGAATCTCTGCATCAACCAGCTGCATCGCAACGGCACGCACGAGCAGAAGAGCAAATACCTGCCCGGTCTCGTGAGCGGCGAGCACGTCGGCGCGCTCGCCATGAGCGAGCCGAACTCCGGCTCCGACATCGTCAGCATGAAGCTGCGCGCGGACAGGAAGGGCGACCGCTACGTGCTAAACGGCTCGAAGATGTGGATCACCAATGGCGGGGATGCGAGCACGCTGGTCGTCTATGCGAAGACGGATCCGCAGGCCGGCCCGAAGGGCATCACGGCGTTCATCGTGGAGAAGGGCTACGCCGGGCTCTCCTTCGGCAGCAAGCTGGACAAGCTGGGCATGCGCGGCTCCAACACGTACCCGGTGATGTTCGACGATTGCGAAGTGCCCGAGGAGAACGTGCTGGGGAAGGTGGGGGGCGGCGCTGCAGTGCTGATGTCCGGTCTCGATTTCGAGCGTGCCGTGCTCGCAGGTGGGCCGCTAGGGATCATGTCCGCCTGCATGGACGTCGCACTGCCCTACGTCCACGACCGCAAGCAGTTCGGCCGGAGCATTGGCGAGTTCCAGCTGATGCAAGGTAAGCTCGCGGACATGTACGCCACGTGGCAGGCCTGCCGTGCGCTGGTCTATGCGGTCGGGCAAGCCTGCGATCAGACGGATCACGGCCGCACCATGCGCAAGGACGCAGCGGCCGCCATTCTCTACGCGGCCGAGAAGGCCACATGGATGGCGGGCGAGACGATCCAGGTGCTCGGCGGCAACGGCTACATCAACGAGTTTCCGGCGGGCCGGCTGTGGCGCGACGCCAAGCTGTACGAGATCGGCGCCGGTACGTCCGAGATCCGCCGCATGCTGATCGGCCGCGAGCTGTTCAACGAATCCGTATGAGCTCATTGGCAACCCATGACGGCGATTGAAAGCCAGATCGATACGCGCGCGGATGAGTTCCGCGTCAACGCCGCCGCCATGCGGCAGCTCGTCGAAGAGCTGCGTGCACGACACGCCCGGGTTGCCAAAGGCGGTGACGACACCGCCCGCGCCAAGCACGTGGCCCGCGGCAAGCTGTTACCGCGGGACCGCATCGAGCAGCTCCTCGATGCGGGCGCTCCGTTCCTCGAGATCGGCCAGCTCGCCGCCTTCGGCATGTACGACGACGACTCGCCCTCCGCCGGCATCATCACGGGCATCGGTCGCATCGAAGGCCGGGAATGCATGATCGTCGCGAACGACGCGACGGTGAAGGGCGGCACCTATTACCCGATCACGATCAAGAAGCACCTGCGCGCGCAGGAGATCGCCGATCAGAACCGGCTTCCCTGCGTGTATCTCGTGGATTCCGGCGGCGCGTTCCTGCCGCGCCAGGACGAGGTGTTCCCGGATCGCGACCACTTCGGCCGCATCTTCTACAACCAGGCGAACCTCAGCGCGAAGGGCGTGCCGCAGATCGCGGTGGTGATGGGCTCGTGCACGGCCGGCGGGGCTTACGTCCCTGCCATGAGCGACGAGACGGTCATCGTGAAGAACCAGGGCACCATTTTCCTGGGTGGCCCGCCGCTCGTGAAGGCTGCGACGGGCGAGGTGGTGAGCGCCGAAGACCTGGGCGGCGGCGACGTCCACACGCGGCTGTCCGGTGTCTGCGATCACCTCGCGGAGAATGATCGTCACGCGTTGTTCATCGCCAGGCGCATCGTGGCGAACCTCAATCGCGGCAAGACTGCGCGCGGCAGCATGCAAATCGCGTCGCCGGAAGAGCCGCGCTACGATGCCGAGGAGCTCTACGGCATCGTCCCCCAGGACACCCGCAAGCCTTACGACATCCGCGAAGTCATCGCGCGCATCGTCGATGGCTCGCGGCTGGACGAGTTCAAAGCCCGTTACGGGTCGACGCTGGTCACGGGCTTCGCGCATCTCTATGGCATGCCGGTCGGCGTCATTGCCAACAACGGCATCCTGTTCGGCGAGTCCGCGCAGAAGGGTGCTCATTTCATCCAGTTGTGCGCGCAGCGACGCGTTCCGCTGCTGTTCCTGCAGAACATCATGGGCTTCATGGTCGGGCGCAAGTACGAGAACGCCGGAATCGCGAAGGACGGCGCGAAGATGGTCACCGCGGTCGCCACGGCGCAGGTACCGAAGATCACCGCGGTGATCGGCGGCTCGTTCGGTGCCGGCAATTACGGAATGTCCGGCCGTGCGTACTCGCCGCGGTTCCTGTGGATGTGGCCGAATGCGCGCATCAGCGTGATGGGCGGCGAGCAGGCCGCTTCGGTGCTCGCCACGGTGAAGCGCGATGCCATCGAAGCCAAGGGCGGCGTCTGGAGCGCGGAGCAGGAGAACGAATTCAAGGCGCCGATCCGCGCGCAGTATGAGGAGCAGGGGAATCCCTATTACGCCACGGCGCGGCTCTGGGATGATGGCGTGATCGACCCCGCGCAGAGCCGGCGCGTGCTGGGCCTTTCGCTCGCCGCGGCGCTGAACGCACCGATCAAGGCGACACGCTTCGGCGTGTTCCGGATGTGACCATGTTCAAACGGATCCTGATCGCGAACCGGGGTGAAATCGCCTGCCGCGTCATCCGCACCGCGCGTCGCATGGGAATCGAAACCGTGGCCGTGTACTCCGAAGCGGACGCCAACGCGTACCACGTGCGGCTCGCGGATCATGCAGTGCTCATCGGGCCGGCGCCGGCGCGAGAGTCCTATCTGGTGGCGGGTCGTGTGCTCGAGGCGGCTCGGAAAACAGGCGCCGAGGCGATCCATCCGGGCTACGGCTTCCTCTCCGAGAACGAGGATTTCGCGGCCGCATGCCAGGCCGCCGGCATCGTCTTCATCGGCCCGCCGGCTGCGGCCATCCGTGCGATGGGCGCGAAGTCGGCGGCGAAGGCGCTGATGGAGAAGGCCGGAGTGCCGCTCACACCCGGCTATCATGGCGCGGATCAGGCCTCTTCCTGGCTCGCGGATCAGGCGAAGCGCATCGGTTTCCCCGTGCTCATCAAGGCGAGCGCGGGTGGCGGCGGCAAAGGCATGCGCCGCGTGGACCGCGCGGAGGATTTCATCGCAGCGCTGGAATCCTGCAAGCGTGAGGCGGCGAGCGCGTTCGGTGACGACCGCGTGCTGATCGAGCAATACGTCGTCAAGCCGCGGCACATCGAGATCCAGGTCTTCGGCGATACGCACGGCAACGTCGTGTATCTGTTCGAGCGGGACTGTTCGGTGCAGCGGCGCCATCAGAAGGTGCTGGAGGAAGCGCCGGCGCCGGGCATGACTGCCCAGCGCCGCGCGGCGATGGGCAAGGCGGCGGTGGATGCGGCAAAGGCCGTCGGATACGTGGGTGCCGGCACGGTGGAGTTCATCGCGCGCCAGGACGGCAGTTTCTACTTCATGGAAATGAATACGCGGCTGCAGGTGGAGCACCCGGTCACGGAGATGATCACGGGACAGGATCTCGTCGAATGGCAGCTGCGCGTGGCGGCCGGCGAGAAGCTGCCAAAGACTCAGGAGGAGCTTTCGATCCGCGGGCATGCGATCGAGGCGCGCATCTACGCCGAAGATCCGGCCGCCGGCTTCCTGCCTTCCACCGGCAAGTTGATCCATCTCGTCACGCCGCCGGAATCTTCGCGCGTGCGGGTGGACACCGGTGTGCAGCAAGGGGATGCGATCACGCCCTACTACGACCCCATGATCGCGAAGCTCATCGTCTGGGGCGAGGACAGGGACCTCGCGCGCGCGCGGATGCGCGCGGCACTCGAGCTTTATCAGATCGTGGGCGTGTCGAACAACGTGGACTTTCTCGGCAGGCTGATCGATTCGCCTGCGTTCGCTGCCGCCGATCTCGATACGGGTCTCATCGAGCGCGAGCAGGCGGCGTTGTTTCCTGCGAAGAGCGCGGTGCCGGCCGAAGTCTGGTTGCTCGGTGCGGTTGCGGAGCTCGCTCGTGAGAGCCGGGCGTCGCAAATCGCGCCGGATCGTCATTCACCGTGGCGGACGTTCGACTACTGGCGATTGAACGGCAGTGGACAGGGGAGCATTCACCTGCGCGCTGGCGATGCACGACAGGAGATCCACGTCGAGCCGCTGCAGGGCGCAGGTACAGGCGATGGAAATGCCTTCGGTCTCACCTTGAATGGCGATCGCACCGATGCCTCTTTCCGCCGAGGCGTCAACGGCGAGCTGCAAGTGCAGCTAGGGGATCAGCGGTACCGCTTCACGCCAGTCGAGAGCGGCGAGCAGTTGCACCTGTTCGTGGGGCCGCGCGAATGGCTCCTGGCGCGGGTCGATCCCCTGCGCCCGCAATCCGGCGGCGATGAGCATCAGGGCGGGCTCACGGCCCCGATGCCCGGGCGGGTCATCGCCCTGCTGGCCGAGCCCGGCGCCGTGCTGGAGAAGGGCGACCCCATCCTGGTGATGGAGGCGATGAAGATGGAGCACACGCTCCGCGCGCCACGGAAAGGCACAGTGAAGTCCTTCCGTCACGTCGCGGGCGAGCAGGTGGATTCCGGCGTCGAGCTGGTGGAGTTCGAGCCCATCGAATAGGTGCGGCCGCGGCTCCTCAGCTGCCGCGATACCCCAGTTGCCGCCACGCCTCGAACACCATCACCGCGGCGGCATTCGAGAGGTTCAGGCTGCGGTTTCCCGGCACCATCGGGATGCGCAGCCGCTGCCCGGCCGGGCAGGATTCGAGCACTGCCGCGGGCAGGCCGCGCGACTCCGGCCCGAACACGAATGCGTCGCCCGCCGCGAATTCCGGTGCGTCGAACCGGGTGTGCCCGCGAGTGGAAATGGCGAACCAGCGCGGCGAGCCCAGCCCCTGCAGGCACTCCTCCAGCGAGTCCCACGTGCGCATGTCGGCCAGCTCTGCGTAATCCATGCCTGCGCGCCGCACGGTTTTCTCGTCGATGTCGAATCCGAGCGGCCGGATCAGGTGCAGATGTGCGCCGCTGTTGGCGCACATGCGGATGACGTTGCCGGTGTTCGGCGGAATCTCGGGCTGGTACAGGATGACGTGAACCACGGGGTGCCCTCGAGGCGAGGTCGCCAAAGGTATCAAAGGCTGCCCTGCTGTTTCGCTGGCCGAAACCGGGCCGGCGTGATCCCGCCCCGCTCGATGCGCCGGAGCCATGGACAGGGGTACCATCCTGCGACCCATTCAAGAGCCGCGACTCGCGAGCGTATCCGGAGCCAGTCCATGACCCATGCCGTCGTCGTTTCCACCGCCCGAACCCCGATCGGCCGCGCGTTCCGCGGCGCGTTCAACAACACGAAGTCGCCCACGCTGGCCGCGCATGTCATCCGGCATGCCGTGGCGCGCGCCCGAGTGGAAGGTGCGGAGGTGGACGACGTCGTGATGGGCACGGCCATGTGCGCCGGCACCGCGGGCCTCAACATCGGCCGGCTTGCGGCGATCGCGGCGGGCCTGCCGGTCACCGTGGCGGGCCAGACCGTCGATCGCCAATGCGCTTCGGGCCTCATGGCCATCGCCATCGCGGCGAAGCAGGTCGAGGTCGACGGCATGGGCATCGTGGTCGCCGGCGGGCAGGAGAACATCACCGCGCTCAACGGCCCGTTCTTCGAGTGGGCGGCCAGGGAGAAGGACGAGAACGTCATCGCCGCCTCCCATCACGCCTACATGCCCATGCTGCAGACCGCCGAGTTCGTCGCGAAGAAGTACAACGTGTCGCGCGAGCAGCAGGATGTGTACTCGCTCGCTTCGCAGCAGCGCACCGCCGCAGCGCAGGCGGCCGGTCGCTTCGATGCCGAGATCGTGCCGATGCCGAGCTGCATGGCCGTCGTGGACAAGGCGACGGGCGCCACCTCGTTCAAGGACGTCACGCTCGAGAAGGACGAGGGCAACCGCCCGGACACCACGCTCGAAGGCCTGCGCAGCCTCAAGCCCGTGATCGAAGGAGGCACCATCACCGCCGGCAACGCGAGCCAGCTTTCGGATGGCGCGTCTGCATCGGTGATCATGCATGAGCGCGTCGCCGCGGCCCGCGGCCTGAAGCCGATGGGGCGCTACCTCGGCATCGCGGTGGCGGGCTGCGCGCCGGAAGAGATGGGCATCGGGCCGATCTACGCGGTGCCGAAGCTGTTGAAGCAGCACGGGCTCGAGGTGTCCGACATCGGATTGTGGGAGCTCAACGAGGCGTTCGCGGTGCAGACCCTGTACTGTCGCGACCAGCTCGGCATCGATCCGGAACGGTTCAACGTGGACGGCGGCGGCATCTCCATCGGCCATCCCTACGGCATGAGCGGCGCGCGCCTCGTGGGGCACGCGCTCATCGAAGGCAAGCGCCGTGGCGTGAAGCACGTGGTGGTCACCATGTGCGTGGGCGGCGGCATGGGTGCCGCCGGCCTGTTCGAAGTACTGTAGGGAGTTTCGCCATGCCCGTGCGAATCGCCGAGCCCGCCAGCAACGCATACGCCTACCCGCTGCTCATCAAGCAGCTCCTGCATACCCCGCGGACGAATTCCGCGAATCAGGAGATCGTGTACCGGGATCGCGGCCGCTACACGTACCGCATGCTGGATGAGCGCATCTCGCGGCTCGCCTCGGGGCTTGCGGGACTGGGGGTGGAACAAGGCAGCACCGTGGCGGTGATGGACTGGGACAGCCATCGCTATCTCGAATGCTTCTTCGCGATTCCCATGATGGGCGCGGTGTTGCAGACGGTGAACGTACGGCTGTCGCCGGCGCAGGTGTGCTACACGCTCAAGCATGCGGGCGCGCAGGTGGTGCTCGTGCATCGGGATTTCCTGCCGCTGCTCGCGGGCATGCGGGATCAGCTGCCCGCGCTGCGCAAGGTGGTGCTCATCGAGGACGGCCCCGCGATGGGCGGCGACGCGACGGGCGGCGAAGTGCCTGGCTGGATCGACACCGAATACGAAAAGCTGCTCGCCGGCTCGAGCGCCACCTTCAACTTCGAGGACTTCGACGAGAACGCCGTCGCGACCACTTTCTACACCACCGGCACGACGGGCGATCCGAAAGGCGTCTGCTTCACTCACCGGCAGCTCGTGCTGCACACGCTCGCGCTGATCGGCGTGCATGGCAGCTCGCCCTACGGCCAGGGCCTCCGGCACGGCGACGTCTACATGCCGATGACGCCCATGTTCCACGTCCATGCCTGGGGCAACCCTTACGTCGCGACGCTGCTCGGCGTGAAGCAGGTGTATCCGGGGCGATACGTGCCCGAAGAGCTGCTCGCGCTGAAGGAGCGCGAGGGGGTGACCTATTCGCATTGCGTGCCGACCATCCTGCGCATGCTGCTGAACACGGCTGCCGCCTCCGATCTGAACCTGCACGGCTGGAAGATGTGCATCGGCGGCTCGGCGCTGCCTGCCGGCCTGGCGCGCGAAGCGCTGGAGCGTGGCGTGGACGTCTACGCCGGCTACGGCATGTCGGAAACCTGCCCTGTACTCGCGACCACGCGTCTCAGGTCACCTCCCGGCACCGTGCCGGTCGATGTCGAGATCGAGCAGCGTTGCCGCACGGGAATGCCGATTCCGATGGTGGAGATCAAGCTGCTGGATGCCGAGGGGAACGCCGTGCCTCACGACGATCAGTCCGTCGGCGAGATCGTCGTGCGGGCGCCCTGGCTCACCTCGTGCTACGTGGGCAATCCGCAAGCGTCGGAGGAGCTCTGGCGCGGCGGATACCTGCATACGCAGGACGTCGCGAAGATGGATGCCTCGGGCTCCATGCTCATCACGGATCGAGTGAAGGACGTGATCAAGACCGGCGGCGAGTGGCTTTCTTCCCTCGAGCTGGAGGATCTCATCTCGAGACTCCAGGGCGTGGCCGAAGTGGCGGTGATCGGCGTGCGTGATGCCCAGTGGGGCGAGCGCCCCCATGCGCTGGTGGTTCCGCGACCAGAGAGCCGCGCGACGCTCACCCCTGAGCAGGTGCGGGACCACGTGGCGGCGGCGGCGGCCACGGGCGCCATCCCCCGTTACGCCATACCAGAGCGGGTGACCCTCGTGGAAGCCCTGGAGCGCACCAGCGTCGGAAAGATCAACAAGAAGCTCCTGCGCGAGCGCTACGCCTGAGACGAGAAAAACAGCCCGGCCGACGCGGGGCGGGCGTGCGGCGCACAGCGCAGCTTCCGGACGGACGCAGGTGGGGCAGGCCTTGAAATTCGGCGCATGTGACCCAGTCACCCTTTTGCGGCTCGCCGCAACTAGGCGTGTTGCGCTGATTCCACTACTATCTCGCGGTCCCCGAGCCATCTTGACCGTGGGCCTGTCCCCGAAGGTTGTCTGATGCCCGAATCCGCCGTGTCCGCCGCCAAGCCGCGCATCCTCTGGCTGCCCGCCTCCGTGCTCACCATCACGCCGATCCTGGCGCTGGTGCTGGTGCCGTGGCACATCGCGACGCACGGGGTGAATCCCTGGCTCATCGTGGCCTGCTTTGCGTTCCTGGCCACCAACGGCATGTCGATCACCGCCGGCTATCACCGGCTGTGGGCGCACGGCACGTACAAGGCGCATCCGATCCTCAAGTGGGCGCTGGCGCTGTTCGGCGCGGCGGCCACGCAGAACAGCATCCTGGTGTGGGCGTCGGGGCATCGCCGTCACCACAAGCACGTCGACGACAACGACAACGACCCGTATTCGGCCAACCGTGGATTCTGGTTCTCGCACATCGGCTGGATGCTGCGGGACTATCCCACCGGCAAGTACGACTTCAGCAACGCGACCGACCTGCAGCGCGACCCGGTCGTGATGTTCCAGCATCGTCATTACCTGGCGCTCACGCTCGCCATGAATTTCATACCGGCGATCCTCGTCGGCTGGATGCTGGGCGACGTATGGGGCGGCATCATCTGGGTGGGCATCGTCCGCCTGGTGCTCAGCCACCACTTCACCTTCTTCATCAACTCGCTGGCGCACATGTGGGGCAAGCGGCCCTATACGGACACCAACACCGCCCGCGACAATCCCTGGCTCGCGTTCCTCACCTGGGGCGAGGGCTACCACAACTTCCACCACTTCTTTCAGCACGACTACCGCAACGGCGTGCGGCCGTGGGAGTTCGACCCCACCAAGTGGGCGATCTTCGCGGCGAGCAAGGTGGGCCTGGCGACAGATCTGGTGCGCACCGATGCGTTCAAGATCCAGCGCGCGCTGCTCGACATGCAGTTCAAGCAGGCGCAGAGCCACCTGGTGGCCACGGGCAACTCCGAGAAGTGGCGCCTGGCGCTGGAGCACGAATATCAGCAGTTCATGAGCCACCTGCACGAGTGGAACACCGTGCGGCAGCAGTGGTACGAGCACAAGCGCCAGCAGCTGGCGCAGAAGGCCGCCCACCTGCAGACGGCGCTGCAGGGCCGCCTGCTCGAGCTCGAGAACGCGCTGCGCCAGCAGCGTCGCCGCGTCCGCAGTCTGACGCTGCAGTTCGCGTAGAATTTTCGGCTTCGCCGATGACGCCGATCATCCTGTTCCCGGGCTGGGGGGAGTACGTGGCGGCACAACTTCAATCTTCCCAGTCCTCGTCTTCGTCCTCGTAGGCGAAGGGGCTGGTGTCGGAAAGCTTCCGCAGTACGGGCATGCGCGGCAGCGCCTGATCGCGCTCGGCGGACATCCACAGCACGGAAGCCAGGATCACCACCGCCTGTTTGAGGTCCGCTATCTTCAGGTGATCGTAGGTGTCGACGCTCGAGTGATGGATGCGGCTCCTGTAGTCGAGCGGATCCTGGATGAAATTGAAAGCCGGGATGCCGACGTGCTGCATGACCACGTGATCCGAGCCCCCTTTGCGTTGCGAGACCACTGCCGTGGCGCCCATGCTCGCAAAGGGAGCGAGCCATTCGCGGAAGATCGGCACCACCGCCACGTTGCCCTCGGTATAGATGCCGCGCAGCTTCCCCGAGCCGCTGTCGACGTTGAAGTAGGCGGCAAGGTCTTTTGAACCGGGCTTCGGCGTGATGGGCCATCGCGTGTGCCACGTGTAGTTGGCACCGAGCTTCGCCTTCTCGGGATCATTCACCGGAGGCCGCTCGGCCAGGTGGCGCTCGACATAGGCCATTGAGCCAAGCAGGCCCTGCTCCTCGCCCGACCAGAGCGCGAAGCGTATCGTACGTTTCGGCCTAACGCCGAGCTTGGAGAGGATGCGTGCGGCCTCCATGACCACCGCGCTGCCGGCGGCGTTGTCCTGCGCGCCGTCGGCCGCCACCCAGCTGTCGAGATGGGCGCCGGCCATGACGTATCCGGCCTTGGCGTCGCGCCCCGGAAGATCGGCGAGGATGTTGTATGCGTTGTGATCGTCATCCGTGAAGTGCACCATGCTCGTGAGTTCGAGCGTCGGCGCCTCACCCTGCTTCGCGAGCCGTGCGAGCCTGCGATAGTCCTCGGCCGCGAGATCTATGCCGGGCAGCTTCGCCGTGTTGCCCACCTGGAACAGGTGACCCTGGCCGTGCAGCAGGCCACCGTCGCGATACGACTGGCGCGCCCAGGCTAAAGCACCTTCCTCCGCGAGGAAAGCGTCCCGCTGCGCCTCGAACTTCGCATGCTCCAGCGCTTTCCGTTGCAGGGCCTCGGAATGAGTCGGCTGCGGATAGGCGTCGAGCTTCTTCAACTCCTCGTCGGTGTAGCGCACGAATGGCGCCTTGTCGGGCTCGGTGCCTTCGATGGGCCTGCTGATGAGCACGATCTTGCCGCGCAGCTGGCCTTTCCATCTCGCGAAATCCTTCGCGCGCTTCATCGGTGCTACGATGACGGGCGCGCTCAGTGTGCCCGCGGTCCCCGGCGTCCACGCGATTGGAATGGCGCGCATCGGAAGTACCCGCGGCTTCACCATGCGCGCCTCGGTGCGCTCGATGAACCAGCCGCGGCCGAAATCGAAGGCCTCGGCGCGAACATTCTTCAGCCCCCACTTTCGATATTGTTCCTGCGTCCACCTTTCGGCCTCGCGCATCTGCGGTGAGTTGGTAAGGCGGCCGCCGATGCGGTCTGTGAGATAGCTCGCGATATGGGGCAGCTCGCTGCGATACATGCCCTCGTCGACGATGCGGTTGACCATCGCGCTGTCGACGCCGTCGGCGGCGAGCAGCGGCGCAGCAAGGGCGAATAGCGATGCGGCAGGGAAAAAACGCATTGGCTGAATACTCCACTTGAAGTAGGTGCGTCGCTTCATTCGCGACGAGGCATCTGCAGTTCGTTCCCTCCCGCTCATGCGTCCGATGGTGAGTTTTCTCGTGCCACAAGCATCTACACCAATGAGCGGCGCTGGTCGCTTCAATAAATACATTGGAAGGAGCACTGGTGAGACATACGACGAAGATCTGGCGAAGCGCCGGAGGGTTGACGGGGGCGGCTGTCGCGATGGCAGCGATTGGCACGGCGGGAATATCTGCTGAAAGCGTCAGCGCCGCACAGCCGCGTGCGTCTGCGCAGGAAGGTGAATTCGAGGGCGACCTCGATCAGACTCTGGAAAAGATCTTCGGCGGTGAAGGCGGCGAGGGCGGCGCGGGGCTGACCTCCATGTGGCCGCGAGTGTCCGCTCCGGCCCTCAGCAGCGCAGAAATCGCCAAGGTGGTCACTGGCAATACCTTGAGCATGCCGGCCCACATGGCGTACTTCTTCCTCCGTGGGGGGGCGGTCGAAGGAACGAAGACGAAATGGAAGAAGGAGCCGGATCTGAGCAAGTGCCCGCCGCCCGGTGAAACGCGGGGCGATCTTTATCACAATCCCGATACACGGGATTGCTGGCGGAAGAGCGTTTTCCCGATGACGGGAAACTGGTCCACCGAGAATCATCGGCTGTGCGTGCAGGTAAGCTGGGGAGGCACGCAGGAATCCTGGTGCAGGAACGTGGCGATACTCCTCGATAACATCGCGCTCTTCGAGCCTGCTGGAACGATGTATGCCAAGGGATTCAAGCTCCTGAAAGGCCGCCAGATCGACAGGTGATCGACGTAGATGCGGCAGCTGCGGGAAACCTCACTGTGATTTCATCCCGGCGGGAGATTCGGCTCGCGGCGAAATCACCGTGTTGCGGTGGAGTCGGGGCCATGTCATCTTCACCGCATGGTTGAGGTGCGCGCACTGCTGGGAAAGCTGCAGCGCCTGCTGAAGAGCAAGGGCCGGTCGCCCGATGACATCGACGACCTGATGCAGGAGGCGTTTCTGCGCCTTCAGCTGTATTGTCGTGATCACACAGTGGAGCACACCGAAGCTTTTCTGGTGAGAACGGTCCTCAATCTGTCCGCTGAGATGGGCCGCAGGTCACGTGGCAGGCAGATGGTTTCAGATGCCGTCGACATGTTGATGCTCATCGATCCGGCTCCTACGCCGGATGAGGTGCTTGCGGACCAGCAGCGCTTCAACCGTTTGCAGCTCGGCCTGCAGAAGCTGACCCCGCGTTCACGTGAGGCGTTTCTCATGCATCGCTGCGACGGCTGCAGCTACCTGCAGATCTCCGACAAGCTCTGGATCAGCGTCAGCATGGTGGAGAAGCACATTGCGCGGGCGTCGTTCTTCCTGAGGGACTGGATGTCGAGGAGCAGGGACTGAAAACAGTCCTTACGGCGCGGGCGGAGGCTTCAGTGTGGATCACGCGATTGCATGGGCCCGCTCGTTCCGCCGAGATGGAGGCGGGGTTTCGCCGCTGGCTCGCCGAGAGGCCGGAGAATGCCCGGGAATTCGAGGGGCTTACCGAGGTATGGGACTTGACGAGCGGCGCTTTGCCGCGCGGCATTCCGCGGCTCGAACGCTGGGAGCATTCGCAGGAGTCGCAGGAGCTCCAGGCCTTGCGGGCGCTGCAGAGAATTCGCGGAGATTCGGGAGCGGCGCGCGCGCGCCCAGAGCATCGAGCTGGGAGCCATGCGCGGACTCAATCCCGAATTTGGGCGATCGCGGCAATATGGCTGGTGGCGGTTGGTACGTTGTCGTTCGGCGCCTACCGCTACTGGGTGGATCCGACATACGTAACGGAGCTCGGAGAGCGGCGCGTGGTGCGGCTCAGCGACGGCACCCGGCTCTTTCTGAACTCGGACACGCGATTGCGGATCAGCTATCGGCAGGGCGAGCGACGCGTACGCCTGGAGCGAGGGGAGGCGCTTTTCGATGTGGCGCGGGACGTCCACAGGCCTTTCATGGTCACCGCAGGCAGCCACCAGGTGCGGGCACTGGGTACGTCATTCGTTGTCCGCTTCGAGTCCGATCGCACGGCGGTGACGCTGATAGAAGGCAAGGTGGCGGTGTTCGTCAATTCGACGAGTTCGATCCCGGAACCTGTGGAGTTGTCTCTATCGAACGATGCGCGGGCCCGGGCTGAAGGACCGGTGGTGCTCGCCGCCGGCGAGCGTGTGACGCTCACGGAGGAAGGGCCTCCCAGGCTGGATGAGCCGCCAATCGAATCTGTGGTTGCATGGCAGCGTGGCGAGGTCATGCTCGATGACACGCTACTGTCTGCCGCAGTGGCGGAAATGAATCGCTACGACCGGCTGGAGATCGTCATCGACGACGTCGGAGTCGCGGACCTCATAGTGAGTGGTGTCTATCATACCGGAGACAATCTGGGCTTCGCTGAATCCGTGGCGAAGATGTATCGGCTTAGGGTGATACGACAGGGAGAGAGTATTCATCTGAGACCGAGGTGAGGTTTTTGGCTCCCTCCGACATCTACTCTGGAAGTCCGCGCAAACACGCCGCGGGCAACGCAGAACCAGGTTACGGGGGTTGCTCACATGTGCGCGCTCTATCCACGCCTCCTTGCATCCGCTGTGTTGTGTCTGGCTGCCGTGCCGGCGGCCATCGCTCAAGGTCAGGTTGCGTACCGGCAGGCCACATATCAATTCGAGCTTCCCGAGCAGCCTCTCGCCCAGACCCTGCGTGCCATCGCGCGGCAGACCGGCATGAACATTCTCTTCGAGTCCAAAGACCTCAGGGATATCCGTGCCGCGTCGCTGCGCGCGGAGCTGACGACGGAAGAGGCCATCGAACGGGTGCTCGCGGGAACGGCGCTCCAGGCGCAACGAACCACGCCGACGACCGTCATCGTGCAGCCGGCTCCTCATCAGAGCGCCGGATTTCGGCCGACCCGTGGCACCATCCGCCTGGCTCAGGCCGAAGGGCAGGTTGATTCGGGCGATGATCGGGAGAATCCGGCGGAGCGGTCCGCAGTCTCCGAAGTGACCGTTTTTGCAGACAGAGCCACTACGGCGACGAAAACCGATACCAAACTCACCGAGACGCCGCAATCGATCAGCGTGATCTCGGCGGAAACCATCGCGGAACAGGGCGCGCTGAATCTCGAAGATACGATGCGCTATTCGGCCGGCGTTCACGCGGAGATGGACGGCAACGACTCGCGCTACGATAGTTTGATCATACGCAGTGTGCTGCCGTCCTCGTTCGTGGACGGGATGATGGTATCCGTCAACCGAGCGGTCCTGCCGCGTCTGGACACCTACACGTATGAGCGTGTCGAGGTGCTTCGGGGGCCCTCAGGCATGCTCTATGGCCAGGCCAGCCCGGGCGGTGCAGTGAACGTCATCACGAAGCGGCCCGATTTCGGCACCGCGAGTGAACTGGGGGTGCAGTTCGGCAGCCATTCGCGCAAGCAGGTGCAGTTCGACATGCAGTCCGCGCTCGGCGGTACGGAAAGCTTCGCGGCACGGCTCGTCGGCATAGTACGCGACGCCGGTACACAGACGGATTACGTCCCGGACGACCGCATCGTCCTGTCTCCGTCCTTCGCCTGGCGCCCGAGCGATGCTACGACCCTCACGCTGATCGGGTTGCTCCAGCAGGACAAGACGGCTTCGATACAGCAGTACTTCGGTGTCACGGAGACGATTCACGCGCCGCCAGGACGACGTGTCTCGGATCGTCGGTTCGCCGGAGAGCCGTCTATCGACAAGCTGGATACATCGCAGCGCAGCTTGACGTTCCTGCTGAACCACCGTTTCTCGGACCGATTGCAGCTCAATACCAGTCTGCGCCATACCCGGGCAAAGGCCGACGATTTCGCGGTCTCCGCGAGCGACGCATTTGTCGACCCGCCGGACAATCGACTGCTGTCGCGCTCCTACTATGCCGGGGTGCCGCACTACAAGATCAATAATGGCGACGTGAGCATGGTTTATTCGTTTACGGGCGCGCGTTTCGAGCACAAGATTCTCGGCGGCCTGGATTTCCTGGGATTCGAAGAGACCGGAAGCGAGGCCTTCGGCGATTTTGCGCCACTAGACATCTATACCCCGCTCTACGGTGTCTTCGATCCCTCGATGATCCCCGAGCTGGTATCGTACGACAGTCTCGAGCAGACACAGACGGGTGTCTATTTGCAGGACCAGATCCGATACGCCGACCGGGTGTCGCTGGTGCTGGGTGCCCGGCGGGACCGTGCGAGAACCGAGCGCGGCAGCGGCAGCGAACAGGTGGACCGCGCCACGACATACCGCGCCGGCATCATCGTCGATTTGGGCGCAGGCTTCTCGCCTTACCTGAGCTACTCCGAGGCTTTCACGCCTGTCATCGGCACGAACCTCGGCGGACGGACCTTCGTGCCCCGGCGCTCGCGCCAGCATGAGGTCGGCCTGAAATGGCAGCCGAATGCTTCGACGCTGGCCACCGCGAACGTGTTCAGGATCGTGGAGCGAAACCGTACCGTTCCCGACCCCACCAATGTGCGGAACCGCATTCAGGCGGGCGAGTACAAGTCCCAAGGCTTCGAGTTCGAGGCGACGCAGAGGTTTCCCGGAAACTACAGCCTGATCGCATCCTATACATACAACGAGGCGGAGGTGACCGAGCACACGACGCAATACTGGATCGTCGGCAAGCAGTTTAGCGGCACTCCGAGAAACATGGCGTCGATCTGGGGCACCAAGTCAGTATCGCTCGGACGGGATGCTTCGCTGCTCGTGGGCGGTGGTGCGCGTTACGTGGGCAAGAGCCCGGCGATGGTCTTCACTGCGAGCGGCCTGGGTTTCGACGTACCGAGCTACACGTTGATCGACGCCGTGCTCGGGTTGACCTGGGGGAGCTGGAATCTGGCTCTCAACGTCAACAACCTGACCGACAAGAGCTACTACCCGACCTGTCCTGCGGCTCTCTATTGCTTCATCGGCAGTCGGCGCAACGTCGTCGGCTCCGTGACCTACCAGTTCTAGTTCGCCGCACGGTATAGGGCCTTGCGCATCCAGGTATCAATGTGCCTCGCGATGGGGTTTGCGTTTGCCGAAGCTGCGGATGCTGTGGATATCTTCGACAGCGTCCGCAGTCATATCCGGGAGCGACTGCTCGAGACGTCCACGCCTTCGGCGGCCGTCGCGGTCGCACGTAGCGGCAAGGTATTGTGGGAGGAAGGGATCGGCTGGGCGGACCGCGAGAAGCGCATACCTGCAACCGGGCGCACGGCGTATTCACTGGCGTCCATCTCCAAACCGCTCACGGCGACCGGCCTGATGAGGCTGGTGGAAGACGGCCGTATCAGGCTCGATCGTCCCATCAACGACTACCTGCGGACGGCAAAGCTCGTCGCGCGCGCAGGCCGTATCGAGGAGGTGACGGTGCGGCGCGTGGCCGGCCACACGGCTGGCCTGCCCCTGCACGGGCAGTACTTCTATGCCGACGAGCGTGACGGGAAGCCTTCGGTGGACGAGACCATCCGTCGCTACGGCCAGAGCGTATTCGTGCCTGGAGAACGCTACTTCTATTCGAATATCGGTTATGGCGTACTCGGCGAGGTGATCGCGCAGGCCTCGGGACTCGGCTACGCGGACTACATGCGCGAGGCGATCTTCCAGCCGCTGACGATGACGGACACTTTTATCGGTGCCGGGACAGAAATGGATCTCAGGGATGACGTGGCGACCCGCTACTCGTCGGATGATCAACCCCTGCCGTTCTACGATTCCGACCATGCGGGCGCTTCGGACGCATATTCCAGCGCCCACGATCTGGTGCGATTTGGGCTGTTTCACTTGAACAAGCGGCTCAAAGGGCAGCGGTCCATCCTGTCGGGTACGGCGATAGCCGCCATGCATGAGCCGACGACCTCGACGGGACCGGGCACCGGATACGGCCTGGGCTGGCGCACCGCGTTGCGCCAGGATGGGCGCAATCTGGTGTATCACCGCGGCAGCATGGCCGGCGTATCGACGCTGCTCTTGCTCATCCCACGTGAAGACATCGCGCTCGTCGTGCTGACCAACAAGCGGACCGAGCTCACCTTC
>JBGAIL010000020.1:0-39090 GCA_044225565.1 Steroidobacteraceae bacterium | reverse complement strand
CCCCGCTACCGGATGTTGTAGACCAGGTTGAGGGTGGTGAGCTGGTCGGTGGACACCGCCCCTTGCGGAGGCGCGGTGTTGTACCGGATGCCATACCCGACGCTCAGCGCGAGCGACCGCGTCATGCTCACCTCGATGGCCAGGTCGTTCTGGACGGCGGTGTTCTCGGCGCCGGATTCCGTCAGGAACTTGTCCAGCAGCCTGGTGTTGCCGGTGAGCTGGCGCTCGAACTCGAAGCCGACGCTGCCGATGGCATCCGATTCGGGATCCTCGCGGATGCGGTCCAGCACCTCGCCGGCATCGCTCTTGATCAGCGTCTCGGGCCGCAGGCGGCGATAACCGGCACCGATCGTGCCGGCGAGCTTCGTCCGCTCGCTGTCGATGAACTTGTAGCCCACGCCGGTGGACAGCGTCGCCTGGTACTGGAAGCCGCTGAACTTGTCCTGCTCGCCGCGCAGGGCACCGAACCAGAACATGCGCTCGCTCAGCTTGTAGTCCGTCTGCCAGCGACCCTCGATGCGCTGCGCGGTGGTGAAGGCGGAATTCTCTCCGTACAGCAGGCCGAGGAACGTGGAGTTCTTCCACTTCTCCGATTCCCTCGAAAGGTCCAGCTTCGCGTTGGCCGACGTCGCGTCCGCGTTGCCTCGCGACATCAACGCGCCCGCCTCCGTCTTGCCCACCCAGCCGGCCCGTGCAGCGGGGATGGCGAGCACGCCCATGGCCGCGAACGCGGCGAAGCTTCGAATCGTCTGCATGCGGAAATCTCCAGGCTCCATCCGATAGGGCGCGCGATGGTACCAGCGTGCGCGCGATGGGTGGACGGTGCAGGCGCGCATGAAGGCCGCGGCCCTCCTGGCCATCCATTTCATTTCAGATATAAAGTATGTGCGATCGCGGGCCTCACCGCTCGTGGCGTCGCTTTGCGGAACAGGGGCCGCCTTCTTGAGCGCACATCTCGACCGTTTCGTCTCGGAGAACCTCCCGCCTGCCGATCAGTGGCCGCGGCTGCTGTTCGAGCTGCCGCAGCTGCGCTATCCGCGAGTGCTCAACTGTGCAACCGAGCTGCTGGACAAGCCCGCACGCGCGAATCCCGACGCCGTCGCCATTCGTGCCGCGCAGGGCGAGTGGACTTATGGCCAGCTGCTCGCGACGGTGAATCAGCTCTGCCGCGTCCTGACGGAAGATCTGCGCTTCGTACCGGGGAATCGCGTGCTCCTGCGCGCCGCCAACTCACCGATGATGATCGCGACCTGGCTGGCCGTCGCCAGGGCCGGCGGCGTGATCGTCGCCACCATGCCGATGCTGCGCGCGCGCGAGTTGCAGACCATCGTGGAAAAGGGGCGGATCAGCCTCGCGCTCTGCGAAGCGTCACTCGCCGCCGAACTGGAGGAAGTGCGTGCCGCAGGGACTACGCTCGAGCGCGTAGTCACCTGGAACGGGGAGCTGGAGACGCTGATGCGCTCCAGGCCTGCATCGTTCGACGCCGTGGCTACGACGCAGGACGATCCCTGCCTGCTCGCGTTCACCTCCGGTACCACCGGCCAGCCCAAGGCCACCGTCCATTTCCATCGCGACGTGCTCGCGATGGCCGACACGTTCTCGAGTCATCTGCTGCGGCCGTCGGCGAGCGATGTCTTCACCGGCACGCCACCCATCGCGTTCACCTTCGGACTGGGCGCGGAGCTGGTCTTTCCCTTCCGCGTGGGTGCGAGCACGGCCATCCTCGGCGGCACGCGGCCGGAGCACATCGTCGAAGGCATCGATCGCTTCGGCATCACACGCCTGTTCACCGCGCCGACCGCCTATCGTGGAATGCTCGGCGCGCTGCCCGGCAAGCCGTTCGCATCGCTTCGCACCTGCGTCTCCGCCGGTGAGCACCTGCCGAAGGCGACGTTCGAGGCCTGGCGGGAATCGACCGGCCTCAACATCGTCAACGGCATCGGTGCCACGGAGATGATCCACATCTTCATTTCCGCGGCGGGCGACGATATCCGGCCCGGCTCCACGGGCAAAGCCGTGCCGGGGTATCGCGCGTGTGTGCTCGATGACGAGATGAAGGCTGCGCCACCGGGCACGGTCGGCAAGCTCGCCGTGCGCGGTCCTACGGGCTGCCGCTATCTCGCGGACGAGCGGCAGAAGCGGTACGTCGTCGACGGCTGGAATCTCACGGGCGACGCATACGTGATGGATGAAGAAGGTTACTTCTGGTACCAGGCACGCACCGACGACATGATCGTCTCCGCCGGGTACAACATCGCAGGCCCCGAGGTGGAAGCGGCGCTGCTCGAGCATCCAGCGGTGGCCGAATGCGCGGTCATCGGAGTGCCGGACGAGGAGCGCGGCCAGATCGTGAAGGCTTTCGTGGTGCTACGGCCGGGCCACGAGGCCACGCCGCAGATCACGTCGACGTTGCAGAGCTTCGTGAAGGGCACGATCGCGCCTTACAAATATCCGCGCGCCGTCGAATACCTCCGCGAGTTGCCGAAGACGCCAACCGGGAAGCTGCAACGCTTCAAGCTGCGCGCCGGCGGGTGAGCGCCGCCTGCCCCACCGCTCAGGTCGGTTCCGGTTTGCGCGGCCTGGCCCTCCGGGGGCGGCAAGCCCGCGAAAACCGGTGCCCGGCACCGAATTGGCGGGTTTCAGGGACGAATATGTCGCTCTGAGAGCCATTCTCATTGCCGATGCGAACCGTTCTCATCCATACTCCGCATCTCCTATGGATGCGCTGGCCACCCCCGAAGGCACCCTCCTCGCCCCTGGCTCCGTCAGCCTGAGTGCGCTGACGCCGCACTCGGTTGCCTTCGTGCGCGGCGTGGGCCGGGGCGCGGCAGGAGCTACGGCACTGGAGAAGCGGCTCATCGAGCTCGGCTTCGTGTGCGGGGAGCGGGTCGAGGTGCTCACCCAGGCGGTGCCTGGCGGGGATCCTTTCGTGGTGCGCGTGGGGGATACCACGTTCGCCTTGCGACGCAGGGAGGTTGCGACGGTCTGGGTCGACGTGGCCCAGCCCGAACTCCTGCCATGACTGCCAGCGCCGCCGCGGTCGAGAGCGTCAGCCTCTCCCTCATTGGCGTCCCCAACTGCGGCAAGACCGCCCTCTTCAACCGCCTCACCGGCAGCCACCAGAAGGTGGCGAATTACCCGGGCGTCACGGTGGAACGCAAGGAAGGCCGGCTCATCGGTCCGATCACCGGCCGGCACTACCGCGTGCTGGACCTGCCAGGCGCCTACAGCCTCGAACCCACCAGCCTGGACGAAGCGATCGCGCGCGACGTCGTGCTCGGCCGCCACGCGAGCGAGCCGCCGCCGGATCTGCTGGTGTGCGTGACGGATGCGACCAATCTGCGGTTGAACCTGCGCCTGGTCCTCGAGCTCAAGCGCCTCGGAAGGCCGATGATCGTGGCCCTCAACATGAGCGACGTCGCACACCAGCGCGGATACCGCATCGATCGCGAGGCGCTGGAGCGCGAGCTCGGAGTGCCGGTCATCGAGACGGTTGCGGTGCGCATCGGCGGCGAGCGTGAGCTCGTGGAGGCCATCGACAAGCGCTCGCCCGCGCCTTCGATGGGCCGCATCGACATGCCTGCGAAGACCGTCGCCGACATCGAGGCCACGCAGCGCGAGGTGCGCCGCATCCTCAGCGCCATCGGCTATCGCGTGCCGGCGCGACTCGCGCTGCTCACCAGGCTGGACGCAGTGGTGCTGCATCCGGTCGCCGGTCCGCTGTTGCTCGCCGTGCTGTTGTTTCTGATGTTCCAGGCCGTGTTCAGCTGGGCCACGGTGCCGATGGACTTCATCAAGGACAGCGTCGAGTCCATCGGCGGATGGCTCGCTTCGGTCATGCGGCCCGGCCCGCTGCAGAGCCTGTTGACGGATGGCGTCATCGCCGGCGCGGGCAGCGTGCTCGTGTTCCTGCCGCAGATCCTCATCCTGTTCTTCTTCATCCTGGTGCTCGAGGATTCCGGCTACCTGCCGCGAGCGGCATATCTGCTGGACCGGCTGATGGGCAAGGTGGGGCTTTCCGGCCGCGCGTTCATCCCGTTGCTGTCGAGTTTCGCGTGCGCCATTCCCGGCATCATGGCGGCTCGCACCATTCCTTCGCCGCGTGACCGGCTCGCCACCATCATGATCGCGCCGCTGATGACGTGCTCCGCGCGCCTGCCGGTTTACGCGTTGTTGATTGCAGCCTTCATTCCCGCGCAAAAAGTGGGTGTTTTCAGCCTGCAAGGGCTCGTGCTGTTCACGCTGTACCTGGCTGGCGTGTTGTCCGCCATGGCGGTCGCGTATGTCCTCAAGCTCACCGTGATGCGCAACGAGCCTCGCTCGCTGATGCTCGAGCTGCCCGAGTATCGCCTGCCCAATCTGCGCAATCTGCTGCTGGGGCTATGGGAGCGCGTGCGCATCTTCATCGAGCGCGTGGGCACCATCATTCTTTCACTGATGATCGTGCTGTGGTTCCTCGCGAGCTTCCCAGCGCCGCCGCCCGGCGCGGAAGGCCCGCCTATCCAGTACAGTTTCGCGGGCATGCTGGGCCGGGCGCTGGAAGTGATCTTCGCGCCCATCGGCTTCAATTGGCAGATCTCCATTGCGCTCGTGCCGGGACTCGCAGCGCGTGAAGTCGCTGTGGGTGCCCTCGGCACGGTTTACGCCATGTCGGCATCGGATGCGGACGTGAGCAACGCGCTCACGCCAATCATCGCCTCTACCTGGAGCCTGGCGACGGGCCTCTCACTACTTGCGTGGTATATCTTCGCGCCGCAATGCCTCTCCACTCTTGCGGTGGTGAAGCGTGAAACCAACTCGTGGCGATATCCGCTGTTGATGGCGGGATATCTGTTCGCACTGGCGTATCTGGCGTCGTTCGTGACGTATCGGGCGGCGTTGGCGTTTGGGGCAGGGTGATGGCGGCTCTGGAGTGGGTGCTGGTTGGTGCGCTGGTGGTGGTCAGCGCGGGGTACAGCGTCTGGAGACTGCTGCCGAGGCGTAGAGGTGGTGCGGGAGGCGGGTGCAACAGTTGCCCGGCAAACGAGAAGGCTGCAAAACGATAGCGGCTACCGCCCCCGCCGCATCCCTACCCCGGACTCGAACACCTGCCGCACCTCCCCGTTCACCACCCGCTCCTCGAACCGCCCCTGCGTATAGCCCGACACCACCCGCCGCCAGAACGCCACGGCCGTGGGATTGCGCAGGTACTCAACGATTTCCCACCGCCCCGCGAACCGGTCGAGGATGAGCGGTACGGCCGTCCGCCCGATGCCCAGGCGGCGCTGTGAGCGGGTGACGAAGAATTCGGCCATGCGGTAGTCGGTGCGGGGCTTGCCCGGGCCCTGGGGGCCTCCGCGCGCCACCATGGCGAAGCCGGCCGGCTCCTCGGATTTGGCGATGACCAGGGGCGTGGCCGTGGGATCGCCGAACCAGCGGGCGATATGGTCGGGCTCGCGGTGACCGTACTCGCCGAGCAGGGGGAAGATGCCCGTGTTCAGGGGCGCGAGATCATCCAGATAATCCCGGTAAACCCCTTCGATCCAGCGGCGATCCCCTTCCCTGCCGCGCGCATCCCGAACGCTGACCGTCACGATTTTCCATCCTCTGAAAAGCGCACGGCCCGGACAGCCGCTCGCGCGCCTGTCCGGGCCGTCCTGGAGCTCGAAGCTCTGGCAGTAAGCCGAAGCTTACTTGGGCTGCTCGGCCGGAGCCGGCGCAGCCGTCGCATCGGCCGGAGCCGTGGCGGCGGCAGCAGCGTCGGTCGCCGAAGAGGCGGCGTCGGCGGCGGCGCCAGCAGCATTCGAGGCCGCATCGGCGGCCGTGCTGGCGGCGTCAGCCGCGGCATCGGCAGCCTGGGCGGCTTCGGCGGCGGCCGGAGCGGCGTCGGTGCTGGCAGCTT
Source organism: Steroidobacteraceae bacterium (assembly GCA_044225565.1). Taxonomy (GTDB): domain Bacteria; phylum Pseudomonadota; class Gammaproteobacteria; order Steroidobacterales; family Steroidobacteraceae; genus CAVXAE01. The sequence goes on along the minus strand of JBGAIL010000020.1, from coordinate 33,209 downwards.
CCTGCTTCGCGCAGGCAGTGAGAGCCAGCGCGGCAATGAGAGCGCTGAGAGCGAGTTTCGTGTTCATTGATTCAATACCCCGAGAAGCAAGAGTGAAAAAGGTAGACCTTCATCCCTACGCACGACGCCGAAGCACCATGCGGCGGCGAATTCTATCGGCTCCGTCCACGATTGGAAATAGAAAAGCGGCCCCTGTCGGCGGGAAACGACAGTCTCGCGAACAGCTAGAATCGCGGGCTCAACGCAAAGGGTCGAGGAATTATGCCCGACACGACGACCGCGCCCGACGCAGCCTACGACTCCCACTTCGACACCGTGGCGCAACGCCATGCGCGAGCGCTGGAAGCGCTGGGCTACCGCGCTGCACTGCTCCATTCGGGCACGCCGCCGATGCGCTTCGAGGACGATCAAGCCCATCCCTATCGCGCCAACGCCCCTTTCAAGAGCTGGGTGCCGCTCACCGGCGCCGCGGAGAGCTTCATCTATTTCGAGCCCGGCCGGACGCCGCTGTTGCTATTCCACAATCCGGCCGACTACTGGCACAAGCCCGCAGCGCTGCCGGACGCGCCCTGGGTGCGGCGCTTCGACGTGCGCTCCGTCGGCAGCCGTGAGGCTGCCCGGGCCCAGCTGCCCGCGGATCTGGGCAAGGTCGCTTTCCTGGGCGAGGCCTTCCCCGAGCTCGCCGCATGGGGCGTCGGCGCGATAAATCCCCGCCCGCTCGCCACCCGCCTGGATTACGAGCGCGCCGCCAAGACGCCTTACGAGCTGGAATGCCTCCGGCACGCGAGCCACATGGGCGCACGCGGCCATGTAGCCGCAGCCCGGGCCTTCGACGGGGGCGCTTCCGAGTTCGAGATCGAGCTCGCCTATCTCGCCGCCTGTCGCCAGCGCGAGCAGGAGCTGCCCTACAACCCCATCATCGCGCTCAACGAGGGGGCTGCCGTGCTGCACTACCAGCTGCTGGAGCTGAAAGCGCCGGCAGAGCGGCACTCCATGCTCATCGATGCGGGCTGCGAGCATGCCGGATACGCCAGCGACATCACCCGCACCTACTCCGCCACGGACACGGACTTCGCGACGCTGATCGACCAGATGGACGAACTGCAGCAGTCCCTGTGCGCCAGCGTGCGCGCCGGGGTGGACTGGCGCGACGTGCACCTGCTCGCGCACCGGCTCATCTCCGAGCTTCTGCTCTCCGCGGACATCATCACCTGCGAGGCGGACGAAGCGATGGAGACCGGCCTGTCGAGCGTGTTCTTCCCGCACGGCCTCGGCCATCTGCTGGGCCTCCAGGTCCACGACGTGGGCGGCACGCTGGCCTCCGCCGAGGGTGGCGAGATCCCGCGGCCGCAAGGCCATCCATTCCTGCGCCTCACGCGCGTGCTCGAGCCCGGGTTCGTGGTGACCATGGAGCCGGGCCTGTATTTCATCGACGCGCTGCTGGACGAAGCGCGGGCCGACGCCCGCGGCGCCCGCATCAACTGGTCGCGGATCGATGGATTGCGCAAATTCGGCGGCATCCGCATCGAGGACAACCTGGCCGTGACGGCCGGCGGGTGCGAGAACTTGACCCGGGATGCGTTCAGTGCTTCATAGTGCGCGGGTCCCATGCAGAACTCCGAGTCCAACCCACGCGAGCCCGACGGCCCCGCTTCCGAGCGGCGCGTAGCCTTCTCGCTCGCCGAGCTGCAGAGCCTGGCGCTGCCCTCGCCGCTCCTGCCGAGCGCGGATCCCGTGCGCACGCTCTCCCTCTCGCAGATGATGAACTGCGGCATGCAGGAGCTGCTGAATCTCTCGGACGATCTGCTGCTCGTGCGCTCGGACCTGCACATGGCGCCCACCGCGACCTACTGGGATATCGATACGCGCGGGTGGCTCTACCTGCACTGCCGGCTGGACGGCATCAGCGAAGATGAGACGCCGGACGGTGCCAAGCGCACGGTCAGCGCAGGCTGCTTCTTCATGTCCTCCTCTTCGCGGCAACGCTCGTTCGTGCGCGAAGTGCTCACCGATCACTGGCGCGTCATCACCGTAGCCTTCCGCCCGTCGTTCGCGATGCGGGACCTGCAAACGCCCGGCACCGGCCTGCCGGAGGAGCTGCGGCAATTCCGCAGCGGCGAGACGGATCTCGACTTCTGGTTCGCGAGCCAGCTGACGCCGGACATGAAATCGGCCGCGGGCGCGCTGCTGCAGCCCACGGTGAGCCCCGAGGTGCGGCCCATCTACCTGCGCGCGAAAGTGGTGGAGCTCATCTGCCTGGCCATGGAGCACCTGCGGCATCCGGCGGAAGGCGAAAACTCCGCGCTCAAGCTCACACAGCGGGACCTGAAAGCGCTGGAGGAGGCGCGGCGGTTGTTGAACGAATCGCGCGAGTCCCTCTCGCTCGAACAGCTGGCGCGGCACGTGGGCCTGAACCGGCGCAAGTTCGCATTGGGCTTCAAGCACGTGTTCGGCGTCACGGCCGGTGAGTACCAGCGCGAAGTGCGGCTCGAGCTCGCCCGCCGCCTGCTCGAGAAGCCGTCCACCGCGGTGAGCTACGCCGCCGCGATGGCCGGGTACAGCGATCTCGGCAGCTTCAGCAAGGCCTTCCAGGCGCGTTACGGCGTGCTGCCCTCGCGGTTGCGCCTGGGCGACACGCCCGCCAGAAAGTAACGCTTCCCCCAAAAGTCAGTAACGCCAGCCCCAAAGGCCGGCGTCGTCCGGCTCTACGCTGCGCCCCAACCGAGGCCGCCCATCGGCGGAGAGAGCGCTTGCGACTCCAGGCAGCATGACGACGAACGCGAAGCTGGCCGCACTGGCCGGGGATTACTGGGACTTCCACCTGCGCGAACACCCGGCCGTCGCGCAGGAGCTCGGCGATCGGCGCGCGCCCCGGGAGCTGTTCCGCGAATCCATTACTGACTACGCGCGGCGGGACGCCGAGACCGCGCGGCTGCTCGATGGACTGCGTGCGCTGCAAAGGGCTGCACTGCCGAGCGACGCGCACCAGCAGTCGAGTGCCGGATCGCTGACGGGCGAAGATGCTTTCACCTGCCGGCTGCTCGAGCGCGAGCTGCAGGAGGCGCGCGAGCATTTCACTTTCCAGTCCCACCTGCGCCCCATGATGTTCCCGAACGGGCCGGAGACCCAGGCTGCTTTCGTCATCGGCAAGACCGGCATCGCGAACGTCGCAGACGCCGACGACTACGTCGCGAGGGTCGCGACCCTGCCCGGCATGTTCGATGACTATCGCGAGCGGTTGTGGGCCGGTGTCGAAGCGGGTTATCGCCTGCCGGACGTCGTGCTGCCGCGCATGACGGGCGCGGCCGAGAGCTACCTTCGTTCCGAAGTCGAACGGAGCGTCTGGTACAAGCCTCTCGCCGCGCCACCCGGAGGCGACTCCTCGCGTTTCGACCGCGCCCGCTCCGAGCTGCGCGAGTTGATCACGCAGAAAGTGCAGCCCGCCTATCGAAACTGGATCGACATGCTGCGCGAGCAGTACGCGAAGCATTGCCGTTCCTCCATCGGCATGAGCGAAGAGCCCGAAGGGGCGGCGTACTACGCCTTCCTCACACGCCACCACACGACCACGTCGCTCACTCCGCAGGAAATCCACGCCATCGGCCGCGAAGAAGTGACACGCGTCCGCGCGGAAATGGAGACGGTGGCCGGGCGAACCGGCATCGACGGCGGTCTCGAATCGCTGCGCACCGCGCTCGGCCGGGATGCGAGCTTCGTCTCGAAATCGGCACAGGAGCTGCGCGAGCGAGTGGAAGTGCTCGCCAAGCGCATCGAGCGCCGCATCCCGGAGTTCTTCGGCCGCCTGCCGCGCATGACCTACGGCGTCGAGTCGATCCCCGAGGCGCTGGCCGCGCAGGTGCCACCCGCGTATGCGCAACCGAATCCAGCGAATGGGCGCACTTCCGGGGTGTTCTGGGTCACCAGCCTGCCCGCGGCCTGTCCCAGCTATCTGCACGTCGCGCTCACGATGCACGAGGCCTGGCCCGGCCACCTCATGCACATCGCGCTGATCCAGGAAATGGAATCCCTGCCCGACTTCCGCCGCTATGGCCTCTCCGGCTACAGCGCGTACGTGGAAGGCTGGGCGCTCTACTGCGAGCGCCTGGGCCATGAGTTCGGGCTGCTCGACGATCCGTATGCACACTACGGACGCCTGGAAATGGAGATGTGGCGCGCGGTGCGGCTGGTGGTGGATACCGGCATCCACGCCATGAACTGGACCCGCCCGCAGGCGGTGGCCTGCATGAGGGAGCACCTCACGCTGCCCCTGCCGACCATCGAAGCGGAGGTGGACCGCTACATCGCATGGCCCGGCCAGGCGCTCGCCTACAAGCTCGGCGAGATCAGGATCCGCGAGCTGCGCGAGCGTGCGATGCGCGAGCTCGGCACGCGCTTCGATCTCCGCGCTTTCCACGACCGACTGATCGACTGTGGCCCGGTGACGCTCGATCTGCTCGACGATCATCTGCAGTCGTGGATCGACTCCTCGCGGGTCGCGGCGGCATGATGGCTGCAGCGACTACACGCCAGGGAGCGACGCCAGTGGCCAGCGAACCCGTGACGGGAACGACCGCAAGCGGCATCTATTACGAGCTGCACGGACGAGGCGAACCGCTGTTCCTCGGCTTTCCGGTGATGGCTTCGCATGCCGAGGTCTTCGGATCCGCAGCAGCCGCAGTGCGCGCGGGCTTCCTGGATGCGCTTGCCGACCGCTATCGCGTGCTCCTCGCGGATTATCCCTCCATTGGCCGCAGTGCCGCGTTTGCGCCCGAAGCGATGACGATCGACCGCGTCTGCGCCGACATGCTGAGCCTCGCGGATGCTGCAGGCTTCGACCGTTTCGCCTGGTGGGGCGCCACTTTCGGAGCCGTGATCGGCCTGCAGCTCGCCGCACGCTCGAGCCGCCTGAACGCGTTGGTGTGCGCGGGCTGGCCGCCGCTCGGTGCGCCATACGCGGACATGCTGCGCGGCTCGCGCGCCAACCTGGCCAACCCGCCGGAACACGCGCGCGTCATCCTGAGGTCGCCCTCGCAATACTCGCAGTGGGTGGCGTTCTACGAAAGCATGAGCGATGTCTCCGAAGCTGAAACGCTCGCACGAATCCGCTGCCCGCGACTCGTCGTCTACGGCGAGAACGCGGTGAGTTCCGTTGCCGACCTGCCACTGCCTTTCGCAGACATCATTCGCGCGCGTCGTGCAGAGCTCGAAGCGCAAGGCTGGCAGGTCACCGAAATCCCCGACGCCGACGGCAGCGTCGTGCTGGATCCCAAGACGCTCGCGCCCATCGCGCGGGCGTGGCTCGACAAGAATCTCAACCGAGGGTCTGCAAGATGATCACTTCCAAGAAGCACTGGATCCTGGGCGTGCTCGCTCCCTGCGGAGCACTCGCCGGCTCGATGGGCTATGCGCAGGAGGCTGCCGACCCGCAGGACGTGGAGGAGATCATCGTCACGGCGCAGAAGCGCGAGGAACGGCTGCTCGACGTGCCGATCGCCATATCGGCGATCACCAGCAAGGCGATGGAGGAGTCCGGTGCCGCGCAGCTCGCGGACTTCCTGGAGAGCGCACCGGGCGTCGGCATCATCGACGACGGGTCGGGTACGCAGAACATCCAGATCCGCGGCATCAACTCCACTTACGGCAATGCACCCGTCGGCTATTACCTCGACGAGCTGCCCTTCACCTACATCGGCAACACTCAAGTGCCGGACGTGCGCACCTACGATCTCGAACGCGTGGAGATCCTGCGCGGCCCGCAGGGAACGCTGTACGGCGATGGGTCGATCGGCGGCACCATCCGCCTGCTGACGAAGGAGCCGAAGCTGGATGACGTGCAGGCCGGCGTCGACCTCGTCGGCTCGAGCACGAAGGACGGCGATGCGAACTACGCCGCTCGCGGCATGGTGAACGTGCCGCTGAAGGACGACGTGGTCGGCCTGCGCATCGTCGGCTCGAAGGAATCCTACGGCGGCTGGATCGACGACGCGCTCACGGGCGACGACGACGTGAACGACCGGGACATCGCCAGCTATCGCGCGAAGCTGCGATGGAAAGCCTCGGACCGGCTCGACATGACCTTCTCCGCCTGGCACACGAAGGAGGAAGCCCGCGGCAACAGCGACTCGCTGGCGGACCGCACCACCCTCACGCCGGCCGACGAGCAGAACACCCGGTACGACCTCTACAGCGCCACCGTGCACTACGACTTCGGCCCGGTGAGCCTGGTGAGCGCGACTTCGGTGATGGACTACAGCAACGACCTGCTGTCCTCGTTCTTCGACCTGCCGTTCGACATCACCGAGGACCAGGACCTGATCTCCGAGGAGCTGCGCCTCACTTCGAACTCCGACGGGGTCTTCCGCTGGACGGGCGGCGTGTTCTATCGCGAGATCAAGCGCCGCACCCACGTGCTGCTCGAAGCCTTCGACCTCACGCAGGACCAGACCCAGAAGAGCAACGCCTACGCGGTGTTCGGCGAAGGCACCTTCGCGCTGATGGACCGCAAGCTCGATCTGACCTTCGGCGTGCGCTACTTCGAGGACGACCGGCTGTTCCGCGAGCCGGTGGACCCGGCGACGCTCGCCTTCATCCAGTCCATCGATCCGGACTTCACCGGCACGTCCAAGCCCACTTTCCACAGCTTCACGCCGCGGTTCAACGTGGCGTATCACCCGAACGACGCGTGGATGATCTATGGCAACGTCGCGAAGGGCTTCCGCACGGGGCAGGCGCAGCCGATCATCTCGCTGATCCTGGCCATCGCCTCGGGCGTCACGATTCCGACGGCGATCAAGCCGGAGGAGCTCTGGAGCTATGAGATCGGCACCAAGGGCACGTTCGCGAACGGGCACGCGACGCTCGAAGGCGCGGTGTACTACAACGACTGGAAGGACCTTCAGACGCTCGTGGTGTTGAATCCCTCACCGCGCGTCGCCGGCCTGGTGAACGGCGGCAAGGCCCGCACGACCGGCGCGGAAGTGACCTTGACCGTGCGGCCGGTGGATCGCCTGGCGCTGCAGGTAGGCGCGAGCTACGTGGATGCGAAGTACAAGGAGGACATTGCCGGCACGCCCATCGTGGACGGCGACCGCATCGTCGGCGTTCCCGATACATCGCTGTCCGGCAGTGCGACGTACCGCTGGCCCTTCACCGACACGCTCAGCGGATTTGCGCGCGGCGGGGTGCAGTACACCTCGGACCGCACGGATGTCGCGAGTGGCGGCCTTCCCTCGGACTCGATGACGACGGTGGACCTGCGGCTGGGCGTTGAAGGCCGGGCCTGGGCAGCCTATCTGTTCGGGGACAACATCACCGACGAAGATGGGGCGGTGGATGCGCGGCTGCTGGGTGTGGACGGCCCCGCCACCCGCCTGCGACCGCGGACGTATGGAATCAACGTGCGCTACAACTTCAACTGAGAGTGCGAGCTTGCGGATGCGGGTCTCGGCAATAGCGTTGGGCGCACTCGTGGCGGCATCCAATGCCGCGCCACCCGCATCGGAATCGCCGTCGTTCGAGACGCTCACGATCCGGTGGCCGGGCCCTTACGGAGGCCTGCCACCGGTCGACGTCGCGACGCCGGCCGCCATGGAATCGGCGTACCTGCAGGCCATCGAGCGCAAGCGCGAGGAAGTGCGCGAGATCGCCACGAATACGGCGTCGCCCACTTTCGACAACACCGTCGCCGCGCTCGAAGCGAGTGGACGGGCCCTGGCGCGCATCGAGGATCTGTTCCAGATCTTCGTGACCACCGCGAGCAGCGATGCGATCCGTGACGTCGCATCCAGAGTGATGCCGAAGAGCGCTTCGCTCGCCGACGAGATCGCGCACGACGGGAAATTGTTCGCGCGGGTGCATGCCGTGTTCCAGGGGCTGCCCGGTTCCGCACCGACGCCGGAGGCGCGACGGCTCGTCGCCGTGTGGCACGAACGGATGATTCGCCGCGGCGCGAGCCTGAGCGCGGACAGGAAGCGGCGCCTCGAGCAAATCAACGCGCGGCTGGCCGCTCTCACCACGCAGTTCAGCCAGAACGTCGCGCGGGAAGAGGAATCCCTGGTCGTTTTCGTCGATGACGAAGCGGAGCTCGCAGGCCTGGGCGAAGAGTGGCGCAGGACGGCGAAGGCCGCCGCTCAATCCCGCGGCAGGCCGGGCTCATGGGCGATTCCCGTGCAACGGCCCTCCGTCTGGCCAGTGCTCACCAAGGCGGACTCCCGCGCGCTGCGCGAGAGAGTATTCATTCCGTGGAGCACCCGCGGTGACCACCGGGGACCTTACGACAACGCGCCCGTGATGACGGAAATCCTGAAGCTGCGCGGGGAGAAGGCCAGGCTGCTCGGTTACCCCACCTACGCGCACTTCGCGACGGCCGGGCGGATGGCAGGCACACCGGAAGTGGCTTCCGCGATGCTGGAACGCGCGTGGCATCTGCTTCAGAGGAAGACTGAAGCAGAGATCGCCGAGCTGCAGGCACTGGCCAACACGGACGCTGCGCACGCGCCCGCCTCCGCTGGCGAACCGGCAGGCCACACTGCAGCCGCCGCACCGGCTGCTGGCGCCGCGAAATTCACGATCCAGCCATGGGATCGTCTCTATTACGCCGAGAAGCTGCGCCAGCGGAAATTCAGTCTCGATGCGGACGCGGTGAAGCCCTATCTCGCCCTGGACAACGTGATGAACGGCATGATGTGGGCCGCCGGGCGCGTGTACGGGCTGTCGTTCAACGAATTGAAGGGCATCCCCGTCGTCTCGCAGGACATCCGTGTGTTCGAAGTGTCGCGCGGCGGCCGCACGCTCGGCGTGCTGTACGTCGACATGTTCCAGCGCAGCGGCAAAGGCCCTTCATCCTGGGCCTCCGAATACCGGACCGCCGAGCGCGGACCCGCGGAAGTGCTGCCCGTGGTGGCCTTGCATTCCAACGTGGTGCATCCGGCGGACGGCGGACAGCCACTGCTGTCGTGGGAAGTGGCCAACGTGATCTTCCACGAGTTCGGCCATACCCTGCACACCTTGTCCAACGGAGCGCGATATCCGTCGCTGGGCAGCGTGGAGGTCCCCTGGGATTTCGTCGAAGTGCCGTCGCTGCTCAACGAGCGCTGGCTGCTGGATCGCGAGCTGCTCACGCGCTTCGCGAAGCACTGGCAGACCGGCCGGCCCATGCCTGAAGAGCTGATCGCGAAGGTGGAACAGGGCGTCCGACACGATCGCGTGTTCAGCGTGACGCTCGATTACCTCGCCACGGCCATCGTCGACATGCGGCTGCACCTCATGGCGGATGGGCGCAGCATCGACGCAGTAAGGGAGGAAGCGCGGATCCTCGCGGAGATCGGCATGCCCTCCGCGGTTGCGCCCACCTTGCGGGCATCGCATGCGTTCCACACGTTCTCGGAGCAGTACGCAGCCGGCGTCTACACGTATCTGTGGTCGGATGCGATCGCGGCGGACATCGCCGAGGCGTTCCTCGCAGCTCCCGGCAGGCTTTACGATCTGGATGTGGCCGGGCGTTACCGCCGCACGATCCTGGAAGCGGGCAATACTCGGCCGATGACCGAAGCGTTCCGGGAATTTCGCGGCCGCGACCCGGACCCGGATGCGCTGTTCCGCAGGTTCGGCCTGCTGCAGTGAGCAGCGATCCGCTGAACGGCTGGAGGGCGTTCGATCTCGTGCTGCACGGTGAGATCGAGATCGAACGGGCGCCTGAGGCGGTCTGGCCCTGCCTGGGCCGGCTCCGCGAGTGGAAGGACAGCGTGGTATCGCTCGAACGCATCCGCGGAGAGGCGAACGCCGTCGGCGAAGTGCTGAGGATCGGGCAGCGGCCGGGTCGTGAGACGGTATACATGCTGCAGGAAACGCTGGCGGCTCGCGCGCCGCGATGGCGGATCCAGTCGTTGCGGGCAGAGGATGGAGTGAGCGCCAATGGCTATATCGCATACACGCTGGTGGATATGGGCGCGCATACTCTGGTCGTGTGCGATGTGGCCGCGAAAGTGCAGGTGACTGCGGCGGCCACGCAGCAGGCGGGAGGCATCCATGCCCTCGCCCGCACCGCCAACGACGCCACACAGGCGAAGCTCGATGCAGATCACGCCGCGCTGAAGCGATTGGTGGAGAAGGCATGAAACGCATGACGCGGCGGGTTGTCGCAGCCATCGTGGCCGGCGCTCTCGGCAGCTCAGCGCTTACAGTGCCGCTCGCCGCTAGCGCGACACCGGTCACCACGTTCGCTGCGCTGGCTGCGGCGGCGCCTGGCTCACCTGCCCATTCAGTCGACCGGGCCTTCACCAGCTGGGCTGCTGCGAACCTTCACGAGGTCTCGCTGACGAGCCGGACGAACTGGGCCGATCTCGAGCCGCTGCGCCGCATGATCGGCGACGCGCGCGTCGCCTCGCTAGGCGAAGGACTGCACGGCTCGGCGGAGCCGCTCGAGTTCCGCAACCGCCTGTTCCAGTTCCTCGTCGAGCGGATGGACTTCACCGCCATCGCCCTCGAGTCCGGCCTCACCGAAAGCTACGCGCTCGATGCCTACGTGCTCGGCGGCCCCGGCGATCCCAGGCAGCTCGCGGCGCGATACATCACCAGCGGGCTGGGCGTCTTCCCCCAGCAGGCCGGCCTGCTCGAGTGGATGCGCGCCTACAACCTCGACCCGCGCCACGCCCGCAAGATCCACTTCTACGGCATGGACATCTCCGGCTTTCCCGGCCAGCCCGGCGCTCCGCTCGACGGCGCGCTCAGCTACCTCGACCGCGTCGATGCCGAAGCTGCGACCGCACTGCGCAAGCGCCTCGCCCCGTCGCTGCCCTTCCTCACTCTGGACCGCTTCTCCGACAAGCCGCAACAGTACCCGGGGCTCCCCCAGGGCGAGCGCGATGCCGTCACCGCAGCGATCGCCGATCTCGTCACGCTCTACGAAACGCGGGAGAGCGACTACATCCACGCCACCTCCGAGAGCGAATACGAGCTCGCCTGTCGATCCGCCCTCGCCGCCCGGCAGGTGGACGATTATCTCCGCCAGGTGCCGATCGGCTGGTCCGCGAAGAGCGGTCCGCAATCCATCCTCGGCACGGTGGCAGTCTCGGACCGCGCGAAGCTCGAGAACATCGAATGGATCCGCAGGCAGCAGCAGCGGGATGGCGGCCGCCTGCTGATCTTCACCCATCTCGGCCACGCTGCACCCACGCGCGTGACCATCCGGCTGGGCGAGAGCGAGACACTGGCGCTGCCGCCCATGGTCGGGATGTATCTGAAGCGGCGCTACGGCACGGACCTGGTGACCCTCGGCCATTTCTTCGGCCGGGACCTGAGCACTCCCGGGGAACGGCGCCTGCCCGCCGCGCCCGATTCCTTCGAAGGCCTGATGGCATCGCTGCACAAACCCGCGTTCGTGCTCGATCTGCGTCCCGCGCCCGCACCGATCCGCGAGTGGCTGTCCCCCATGCACGACCTTTACGGCCAGCGCCCTATCCATTCGCTACGCGTGGATGAAGGCGTCGACATCGTGCTGTTCACCGAGAACGCGACAAACGCCGTGCGATGATGCCCTGACGCCGCGCGTCTATCGGGAAGCGCCAGAGCAGCGGCACGGCCAGCAGCAACAGCAGCGCCGGCAGTCCGCAGAACGTGAGCATCAATCCGAGCCGTGCGCCCTCCGTTTGAGCCGCGAGCTTGGGGTCGAAGCCGAAGAATCCGAGCAGCGCCACGCCCAGCGCGCCGCCGAACTGCGGCGCGGCCTTGTACATCAGCGAGTAGAACGAGAAGTAGGTGCCGCCGAAATCCGCGCCGAAGCGCCAGCGGCCGTAGTCCACCACGTCTGCGAGCACGGCAGGCGCTGCGACCGCGTAGCACACGTACAGCGCTATGACGAGCACGTGGACGGCAGCAAGCAGCCAGACACCGCTCTCGCCAATGGGCACCAGCGCGTAACCCAGCACTGCAACGGCTGTAGCCAGCGTGGCCACGGCCCACGCCCGCTGCTTGCCGAAACGCCGGCACAGAAACCCCCATACCGGCACAGCCGCCGCGCCGACCGGCAACGCAATGAGAAAGAGGGCCGCGATGTGCTGCCCGACGCGCAGGTACGAATCGAAGAAGAAGAACAGCACACCCGCGATCACTCCGTTGGCGAGCCCGATGAGCGCGAACAGTAGCGCGAAGATCAGCAGCGGCTGGTTGAGCAGCACGGCCCGCCACGGGTTGCGGCTCGCTTCCCTCGCACTGGGTCGCGGCGGAGCGCCGTTCGGCACGAAGGCGACGGCGATCAGGGTCATGGCGGGAAGCGCAATCACCGCAATGATCGCCGTCCAGCGCAGCGATTCGGCGGTGAACTCGGTGCTCGACAGCATCGGCAGGTACGGCACGGCGAAGAAGGCCATCGAGCCCATGTACATGAAGCCCGCGCGCCAGGTGGCCAGGCGCGTTCGCTCGTCGTAGCTTTCGGTGATCTCGGAGATCCAGGCGCCGTAGGGGATCTCGGAAATGCCCCAGGCGAGGTATGCGAGCAGCAGCCAGAGCATGAGATAGCTCACCGTGACGGGCGGGGTCGGCGCGTAGAGAAACCAGCAGGCGAGCACAGCGAGGGTGGCGCCGCCGACGAGCCACGGCTTGCGCGAGCCGTATCGAATTCGGTAACGGTCGGAGAAATAGCCGATGAGAGGGTTGGAGGCTGCGTCCACGAGGCCCGCCACGAGCAGCACCCAGGCGATGCCCGCCAGCGGGACGCCGAACTGCTTGGCGTAGATGCCCTGGATGATGCCGCCCGTCGGCCCGTGGATGAACACCTGCGAGAAGGCCGGAGCGGAATAAGCCAGCAGCACGCCTCGGCCGAGCCTCGCCGGCGGTTCTTGCATGGAGCTTCCTCGGATGCGGGCACCTGGATCGCGAGCAGAGCCTAAAGGCTTCCGGCGCCCGCGATCCGGGCTGGGGTTACTGATTGTCCGGGGCGGCGTTACTTTCGGCGTGGGGACGCTAGCATGCCCCGCCCTGGAGCGGGGAACCCGCACCGCACCCTTGCGGTCCCACCCCTCGCCGACGACGATGGGCCACGCTTGCCGCCCCACCACGGCTCCGAGGAACGCGCCATGAGACTGCCCACAGTGTTGCTCGCCACCGCCTTCGCCACCCTGCTCGCGCCGCTCGCGTGGGGCCAGGCCAAGGCCATCGCCGCCGAGACCGCGGCTATGGCCGATGCCGAAGGCCTGCAGAAGGTGAAGGTGCACGGTCTGGACACCGTGTACGCACAGCCGGGCGCGAAGCTCTCGGCCTACGACAAGGTGATGCTGGATCCCATCGAGGTGTCATTCAGCAAGAGCTGGCAGCCGGAATCCGGCCACCAGCGCATCACGGCGGCGGAGAAGCAGGAAATCCGGGACGGGCTCGCGAAAGTGCTGCGCGAAGCGTTCGGCAAGGAGCTGGAAAGGTCGGGCCGCTACGACGTGGTGGATGCTCCGGGCGATGACGTGCTGCGCATCAAGGCGGAGATCCGGGACCTTTACATCAACGCGCCGGACCTGCAGCGCGCCGGCGTGACGCGCAGTTACGCGCTCTCCGCCGGCGAGATGACTCTGGTCGCGGAGCTGCGGGACTCCGCCACCGGCGCACTGATCGCACGAATCATCGACCGCAAGCGCGACCCGGAAAAGACCTGGCTGGAGCTCACCTCGAGCGTGGACAACGTTGCCGCCGCTCAACGCGCAGCGGCCAGCTGGGCGAAGGCGCTGCGCGAGCATCTGGATGCGGCGAGAGGGATCGGGGGAAGCTGAGGTACGGCGCTCAGACGACCGTGCGGCGGCTGGCGGCTTCCGGGCCGGCGTCGACGGAATGTCCGGGGTCGCCCTTCACGAAACAGGGCTCGCGACGCTCGAAGAAAGCCGCCCGGCCTTCGATGCATTCCTGCGACCGCAAGGCATCCAGATGCGCGCTCCGCTCGGCCCGCAACTGCTTGTGGAATTCTCCGCCGTTGCGCTGGCTGAAGATCATGCGCGTCGCCGCGAGCGCGTTCCGCGGACCTGAGGCCAGTTTCTCCGCGAGTTCGGCCGCTCTCGCCTGCAGCGCCGGCGCGCTCACGATCTCGTAGGCGAGGCCCCAGTCGAGCGCCTTGCGCGCTTCGATGCGCTCGCTCAGCATCAGGCTCGCGCGAGCCCGCGCGGCACCCACCCGCTCTGAGAGGAGCGTCGTGATGCCGTTGTCCGGCACGAGCCCGAGCCGGATGAAGGACGGCAGGAAGAACGCGTCCTCGGTCATGAGAATGATGTCGGCGGTGAGCGCCATCGTCATGCCCGAGCCGGCCGCGGCGCCGCTGATCGCCGCGACGATGGGCACCGGGATGGACAACAGCCGCTCGATGACGTGGTCCAGGAAACCCCGTTCCATGCCGTCCGGCGCGCTCATGGCACGCAGATCGACGCCGCTGCAGAAGTGCCGGCCTGTGCCGGTGAGAACCATGGCCCGCACGGCGTGGTTCCGCTCGATCACGAAATCCAGGGCCTTGTCCAGGGCGCAGAGCATCGGGCGGTCTATGGCATTGGCGATCCCGGGCCGATCGAGCGTGATCCAGCCGACGTGATTGCGAACCTCGAGGCCTACCGCATTCATCATGGTGCTCCAAGTCTCAAGCACTGCCCGGATTCGACGAAGATAGTCCGGTGGCGCTGCGCAATCCAGCCCGGGAGCGCCGGGGGAGCCGATGGGCGAGCCCGGAGCGGGCGGGCCCCGCAACGGGGCCGCCGCCTGCCGGCACCGCGTCCGCATGACCCGATGCCCCGATGTTCTAACGCCCACCCTTCCCTCTCCTTAGAATCCCCCTCCCACAAACGGAGCCGGGAAACCCGAAATGGCCGTCATCGGCACCGAGCGCGTCACTCGCGTCCACCACTGGAACGAGTCCCTGTTCAGCTTCACGACCACCCGTGATGCGGCACTGCGCTTCGAGAACGGCCAGTTCCTCATGATCGGCCTGAAGGTGGACGGCAAGCCGCTCATGCGCGCCTACAGCATCGCGAGCGCCGCGCACGAGGAGCACCTGGAGTTCTTTTCCATCAAGGTGACCGACGGGCCGCTCACCTCGCGCCTGCAGAACCTGCAGGAAGGACACGAGATCCTGGTGAGCCGCAAGCCCACGGGCACGCTGGTGCTGCGGGACCTGCGGCCGGGCAAGCGCCTGTTCCTGCTGAGCACGGGCACGGGGCTCGCCCCGTTTTTGAGCCTGGTGAAGGACCCGGAGCTGTACGAGCGTTTCGAGAAGGTCGTGCTCGTGCACGGCGTGCGCACGGTGAGCGAGCTCGCCTACTCGGAATACCTCTCGAAAGAGCTGCCGCAGCACCCGTATCTCGGGGAGTACGCCGGCACCCAGCTCACCTATTATCCGACGGTGACGCGCGAGCCGTTCCGCAACCGCGGCCGGCTCACGGACCTCATCACGAGCGGGCGGCTGTTCGAGGACCTCGACATGCCCGGGCTCGATCCCGAGGTGGATCGCGCGATGATCTGCGGCAGCCCGGTGATGCTCGAGGAGACGGCACAGATCCTCGACGCGCGGGGATTCGAGGTCTCCCCGCACATCGGCGAGCCCGGCGACTACGTCATCGAGCGCGCGTTCGTCGAACGGTAACGCACCGCTGCACGCTGCCGTCGCCGGCGCATCGACTCACTTCTTCGCGAGCAGGTCCCGGATCTCCTGCAGCAACACCTCGCTACGCGGAGGCGGCGGCGGGGCCGCGGCGGGCGCGGGCCGCTTCAGGCGGTTGATTGCCTTGATCACCATGAACAGTGCGAACGCGATGATCAGGAACTCGAACAGGGTCTGCACCAGCACGCCCCATTTGAGCAGCACGGGCTCGCCCGCGGGATTGGTGCCGAGCCGCACCGCCAGGTCCTTGAAATCCACGCCGCCGATGGCGAGGCCGATCGGTGGCATGATCACGTCGTTCACCAGCGAGTTGACGATCTTGCCGAAGGCCGCGCCGATCACGACGCCGACCGCCAGGTCGACGACGTTCCCCTTCATCGCAAACTCTTTGAATTCTGCCGCGAGTCCCATGGATTGTTGCCTCTTATGTGAAGGACGCGCCCCAGCATACGCCGCGCCGCCCGGGCCAACCACCCTGCACCGGCCATCCCGGAAACGCGAAAGCCGCCTTGCGGCGGCTTTCACATGTCGCTGACCCGGCTCGCGCGCCGGCAGGGGCGGTCAGGCCGCCGCTTTTTTCTTCTTCTTTGCGGGCGCCGCCGCCTTGGCTTTCGCCGGGGCCGACTTGGCCTTGGCTTTCTTCTTCGCCGCCTTGCCTTCGCCTTGCGCCGGCTCCTCGATCTTCGCGGCCGCGACAGGCCCGTCCACCAGCTGCATCAGCGCCATCGGGGCGTTGTCGCCCGGCCGCGGCACCATGCGCAGGATGCGGGTATAGCCGCCCGGGCGCGCCTTGAAGCGCGGCCCCAGGTCCTCGAACAGCTTGGTGACCACGTCCGCATCGCGCAGGCGCGCAAAGGCCAGCCGCCGGCTCGCCTCGCTGTCCGACTTGCCGAGGGTGATGAGCGGCTCGACCATGCGTCGCAGCTCCTTGGCCTTGGGCAGGGTGGTGCGGATGGTCTCGTGCCGCAGCAGCGAGACGCTCATGTTGCGCAGCATCGCCCAGCGATGCGGCGCATTGCGCGAGAGCTGTCGGCCCGTGAGTTGGTGTCGCATACAGAGAACCCGTTCTTCCCGGCGCGCTTCGCGCCGCTATTCGTAGCGGGTCGCGCAGAGCACGACCCGCAGGAGAGTTGGCGCGTCAGCGCCTAGATGATCTCGCGATCCTCGTCGTGCCGCAGCCCGGCCGGCGGCCAGCCATCGAGGCGCATGCCCAGCATGAGCCCGTGGCTCTGCAGCACTTCCTTGATCTCGGTGAGCGATTTCTTGCCGAGGTTCGGCGTGCGCAGCAGCTCGACCTCGGTGCGCTGCACGAGGTCGCCGATGTAGTGGATGTTCTCCGCCTTGAGGCAGTTCGCGCTGCGCACGGTGAGCTCGAGCTCGTCGACGGGGCGCAGCAGGATCGGGTCGAACTGCATCTCGGAGACCTTGGCCGAAGCCTCTTCCTCGCCCTGCAGGTCCACGAACACCGACAGCTGCTCCTTGAGGATGCCGCCGGCGCGGCGGATGGCCTCTTCCGCATCGATGGTGCCATTGGTCTCGATGTCGAGGATCAGCTTGTCGAGATCGGTGCGCTGCTCGACGCGGGCCGCATCCACCGAGTAGGTGACGCGGCGCACGGGCGAGAACGAGGCATCGAGCTGCAGGCGGCCGATGGGACGCGTCTGCTCTTCGAACGCCGCGCGCTGCACCGCCGGGCGATAGCCGCGGCCACGCTCGACGCGCAGGGTCATGTTGAGCTCACCGGCCTTGGTGAGGTTGGCGATGACCAGCTCGGGGTTCACGACTTCGATGTCGTGGTCCGCCTGGATGTCGCCGGCCGTGACCGGACCCGGGCCCTTCTTGTGCAGGCGCAGCTCCGCGCTGTCGCGCGTGTGCATGCGCAGAGCCACCTGCTTCAGGTTCAGCAGGATGTCGACCACGTCTTCCTGCACGCCCTCGATGCTGGTGTACTCGTGCAGCACGCCGTCGATCTCGACTTCAGTGATGGCACTGCCGGGCATGGAGGACAGCAGCACGCGCCGCAGCGCGTTGCCGAGCGTATGGCCGAAGCCGCGCTCGAACGGCTCGATGACGATGCGCGCCTGGCGCGGAGCCACCGGCTGCACCTTCACGACGCGCGGCTTCAAGAATTCTGTGACTGAACCCTGCATAGCGTTCACACCTTGCCGGCGATCGCCGGCTCAATCCAAGACGATTACTTCGAATACAGCTCGACGACCAGGTTCTCGTTGATGTCCGGGAGCACGTCGTCGCGCGCCGGCACCGACTTGAACACGCCGCGGAACTCCTTGTCGTTCACTTCCACCCACTCGGGGAAGCCGACCTGCTGCGCCACGTTGAGTGCGCTCTGGATGCGCAGCTGCTTGCGCTTGGCCTCGCGGATCTGCACCACGTCGCCGGCCTTGCACTGGTAGGAGGCGATGCTCACCACCTTCTCGTTCACCGTGAGCGCCTTGTGGCTCACCAGCTGGCGGGCCTCGGAGCGCGTGGCGGCGAAGCCCATGCGGTACACCACGTTGTCCAGGCGGGACTCGAGCAGCTTCAGCAGGTTCTCGCCGGTCGCGCCGCTCCTGCGGGCCGCTTCCTCGTAGTAGTTGCTGAACTGTCGCTCGAGCACGCCGTACATGCGGCGCAGCTTCTGCTTCTCGCGCAGCTGCAGGCCGTAGTCCGACAGGCGCGTGCGGCGCTCGCCCTTGATGCCGCCGGGCGGCACGGAGAGCTTGCACTTGTTCTCGAGCGGCTTGATGCCGCTCTTCAGGAAGAGATCCGTGCCTTCGCGGCGCGCGAGCTTGCACTTGGGACCGGTGTAACGAGCCATAGGATTCCTCGATTAGACGCGGCGCTTCTTGGGCGCGCGGCAGCCGTTGTGCGGGATCGGAGTGACGTCCGAGATGCTGCTGATCTTCAGCCCGCAGCCGTTGAGCGCGCGCACCGCCGACTCACGGCCGGGGCCCGGGCCGCCGACGCGCACTTCGACGTTCTTCACGCCGTGCTCCTGAGCCGCGACGCCTGCCTTCTCGGCGGCGACCTGCGCCGCGAACGGCGTGCTCTTGCGCGAGCCGCGGAAGCCGCAGCCACCGGCCGTGGCCCAGGACAGCGTGTTGCCCTGGCGGTCGGTGATGGTGACGATGGTGTTGTTGAAGGACGCATGCACGTGCGCGATGGCGTCGAGCACGTTCTTGCGGGCCTTCTTCGGCTTCTTCGCCGCGTTGGCGGCGTTCTGGGCCGCGGTTTTCTGGTCAGCCATGGTTGTTTATGCCTTGCCCGGAGGCGCGTTGAGCTTGACGGCTTGCTTGCGGGGACCCTTGCGCGTGCGCGCGTTGGTGCGCGTGCGCTGGCCACGCACCGGCAGGCCGCGCCGGTGGCGCATGCCGCGGTACGAGCCCAGGTCCATGAGCCGCTTGATGTTCATGGAGACCTCGCGCCGCAGGTCGCCCTCGACCGCGAACTTCGCGATCTGCGAGCGGATCGCGTTGACCTCGGCCTCGGTGAGGTCCTTGACCTTCGTGCTGGGGTTCACGCCCGCCGCAGCGCACACGGCGCGCGAGCGGTTCTTGCCCACGCCGTAGACGTGCGTGAGCCCGACCCACACGTGCTTGTTCATCGGGATGTTGATGCCCGCAATGCGTGCCATGGCGATTAACCCTGCCTCTGTTTATGACGCGGATCGCTGCAAATGACGTAGACCACGCGGCGGCGCCGCACGATCTTGCAGTTCTTGCAGATCTTCTTGACCGAAGGACGAACTTTCACGACGAGGCCTTTTCATGCGCTGCGCGCAACTTTCCCCGGGGATCGCTGCGCGACCCCGCAAGAGTAGCGGCGCTACGCGCCGATCCAGAATGCATGCTCATGCTCCCGAGCTCCCGGTCCTGCCGTAGCCCAGCAGGTTCGCCTTCTTCAGAAGGCCCGGATAGTGGTGCGACATCATGTGCGCCTGCAGCTGCGACATGAAATCCATCACCACGACGACGCAGATCAGGAGCGAGGTGCCGCCGAAGTGGAACGGCACGCCCGCGGAATAGGACACCATGAGCTCCGGCAGCAGGCAGACCGCGGTGACGTACAGCGCGCCCCACAGCGTGAGCCGGGTGAGCACCTTGTCGATGTAGTCGCCCGTCTGCTGGCCCGGGCGGATGCCCGGGATGAAGGCGCCGGACTTCTTCAGGTTCTCCGCCGTGTCGCGCGCGTTGAAGACCAGCGCGGTGTAGAAGAAGCAGAAGAAGATGATCAGCAGCGCGTAGATGAGCAGGTGCAGCGGC
Organism: Steroidobacteraceae bacterium; assembly: GCA_044225565.1. Lineage (GTDB taxonomy): Bacteria > Pseudomonadota > Gammaproteobacteria > Steroidobacterales > Steroidobacteraceae > CAVXAE01. The sequence continues at coordinate 13,331 of JBGAIL010000020.1, read as the reverse complement.
TGGCCGTAGTTGAGCGCCGCGGCCACGTTCTGCATCACCGCCGCCATGCCGCCTTCCGCGCCCGAGCCGAAGAAGCCCGCGATGGTCGCCGGGAACAGCAGCAGGCTCGAGGCGAAGATCGGCGGGATCACGCCGGACATGTTGAGCTTGAACGGCAGGTGGCTGGTCTGGCCGGCGTACATCTTCCGCCCGACCTGCCGCTTCGCGTAATTCACGGCGATGCGGCGCTGCGCGCGCTCCACGAACACCACGAACGCCGTGGTGCCGAGCACGATGATGATGAGCAGCAGCGCGAACGGGCCCTGCATCTCACCCGACGCCACCTGGCTCACGGTGCTGCCGACCGCGCCCGGCAGCCCCGCCACGATTCCGGCGAGGATGAGCATGGAGATGCCGTTGCCGACGCCGCGCTCGGTGATCTGCTCGCCGAGCCACATGAGGAACATGGTGCCCGTGGTGAGCGTGACGGTGGCCGTGAACAGCCAGTTGAATCCCGTGCCCAGCACCATGCCGCCCTTCTGCAGCGCGACCGCTGCAGCCAGCGACTGGAAGGCCGCCAGCACCACCGTGAGGTAGCGCGTGTACTCGGTGATCTTGCGCCGGCCGGACTCGCCTTCCTTGCGCAGCTCCATGAGCGAGGGCAGGACCATGGACATCATCTGCACGATGATGGATGCCGAGATGTACGGCATCACGCCCATGGCGAAGATGGAGAGGCGCGAGAGCGCGCCGCCCGAGAACATGTTGACGATCCCCAGGATGCCGTTCGACTGGTCCTGGAAGAAGCGCGACACGGCCGCCGGGTCGATGCCCGGCACGGGGATGAAGGTGCCGATGCGGTACACGATCAGCGCCCCGATGAGGAACAGCAGACGGCTGCGGATCTCGCCGAAGCGAGCCGCATCGCCGAGTCCCGCGATGGGGTTGGTTGTGCCGGTCGTGGCCATGCTGCCCTGTGAGGTGCCCCGGGGTTACTCTTCCAGCTTGCCGCCGGCCGCCTCGATGGCCGCCAGCGCGCCCTTGGTGGCCGCTATCGTCCGGTCTTTCCCGGCCTTCAGCGTCACCGCCTTCTTGATCTCGCCGGACAGCACCACCTTCGCCCGCTCCGCGAGCGCCGGAATGATGTTGGCCTTCTTCAGCGCTTCCAGATCGACGACCGCGCCTTCCACCTTCGCGAGCTCGCTCAGCCGGACCTCGGCGCGCGTGGCCTTGATCTTCGAGCGGAAGCCGAACTTCGGCAGGCGCCGGTCGAGCGGGGTCTGGCCGCCTTCGAAGCCCACCTTGTGGTAGCCGCCCTTGCGCGCGCGCTGGCCCTTGACGCCGCGGCCGCTGGTCTTGCCCTGCCCGGCGGAAGCGCCGCGGCCCACCCGCAGGCGGGGACGCTTGGAGCCGTGGGCGGGCTTCAGTTCGTTGAGTCTCATGGAACCCATTTCAAGCCCCCTCGACCTTCAGGAGGTGCCCGGCAGTCTTGATCATGCCGCGGTTCTCCGGGGTGTCGATGACTTCGACGGAATGGTGGAGCCTGCGCAGGCCCAGGCCGCGCACGGAAGCCGCGATGTTGCGCAGCTGACCGTGGACGCTCTTCACCAGCGTGACCCTTACCGTCGTATTGGCCGTCGTATTGGCCTTCTTGCCGCTCATGCCAGGATCTCTTCGAGCGTCTTGCCGCGCTTGGCGGCGATGTCGTCCGGCGAGCGCAGCTTGGCGAGCGCGTTCATGGTGGCACGCACGACGTTGATGGGGTTGCGCGAGCCGTAGCTCTTGGCCAGCACGTTGCGCACGCCAGCGCACTCGAGCACCGCGCGCATGCCGCCGCCGGCGATGACGCCCGTACCGTCCGAGGCGGGCTGCATGTACACGCGGGTGGCGCCGTGCTCGGCCTTCACCGCGTAGTGCAGCGTGTCGTTGCGCAGGGCGACGTTGATCATGTTCTTGCGAGCCTGCGCCATGGCCTTGGAGATGGCCACGGGCACTTCGCGCGCCTTGCCGAAGCCGTAGCCGACACGGCCGCCGCCGTCGCCCACCACGGTGAGCGCGGTGAAGCCGAACTGCCGGCCGCCCTTCACGACTTTCGCCGTGCGATTGACCGCCACCAGCTTCTCGACGAAGTCATCGGCCGATTGAGGTTTTTCCGGTCTCGCCATGTCTTAGAACTCCAGGCCCGCTTCGCGCGCCGCATCGGCCAGCGCCTTCACGCGGCCGTGATATTGGAAACCCGAGCGGTCGAACGCCACCTTGGTGACGCCTGCGGCCTTCGCCTTCTCCGCGATGGTGCGACCGACCGCCTTCGCCGCCTCGACGTTGCCGGTGCCCTTGAGATCCTTGCTGAGGGCCTTCTGCACCGTGGAGGCAGCGGCCAGCACCTTGCCACCAGCGCCGTCGATGACCTGCGCATAGATGTGCTGCGAGGATCGGTGCACCGTGAGGCGCGCCACCCCGAGCTCGCGGATGCGCACGCGGGTCTTCGCGGCGCGACGCAGACGCTTGTCTTTCTTGTGCATGGTCATGGCCTACTTCTTCTTCCCTTCCTTGAGGGTGATCTGCTCGTTCGCGTAGCGCACGCCCTTGCCCTTGTAGGGCTCCGGCGGGCGGATGTCACGAATCTCGGCGGCCACCTGGCCCACCTTCTGGGCGTCGATGCCCTTGATCAGGATCTCCGTCTGGCTCGGCGTCTCGATGGAGATGCCTTCCGGGATCGGGAACGCCACCGGGTGCGAGAAGCCGAGCGCCAGGTTCAGCGCCTTGCCCTGCACGGCGGCGCGGAAGCCGACGCCCACGAGCTCGAGCTTCTTCTCGTAGCCCTTCGTCACGCCCTGCACCATGTTGGCGAGGTGCGCGCGCGTGGAGCCGGCGTGCTTGCGGGCTTCCTCGTCGGCGAACGCGATGGCGAGCTTCTTCTCATCCTGCTTGACCGTGACGCCCTTCTTCAGGGGCAGGGTCAGCGCGCCCTTCGCGCCCTTGATGGTGATGAGCTCGGGCGCGATGGTGGCCGTCACACCCTGGGGCAGATCGACCGGTGCTTTTGCAACTCGGGACATCGCTAGTTCCTCAGGCCACGACGCACAGGACTTCGCCGCCCTGTCCGATGGAGCGGGCCTGGCGATCGGTCATCACGCCCTTGGGCGTGGAGACGATCACCGTGCCCATGCCGCCGAGCACCTTGGGCAGCGCTTCCTTGCCGCGGTACACGCGCAGGCCGGGCTTGCTGATGCGCTCGAGGCGGTCGATGACGGGACGGCCCTCGTAATACTTCAGGCCGATGGTGAGGCTCGGCTTGCCGTCACCGTCGTGCGCAAGGCGGAAGTCGCCGACGTAGCCCTCGTCCTTCAGCACCTTGACGATCGCCGTCTTCAGCTTGGAGGAGGAAATGCTCACTTCGGCCTTGCCCGCCGCCTGCGCGTTGCGGATGCGGGTGAGGAGATCGGCAATGGGATCGGTCATGCTCATGCGCCGTACCTCACCAGCTCGCCTTGGACAGGCCAGGGATCTCGCCGCGGTTGGCGACCTCGCGGATCTTCACCCGCGCGAGCCCGAACTTGCGGTACACGCCGCGGGAGCGGCCTGTGATCTGGCAGCGCTTGCGCTGACGCGACGCGCTCGCATCGCGAGGCTGCGACTGCAGCTTCGCCTGCGCTTCCGCGCGCGCCTCGGGCGAAGTCTTGGGGCTGCGGATCAGCTCCTTCAACTGCGCGCGCTTGGCCGCGTACTTCTTCACGATTTTGGCGCGGCGCTTCTCGCGCTCCACCATGTTCGTCTTCGCCATATAGTGTCTCTTACTTCCTGAACGGGAAGTTGAATGCCTCGAGCAATGCTCGGCCCTGGCGGTTGTCCCGCGCGGTCGTCGTGATCGTGATGTCCATGCCCCGCAGCTGATCCACCTGGTCGTACTGGATCTCGGGGAAGATGATCTGTTCCTTGATCCCCAGGCTGTAGTTGCCGCGGCCGTCGAACGAGCGCGGCGAGACGCCGCGGAAGTCGCGGATGCGCGGCATCGCGATGCTGATGAGGCGATCGAGGAACTCGTACATGCGTGCGCCGCGCAGCGTCACCTTGGCGCCGATCGGCAGCCCCTGGCGCAGCTTGAACGACGCGATGGCCTTGGTGGCCTTGCAGATGAGCGGCTTCTGGCCGCTGAGCTTGGTGAGGTCGGTGACGGCGGCATCCATGAGCTTGCGGTCGGCCGCGGCCTCGCCCACACCCATGTTGATGGTGATCTTGGAGATGCGCGGCACTTCCATCACGTTGGAGAGGCCGAGCTCCTGCTTCAACTGCGGCACCACCTTCTCGCGGTAGTGCTGGTCGAGTCGGGCGAGATTAGGCATCGAACTGCTCCCCGTTGGACTTGAAGAAGCGCACGCGCTTGCCGTCCGCGAGCGTCTTGATGCCCACGCCGTCGGCCTTCTTCGCCGCCGCATTCCAGATGGCGATCTTGGAGGCCGCGAGCGGCATCTCCTTCTCGATGATGCCGCCCTGCTTGCCGGCCTGGGGGTTCGGGCGCGTGTGGCGCTTCACCTTGTTGATGCCCTCGACGAGCACGCGGCCGCCGTCGAGCACCTGCAGGATGGCGCCGCGCTTGCCCTTGTCGCTGCCGGAGATGACGACCACTTCGTCACCCTTGCGGATCTTCCTCACAGGACCTCCGGCGCGAGCGAGATGATCTTCATGAACTGCTGGTTGCGCAGCTCGCGCGTCACGGGCCCGAAGATGCGGGTGCCGATGGGCTCGAGCTTGTTGGTGAGCAGCACCGCGGCATTGCCGTCGAAGCGGATCAGCGAGCCGTCGGGGCGGCGCACGCCGCGCGCGGTGCGCACGACCACTGCGTCGTACACCTCGCCCTTTTTGACCTTGCCGCGCGGAATGGCGTCCTTGACGCTGACCTTGATGACGTCGCCCACGGTGGCGTAGCGGCGGCGTGTGCCGCCGAGCACCTTGATGCACATCAGCGTGCGCGCGCCACTGTTGTCGGCGGCATTGAGTATGGTTTGCAGCTGGATCACGACGCGCGCTCCAGCACCTTCACCAGCTGGTGCGACTTGCGACGCGACAGCGGACGGCAGGGGGTGATCGAGACCAGGTCGCCCTCGCGCGACTCGTTCTTCTCGTCGTGCGCGAGGAGCTTGGTCGTGCGGCGGATGTACTTGCCGTACATCGGGTGCTTCTCGAGCCGCTCGATCTCGACGGCGATCGTCTTCTGCATCTTGATGCTGACGACGCGCCCCGTGAGGGTCTTTTGCTTCGCTTCGGTGCTCACTTCTTCTCTCCGGCGGCGGCAGCGACCTGCGCCTCGCGCGCGATGGTCTTGAGGCGTGCGATGTTGCGGCGGACCTTGCCGAACTGGTCGGGCTTGACGGCCTGGCCGGTGGCGCGCTGCAGGCGCAGCGCGAACTGCTCCTTGCGGAGCTTCAGGAGCTCCTCGGCGAGCTCTTGCGGCTTCTTGCCGCGCAGTTGCTTGGCATCCATCAGCGCACCTGCCGTTTCACGAACGAGGTGGAGACGGAGAGCTTCGAGCCGGCCAGGCGGAACGCCTCGCGGGCATCGGTCTCGGCGACGCCTTCCATCTCGAACAACACCTTGCCGGGCTTCACCTTCGCGACCCAGTACTCCACGTTGCCCTTGCCGCTGCCCATGCGGACCTCGAGAGGCTTCTTGGAGATCGGGACGTCGGGGAACACCCGGATCCAGATCTGGCCGCCGCGCTTCACGTAGCGGGCCATGGCACGGCGCGCGGCCTCGATCTCGCGTGCAGTCATGCGCGCGCGGCTCGTGGCCTTCAGCCCGAACTCGCCGAAGGCGACGGAGCTGCCGCGCACGGCGAGACCGGCGTTGCGGCCCTTGAACTGCTTGCGGTATTTGGTGCGTTTGGGTTGCAGCATGGTTTAACTCAGGCGGTAACCTGCTCCGCGTTGGCGGGCGGCGGCACGTTGCCGGCGGCGGCCGGGGCCGGGGCCTGCGCGGTATCGCCCTCGGCCGGCGCGGCCTCGCGCCGCTCGAGCTCCGACTTGTCGAACACCTCACCCTTGAAGATCCACACCTTGATGCCGATGACGCCGTAGGTGGTGTGGGCCTCGGAGAGGCCGTAGTCGATGTCCGCGCGGAAGGTGTGCAGCGGAATGCGGCCCTCGCGGTACCATTCCGTGCGCGCGATTTCCGATCCGTTCAGGCGCCCGGAAACGCGCACCTTCACGCCCAGCGCGCCACTGCGCATGGTGCTCATCACGGCGCGCTTCATGGCACGGCGGAACATCACGCGCTTCTCGATCTGCTGCGCGATGGCGTCGGCGACCAGCTGCGAGTCGAGCTCGGGCTTCCTGATCTCGGCGATGTTGATGCGCACGTCGGTGCCGGCCATGCCGAGCAGCTTCGCCGTCTCCTGACGCAGCTTCTCGATGTCCTCACCCTTCTTGCCGATGACGATGCCGGGGCGCGCGGTCTGGATGGTGATGTTCACCTTCTTCGCGGCGCGCTCGATCTGGATGCGGCTCACCGAGGCCTCGGACAGCTTCTCCTTGAGGAACTCGCGCACGCGGAAGTCCGTGTGCACGTGAACCGGGAACTGCTTCTTGCCGGCATACCACTTGGACATCCAGTCGCGGGTGATGCCGAGGCGGATGCCCAGCGGATTGACCTTCTGACCCATGCGCTAGTCCTTCTTGCCGTCGCTCACGACGACGGTGATGTGGCTGTTGCGCTTCACGATGCGGGCGCCGCGCCCCTTGGCACGGGCGGCGAAGCGTTTGAGGACGGGTGCGGCATCCACCTGGATGCTCGCCACCTTGAGATCGTCGATGTCCAGGCCGTGGTTGCTGTCCGCGTTGGCGACGGCGGACTCGAGCGTCTTGCGCACGAGATCCGCGCCCTTCTTCGGCATGAACTTGAGCACGTTGATGGCGTTGCCCACGGGCTGGCCGCGCACCACGTCGGCGACGAGGCGGCACTTCTGCGGCGAGATGCGGGCGTAGCGGTATTTCGCTGTGACGTCCATGGTGGCTACCTCAGCTTCCCGACTCGACCTTGCGGTCGCCCGAGTGGACTTTGAAGGTGCGCGTGGGCGCGAATTCGCCGAGCTTGTGGCCGACCATGTTCTCGCTGACGAGCACCGGGATGTGCTGGCGGCCGTTGTGCACGGCGATGGTGAGGCCGACCATGTCGGGGATCACCATGGAACGGCGCGACCAGGTCTTGATCGGCTTGCGGTCGTTCCTGGCGGCGGCGACCTGCACCTTCTTCGCGAGGTGCAGATCGACGAACGGGCCTTTTTTGGTTGAACGCGGCATTCGGGAGTCCTATCAGCGAACCTTGTTGCGACGGCGCTGGACGATCATGTGATCGGTGCGCTTGTTGTGGCGCGTCTTCAGACCCTTGGTGTTCCAGCCCCAGGGCGACACGGGATGCGGGTTGCCCTGGCCGGACTTGCCCTCGCCACCGCCGTGCGGGTGGTCGACGGGGTTCATGGCGAGGCCGCGCACCGTCGGGCGGATGCCGCGCCAGCGCTTCGCCCCGGCCTTGCCATAGCTGCGCAGGTTGTGCTCGTCGTTGCTCATCTCGCCGATGGTGGCGCGGCAATCGATGTGCACCTTGCGGATCTCGCCGGACTTCACGCGGAGGAACGCGTAGATGCCTTCGCGCGAAGTGAAGGACACCGAGCTGCCCGCGCTGCGCGCGAGCTGCCCGCCCTTGCCGGGCTTCAGTTCCACGTTGTGCACGATGGAGCCGACCGGGATGTGGCGCAGCTGCATGGCGTTGCCCGGCTTGATGGCCGCATCCGCCCCCGAGCGCACCTCGTCTCCCGGCTTGACGCCCTTGGGCGCGAGGATGTAGCGACGCTCGCCATCCGCGTACTTGATGAGCGCGATGTGGCCGGTGCGGTTGGGATCGTACTCCACGCGCTCGACGACGCCGGTGATGCCGTCCTTGTCGCGCTTGAAGTCGATGATGCGGTACTTCTGCCGCGAGCCGCCGCCGACGTGGCGCGTGGTGATGCGGCCGAAGCTGTTGCGCGCACCGGTCTTGTTCTGGTGCTTCGTCAGCGGCGCGTACGGGTCGCCCTTGTACAGGTGCGAGCGGTCGACTTTGATGACCGTGCGCGTGCCGGGCGAAGTGGGTTTCATCTTGATGAGTGCCATCGCGCGTCCCCTCAGCCCTTCGCCCTGGCTTCGTAGTCGATCGCCTGACCGGCGACGAGGCTCACGTAAGCCTTCTTCCAGTCCTGCGTGCGGCCGATGGTCTTGCCGAAGCGGCGCGACTTGCCGGGCTCGTTGGCCGTCTGCACGCCCTTCACCTTCACGTCGAACATCAGCTCCACGGCCTGCTTGATGTCGGTCTTGGTGGCGTTGCGGCGCACGCGGAAGGTGTACTGGTTGGCGTTCTGCATCGCGAAGGAGGTCTTCTCCGTGACGTGCGGCGCGATCAGCACGCTCATCAATTGCTCTTTGTTCACTGGAGGCGCTCCTCGAGCAGCTTCGCGGCGGCGACGGTCAGCAGCACCTTCTCGTGGCTCGCGAGGCTCAGCGGGTTGATGTTGGCGACCTCGAGCACCTCCACCTTGCGCAGGTTGCGCGCGGCGAGGAACAGTTTCTCGTCGATGGCTTCGACGACGATGAGCACGTCGTCGAGCTTCCAGCCGCCGAGCTGGTTGAGCAGCAGGCGGGTCTTCGGCGCCTCGAGGCTGATCTCGGAGACGACGGCCAGACGATCCTGCCGGGCGAGCTCCGAGACCATCGAACGCAGGGCGCCGCGGTACATCTTGCGGTTCACCTTCTGCGCGAAGTCACGCGGCTTCGCGGCGAAGGTCCTGCCGCCGCCCACCCAGATGGGGCTGCGGCTCGAGCCGGCGCGGGCCTGGCCCGTGCCCTTCTGCGAGTGCGGCTTCTTGCCGCCGCCACGCACTTCGGCGCGGGTCTTCTGCGCCTTGGTGCCGGAGCGGCCGGCATTGGCGGTACGCGGTGATCACCTGGTGGATCAGCGCGGAGTTGAAAGCCTGGCCGAAAGCGGCTTCGGACACCTGAAGCTCGCTGCCACCGTTGATGGACTTGAGAGTGGTCACTTCTTACCCGCCTTGCCCGGATTTGTCGCCTTGCCGGCGACGGCCGCCTTGGTCGGAGCGATGGTCTTGCGGTTCGCCTGACGCGCCGCCTTCAGCGAGGGGCGGACGATGACGTTGCCACCTTCGGCCCCCGGCACGGCCCCGCGGATCAGGAGCAGGTTGCGCTCGAGGTCCACCTCGACCACCTTCAGGTTCTCGATGGTGCGGCGGACGGTGCCCATGTGGCCCGACATGCGCTTGCCCTGGAACACGCGGCCCGGGGTCTGGCGCTGGCCGATGGAGCCCGGGGTGCGGTGCGATACCGAGACGCCGTGGGAAGCGTTGTGGCCGCCGAAGTTGTGGCGCTTCATGGTGCCGGCGTAGCCCTTGCCGATGGTGGTGCCGGTGACGTCCACGATGGCGCCGGCCTTGAAGAGGTCCGCCTTGACCTCGGCGCCGGGCGCCAGCTCGGACGATTCCTTGTCGGCGAGCCGGAACTCGACCAGCGCCCGGCCCGGGGCCACCTTGGCCTTGGCGTAGTGGCCGGCCACGGCCTTGGAGAGCAGCTGCGGGCGGCGCTCGCCGAAGCTCACCTGGACCGCGCGATAGCCGTCCTTGTCCGCGGATTTCACCTGGGTGACGCGGTTCGGGAGGACCTCGATCACGGTGACCGGGATGGTTTCCCCGGCGTCCGTGAACACCCTCGTCATGCCGGCCTTGCGGCCGATCAGCCCCATTGTCATTTGCGACGCTTCCTCATCATCCGGCGGCGGGCGCTACGATTGGCACCGACCTTCGACTTTCCGCGGGAGGGGTGGAGACGACAGGAGAGCGCGACACCGGGGGCGTCGTGCTGCTCGAGTGGTCTTGGAGTCCTGAAAACCGGCTCCAACCTCGCCCGATGCCGCTTACGCGGCTGGCCCTCCGGGTGTGCCCGGGGGCGAAAAGGCCGCGCAGTAGGGGGTGGGGTCAGGTCTTGCAATCGTGCAGCGGCAGGACGGCAGGTTCGGCGCGCTACCCAGGGCGCTGCACGATTGCAGGACCTGACCCCATCCCGGCCGATGGGGTGGTCGCCACTCTGGCAGACCGTCAAACTGCGCTCATGTACATCCCTCCGTATTTCGCTGAAACCGACCTGGCCCGCCTCGACTGGCTGGCCGCCCATGACGCCTTCGGCACCCTGATCTCTACGGTAGATGGCGCGCCTTTCGCCACGCATCTGCCCGTGCTGTACCGGCGCGAAGGTCAGAAAGTGATCCTGACCGGACACTGGGCGCGGCCGAACCCCCAGTGGAAGGACATCGAGGCGCAGCGGGCACTGCTCATCCTGCACGGACCACACGCCTATATCTCGGCGCGCTGGTATCAGGATGCGGGCGAACAGGTGCCTACCTGGAATTACGCGGTGGCCCACCTCTACGGCAAGGTGCGCCTGTCGCGGGACCCGGAAACGCTGGAGCGCATCGTGGTGCAGCTCGCGGAAAAGTATGAGCATGGCGCTGCCGCGCCCTGGCGGTATGACGCCGGGCACGGCCGGCCGCAGCTGCGCGGCATCGTGGGCTTCGACTTCGAGCCGGACGAGATCCAGCTCAAATTCAAGCTGAACCAGAACCACCCCCCAGCGAACATCGAGGGTGCGATCGCCGGCCTGGAGGCGGTGGGTACCGATGACGCCCAGGACATCGCGCAGCTGATGCGCGAAGCGCTAGAGCGCCGCTAGCCCACCACGGCACGCAGGGAAGCCAGGAGTCGCCGGATGAGCGAGCGGAGCCAGTTCCGTTTGATGGGCGAGCGGCGCTTCCTGCCGTACTTCGGCGCGCAGGCGCTGGGCGCGTTCAACGACAACCTGCTCAAGAACGCGCTGGTGCTGCTCGCCACGTTTCAGACCGCGCGTTACGGGCGTGTGGATCCGCAGCTGCTGGTCAATCTCGCGGGCGGGCTATTCATCCTGCCGTTCGTGCTGTTCTCGGGCATCGCGGGGCAGCTGGCGGACCGCTTCGACAAGGCGCGCGTGCTCAAGGTGGTGAAGGCGGCGGAGATCGGGATCATGGGAGTCGCCGCGTACGGATTTGCGACGCATGACCTGCACGTGCTGCTCGCCACGCTGTTCCTGATGGGCATGCATTCCACATTCTTCGCGCCGGCGAAGTACGGTCTGCTGCCGGAAGTGCTGCAACCCACGGAGCTCGTGGGTGGCAATGCACTCGTCGAGATGGGCACGTTCCTGGCCATCCTGCTCGGCACGCTGGGCGCAGGCCTGCTGGCGGCACGGGGCGACGAAGGATTGATCGCCATGGTGCTGCTGGCTGCAGCGACGATCGGGTTCGTTTCGAGCCTCGCCATTCCACGCCGCACACCCGCAGCGCCGAACGCGAGCGTGGACTGGAATCCCTGGACTTCGACGTGGAGCAACATCGCGGTCGCCAGAGCGTCGCGGACGGTGTTCCTCGGCTTGCTGGGACTCTCATGGTTCTGGTTCTACGGCGCGCTGGTGCTGGCGCAGCTGCCCGTGTTCTGCCGCTACGTCATCGGCGGTGGCGAGCAGGTGGTGACGATGATGCTCGCGGTGTTCTCCCTCGGCGTCGGCATCGGCTCGCTGCTCTGCGAGCGCCTGTCGGGACGCAAGGTGGAGATCGGGCTCGTGCCGTTCGGCTCCATCGGGCTCACGCTGTTCGCGGTGGACCTCGCGCTCGCCTCGCCGTCGACGCCGGCGACCACGCTGCTCACGGCGCGCGAGTTCCTCACCCAGCCCGGCTCGACACGGATATTGATCGACCTCGCGGGCATCGGCCTCTTCGGCGGATTCTACGTGGTGCCACTGTATGCCATGGTGCAGCAGCGCGCGCGGCCGGAATCGCTCTCGAAGGTGATCGGAGCGAACAGCATCCTCAACGCGCTGTTCATGGTGGCAGCGGCACTGTTCGGTGCCGCGGCACTGGAGCTGGGATTCAGCATCCCTCAACTGTTGCTGGTCACTGCGTTGGCGGTGGCCGCATACATTTATTCGCTGGTGCCGGAGTTCCTGCTGCGGTTCGTCGCCTGGCTGCTGGTGAACACCATCTACCGGCTGCGCCGTCGCGGGCTCGAGAACATCCCGGAGGAAGGCGCGGCGCTGCTGGTGTGCAACCACGTGAGCTTCGTGGATGCACTGCTCATCTCGGCGGCGACGCGGCGGCCGGTTCGCTTCATCATGGACCGGAAGATCTACTCGACGCCGCTGCTGAACACGATCTTCCGCGGCATGAAGGCGGTACCGATCACCTCCGCCAGGGACGACCCCGCGGCACTGGAGCATGCCTTCGCCGTGGTGGCGCGAGAGCTTCGGGACGGCCAGCTGGTGTGCATCTTCCCCGAAGGCCGTCTGACGACGGATGGGAAAGTGGGCCCGTTCCGGCAGGGCCTGATGCGGATCCTGAGCGAAACGCCCGTGCCGGTGATCCCGATGGCACTCTCGGGCCTGTGGGGCTCGATGTTCTCGCGCTACGCGCGCAGCAGGTGGTGGCGGTTGCCGCGCAAGCTGTTCGCGCGAATCACGATCTCCGCGGGCCCGCCGGTCGCGCCTGCCGACGCCACGCCGGAGATGCTCCGTGAGCGGGTACTGGCGCTCTGCTAGGCCTTACGCGAGCGCAACAGCAGCCACTGCCCGAACACGACGAGCGCGATGCCGCCGAGCGCGGTACTGCCCCACTTCTTCCCCTCGAACACCGCGGACATCAGCATGGCGAGCGGCGGCGTGAGCGCGGAGATATACGACGCAGTCGCATAACCGCGCCGCCGTGCGAGTCCATAGAAGAGCACGAACGCGATCACGGAGCCGACGATCGCGAGGTGCAGCAGCGAAAGGATGTAGGGCCAGCTCGTATCGAAGCTCCACGTGCGGCCGGTAAAGATCGCATACGCGACGAGCATCGCCGATCCGTAAGCCATGGCCCATGCGGTGGCGACGGTCACCGGCGCGTGCGCTTCCTCCGCATGGCGCGCGAAGACATTGCCGATGGCCGCGCCCACCACGGCGAGGAAGGCTGCCGCGAGGCCGATGGCAGCCGAGCGATCCATCTGCGCGTGAACCAGCTCGCTCCAGGACAGAAGCGCCACGCCCACCGCACCGAGTCCAGCGGCGATCCATGCACTGGGCGCCGCGCGCTGACCGAACGCCAGGCGGAACACGATGAGGCTCATCAAGGCGAGCAAGGCGAACATCACCGCAACCACCGCGGAGGTGACGCGCTCCTCGGCCAGGTACACGAGCGCGTAATCGATGGCGAAAGTGAACAACCCCGTGCCGATGGCAGCCCGGTGCTGCATGGCG
>JBGAIL010000019.1:0-40625 GCA_044225565.1 Steroidobacteraceae bacterium | reverse complement strand
GCTGGTGCACGGCGTGGACGATTCACCCGTGGATAGGGAGTTCGGAGAACTGTTGGCGCAGCGTCGTATCCCGTACATCCCCACTTTGCTGGTCAGCCGCCGGTACGACGAAGTGCTGTCACGGCGATTGCGGCCGAGCCCTCACGATTTCGCGCTGGCGAACCCGTTCGTGCTGGGCACGTTGACGGATCTTTGGCATCTCGACGGCGGGGCGCGCGTCGATGCGACGCGCGGCGATGATCCAGCGTCGCTGGCGCGGGAGGCGCATCGCCGCTCGAATCTGAAAGTCCTCGCGAGACAGGGTGTGCTCATCGCCACGGGCACGGATGCCGGCAACATCGGCACGCCGCATGGCAGCGCCTACTTCGACGAGCTGGTCGCCATGCGGGAGGCGGGCCTCGGCCCGTGGGAGATTCTCCAGGCCTCGACGATCAATGGTGCGAAGGCCTTGGGAAAGGAAAGTGATTTCGGCAGCATCGAGCGTGGCAAGCGCGCGGATCTTCTCGTGCTGGGCGGCGATCCCGTCAGGGATCTCGGCAACGTGCTCGAGGTCCGGCAGGTGGTGCGCCACGGGAAAGTGCTCGAGCCTGCCTCGCTCATCGACGCGTCACCGGCCGCGTTGGTGCAACGGCAGGTCAATGCGTACAACCATCGAAATCTGGAGGCCTTCCTCGAGCCGTACGACGATGCGGTGCAGGTTCGGGGAGCCGACGGCGCGCTCCGGTATGCCGGCAAGGCGAGGATGCGCACGACCTATGAGCGGCTGTTCCGTGATTCCCCAGGGCTCCACTGCGAGATCGTGGAGCGTACGACCGCAGGCCATGTGGTGACGGATCGCGAGCGGGTGAGCGGTGCTGCCGGAAAGTCGTTCGAGACGGTGGCCCGTTACACGATCGAGCGCGGGAAGATCGCCCGCGTCGAGTTCAGTGAGCCGAGCCGGTAGCGACGATGGCTTGTGCCATCGGGTTCGCCACGCGGCTCGGATCTGGCCAGCTGGTCAGGCCACCATGTCCTTGAGCCAGCGCGCGGCTTCGTCGTAAGCCCGGTTGGTCACGCGGGCCACGGAAACGGCTTCCAGGAAGCTGTGCGTGGCGCCGGGATACACCGCCGTCTGGGCCAGTACGCCGGCACGCCGCAGCTTCTCGCCCATGACGACGCTTTCGCTGTACATGACGTCGCAGTCCGGCGTGGCGAGGAAGGCGGGCGGCAGGCCGCTGACGTCCGCCAGCATGGGCACGGCGAGCGGGTTGCGCCGGTCGGCGTCGTCGCGCAGGTAGTTGTTCCAGAACGCGGCCATCTCGCCCTCGTCCCAGAGGTAACCGCCTTTTCCGTACTTGCCGTAGGACTCCGTGTCGCAGGCGACGTCGAAGGCGCCGTAGTTGAGCAGCATGCCCTTGACGGTGCCGAGCTCTCCGGCGTCCCGCAGCATCATGCAGGAGGCGATGGTCATGGCGGCACCCGCCGAATCGCCGCCGATGACGATGCGGCGATGATCGACGCCCACGGCGGCGCCGTTCTCGCGCAGCCATCGCACCACGGCCACGGTTTCATCCAGGGCGCGGGGGAATTTCGCCTCGGGGGAGAGCGAATAGTCGATGCCGATCACCACCATGCCGGCGCGGGCCGCGTACTCGCGCATGATGCGGTCGTGGGTGTCGATGCTGAAAATGGTCCAGCCGCCGCCGTGCAGATAGAGCAGGGCGGGCTTGGGGCCCTGCGGGGTGGGGTCCAGCAGGCGGATGCGGACGGTCTTGCCGTCACCGGTCGGGACGGCTTTCTCGGTGGTGCGGGCCATGACCGGGCCGCCCTTCGACCAGTAGCTGCGGACCTTCTCCGCCACCCGGCGCTGCTCGGGCAGGGGCAGGCTGGAGAGGGGTGGATGCTCCCGCCACAGCTCGCCCATCTTCTTCACGAATGAGCGGATTTCAGGGTCCAGGCCGTCGTTTTTCCGGTCTTCAGTCATGGTCGCGTATCATGGGCTTCGGCGCGGGTCGGGTACCGCAGACCGCATCATTGCAGGAGCGGGCCTGGGCCGCTGCGGAGTTCGGAGCAACAATCGTCGCAACCGGGCCAGGGGGAAACGGCATCTTGATACGCACAGAGCCCGGGCCGAGGCCCGTGAACGCATACGCCTACGAGTATGCCGCTGGCTACATCGACCCCGAGCACAGGCATCCGCGGGCGCAGTTACTGTACGGCTGTACCGGTGTCATGACCGTGCTCACCGCCCAGGGGGAATTCGTAGTGCCTCCCCACAGGGCCATGTGGTTGCCGGCCGGCACGGGCCACGAGGTTGCCTGCCGCGTTCCGGTCTCGCTGCGTACGCTGTTCGTGGACGCCGCTGCGGTGCCTACGCTGCCTGCCAAATGCTGCGTCATCGAAGTGAGCCGCCTGTTGCACTCGCTGCTCAATGAGGCCGTGCAGCTGCCTGAGGACTACGAGATGAACGGCCGGGACGGCCGCATCATGAGCCTGGCCATCGACGAGATCCTGGCAATGCGCGCGCTGCCTTACAGCGCGCCGCTGCCGGACGACCCACGGCTTGCCCGCATCTGCCGCGCCATCATCGACGAGCCGGCGCTGGAGACGAGCCTGGAAGAGCTGGCGGCTGCCGCTGGAATGACGCGGCACACGCTCACGCGCCTCTTCCAGCGTGAGACCGGAATGAGCTTCGCCGCATGGCGCCAGCACGTGCGCATGCTGGAGGCCCTGTGGCGGCTGCACACCGGCCAGTCCGTCACCCGCGTGGCTTACGACATCGGCTACAAGAACCCGAGCTCGTTCGCCGCGATGTTCCGCCGCGCCTTCGGCACCCGCCCCAGCGACTATTACAACTAGCGGGGCCGGACATCGCGCAAGTGCAAGTGCCTCGCGGTCAGCGGGGGCGCCGGCGTTTCCACCACACGATGAATCCGGTGATGGCCAGGGCCGCGGTGGCGAATCCGGTCAACGTCACCAGCGATTTGTATGGCGTCCCGCCGATGCGTGCGCGGTGCAGCGCCGCCGTCCAGTTGGAAAATGCATTTCCGCCGGCCATCTGCGGGTGCGACAGCGCGATCTCCCGGCCGTCGACCGCGCTGATGTAGAGCTGTGTCTGGCCCGAGTCGAACACATCCATGGAGCTGCGGACCGTGTAGACGTACATGCCACGGCTGCGATTCAGGCCGAAGGACGCCTCACCCGAGACATCGAGCTGCGCCCGCTGCGCCGCGGCCGGCATCAGTTTGCGCGACAGGTCCAGTGCGTTCTCCCAGCTGAGCTTCGGCTCCTCGATCTTCTGCGCCGCGCGCGCGAGCTCTGCGCTCGCGTCCTTCCACGACGCCACCTTCTTCAGCATGGGGTCGAAGAGATCGAGATCGCCCAGCGTCACGCGCAAGGCGCCGAACGAGATGACGAAGAGCATGATCCACAACCACAGGCCCGTAGCGCGGTGCAGGTCGAAGCTGAAGCGCGGGAGCGGCGCGCTCCATTGCACGCGCCATGCAGGCTTCCATCCCGCGAAGAAGCGCCGGCCTTTCGGCGGGAACGTGAGATAGAAGCCGATGACGGTGCTCACGAGCCAGGCGATGGCGACCACCAGCAGGATCTTCGTGCCCGTCTCACCCAGCAGCAGATACCGGTGCACCATGAACAGCGTCTCCACCAGGTGCTGTCGGTCGAGCGCGAGCGTCGCGTTGTCGCGGATGCCGAGCTTCTCGCCGGTATGGGGGTCCACGAAGAGCTGATCGCCCTCGAGCGGATAGTCCTCGCCAGTGGCCGGATCGATGCGCGGCGAAAGATCGAAGACCGCGGCGTCCGTCGGCCCGTCGTCGAGGCGCACCGAATCGATGCGCGCTTGCGGCACCAGCTGCTCGGCGCGCTCGCGAAGCGCCAGCGGCGCGATCTTCGCGCCCTGCGGCTGTACGCGGAACAGATGTGGATTGAGGCTGGCATCGATGGGATCCCGGAACGCCAGCATCGCGCCGGTGAGCCCTGCCATCACCAGGAACGCGGCGAGCGTGAGGCCCAGCCAGCGATGGATCTTGAGCCAGAGGAGGCGAGCGGAGCCAGGGCGGCGGGCAGGCGTGGAAGATCTTTCGGACAGGGTGGCGGACACTCGCGGACACTCCGGCGGCTGAAAAGAGCGCCGGAGTGTAAAGGAGGCCCGTCCGCCTGTCCGCCGCGGGCCGGCAGAATGGCTCGGTTGCAGAAAATCAGGCGGATATCAGCGCCAATGCGCTAAGCGCCGAGCACTTTCCTCAGCCATGCGTGCAGATGCACGCGCGTCGCCCGGTCCACGATGAGGCCGTAAGTTGGCGCATCTGCGGGCCTGAACAGCGTGGCGTGCAGCCCCGCGAAGCGCGTGCGGCAGCAGGCGCCCGGTGAAAGCAAAGCAGGGTCCAGTGACGTGCCCTTCGTGACCAGGGCCAATGCTTCCGGGCCGGACAACTCCAGTACCAGCAACCGGTCCGACACGTCGATGGCCGCTGCCGTGAGCGAGCCGATCTTCGCGGCGTAGCGTTCGGCGAGAGCCCGGCCATCCAGGGACTCGCTCACGAGCAGCCATTCGCGCGGTCCTTGCCAAAGCCAGGTGACGTCGCCTTGCCTGTGCACGCGCGCGGGCTCCGGCGCGGTGGGCAGCAGCTCGCGGGCGACGAAGGACTCGAACTCGCAGAACCGGCCGCCCTTCAGCAGCATCGCGCTCAGCCCGTCGTCGGCCGCGAGGCGCAGCGAGGCATTGCCGAGCCCGCCCCAGTCGATATCGAGGGAGCGGCGGAAGGGAATGGCGGCCAGCTCATGCATGGAGTCGTTCCCCTTGCGGATCGAAGAACACGGGCGGGACGATCTTCGCGGGAAGGCGGCGGCCCATGTGGAACGCAGTGACGCTCTCGCCCATGCGCTTGAGCCCGTCGCGCACCAGGGCCATGGCGATGGGCTTTCCCAGATTGGGGCTGAGCACGCTCGTGGTCACGTGGCCGTCGCTGGGGCAGGGTGGTGAGCCCTTGATGAGTTGCGCGCCCGGCGGCAGCAGCTCCTCGGAGCTCAGGCCTACCAGCTGCAGGCGTCCCGGCGCGACCGAGCCGGAGCGCGTGAGCGAGCGGCGGCCTGCGAAGTCCGATGCCTTGCGTGCGATGGCCGTGGCGCGGCCCAGATCCATGGGCAGCGTGGTGCCATCCGAATCCACGCCGATGTGCAGATAACCCTTCTCGGCGCGCAGCGTCATCAGCGCCTCGACGCCGTAGGGCGTCATGGAAAATTCCTGCCCGGCCCGCCACAGCCGATCGATGACCTCGGGTGCTCGCTTCGCCGGGACGTTGATCTCGTATGAGAGCTCGCCCGTGAAGCTGATGCGGCACACACGTGCGCGCACGCCTTCGATCCCGCCTTCGCATACCGACATGTGCGGGAAGGTCGCCGGAGCCCAATCGATGCTCGAGCGAAGCCGGCTCACGACGTCGCGCGCGCGTGGGCCACTCACGGTGAGCGTCGCCCATTGAGTGGTCACGGGAACCAGTACGACGTCCAGGTCCGGGAAATCGCATTGCAGCCACGACTCCAGCCACTCGTAGATGCGGTCCGCGCCCGCGCTGGTGGTGTGCACCAGGTAGTGATCCTGGGCAAGGCGCGCGAAGACGCCGTCGTCGATGACGATGCCGTTCTCGTTCAGCATCAAGCCGTAGCGCGTACGTCCCACCGCCAGGCTGGAGGCCGTCTCGACGTAGATCCGGTCGAGGAATCTCGCGGCGTCCGGGCCGATGACTTCGATCTTGCCGAGCGAGGAGCCTTCGATGAGCCCCACGGACTCCCGCACGGCTTTCGCCTCGCGCACCGCGGCGGCCTCCCAGCTCTCGCCCGCCTTCGGATAGGCGACGGGGCGCAGCCAGCCGCTCATCTCTTCGAACAGGGCGCCGTGCGCCACGTGCCATTCGTGAGCAGGCAGATATTTCAACAACCGATAGAGCTCGCCGGCCGACGGCCCTGCGATTGCGCCGAGCGTGATGGGCGAATAGGGCGGGCGGAAACGCGTGGTGCCGACCTGTTGCGGCTTGCGATTCGTGAGCTCGCCCATGATGGCGAGGCCGTTCACGTTCGACGTGCGGCCCTGGTCCACGCCCATGCCGAGCGTCGTGTAGCGCTTGAGATGCTCGACGGAAACATAGTTCTCGCGGGCGGCGAGCGCGACGTCCGCGGCGGTGACGTCGCTCGCCAGATCGACGAATGCCTTGCCGCCCTTGGCGGCTGGACTCCATAGAGGGTGGAATTCGTATGCCGGCTCTTCATCGAGCAGGGGGATTGGATCGATGGCGCCGGGGCTCGCATTGGCCGCGGCCTCGATGCCTGCGGCAGCTTCCCGGCCCGCGAGCGCCGCCTCTCTCAACGCCTCGGAGAACGACAGTGTGCCTTTCGCAGCGCCGACCGATACCGTGGATTGCGCCGCTCGCCCCGGCACGAACATGCCGCTGCGCTCATCGAAATCCACCGTGCCACCCGACTGCGAATGCAGGTGCACGGCAGGCGACCAGCCTCCGGAGACGCACAGCAGGTCGCAATTCAGGCGCCTGCGTCCGGCGGGCCCGGAGACGGTGATGCCGTTCAGCCCGCGCGCGCCGTGCGTTTTCTCGACCACGCTGCCGGCGAGGACTTCGATGCCAGCTCCCTGTGCCTCGCGGTGCAAGGCATGCTTCGGAGCGGGACAGGCGTCCACGAGCGCCACGATTTGCGCTCCGGCCGTCTTCAGTGCGAGAGCGACGCGATATGCGCTGCTGTTGTTCGTGAAGAGCGCGACGTGCTCCCCGCAGCGCACGCCGTATCTTTCCAGATATTGCAGGGCCGCGTCCGCCAGCATGACGCCGGGCACGTCGTTGCCGGAGAACACCAATGGTCTTTCGATGGCTCCCGTGGCCAGCACCACGCGGCGGGCGCGGATCTGCCAGATTCTGGCGTGCGCTACCGCCCACGCGCTGTTCGAATGCGACGAGCGCATCGTGATCGTAGTAACCCGTCACCGTGGTTCGCGTGAGGGTCGTGACGTGGGGAATGCCGAAAGTTGCGAGACGGTCCGCGTCACCCACTCTTTCAGCCGTGCTCCGGACTGCAGCGGAACGCGCCAGAGCGATGAGCCACCCGGCATTGGCTGATCGTCGATGAGTAGTACGCGCGATTTGCTCGATGCAGTGGCGGCGGCGAGCGCAGTCGCGAGGCCCGCGGGTCCTGCGCCTACCACGACAACATCGGCAGTCATGTGCCCGACGCCGTACCGGTCTGGATCCGGCGAATCCGGTGAGACCCCGAGACCGGCCGCGCGGCGGATCGCGCCTTCGAACAGATGCCAGTCCGGACGCATGAAGGTCTTGTAGTAGAAGCCCGCTGGCATCAGCGCGCCGCCGAGCTGGTTCAGTGCGCGCAGATCGAACGAGGGCGAGGGCCAGCAGTTCACCGACCGTGCTTCGAGCCCTTCGAAGAGCTCCACCTGGGTAGCCTTGAGGTTCGGTTCCGTGCGCGAGCCCGTGCCGAGCTGTACGAGCGCGTTCGGCTCTTCCGCGCCCGCGGTGAAGATGCCGCGGGGGCGGTGATATTTGAAGCTGCGCGACGTGAGCCGCACGCCGTTGGCCAGCAGCGCGGAGGCGAGCGTGTCTCCGGCGAAGCCCTGATATCCGCGGCCGTTGAACCGGAATCGCAGCGGCTTCGAGCGGTCGATGCCGTGACCCGCCCCGAAGTCGCGGCCTTCGGAAAGGCGATGGCGCTGCATCAGCCGGCCTCCGGCTTCGGGTCGGTCATGCCGTAGGTGGCGCGGATGGCATGCGTCACCGTATCCCGCCCGATGTGGAACCATTGGCCGCAGCCATACCGGTGCAGCCAGCGCTCGTACGATGTGCCGCGGACGTTGCGGCGGAAGAAGAGATAGTCCGCCCACTGCGCATCACTGACGGATTCCGGTGGTCCGGGCCGGGCGATGTGGCTCTCGCCGCCGCAGACGAACTCGATCTCGTCACGCGGGCCGCAGTGCGGACAATGGATGATGAGCACCTGTGAGTCCCTCGAGCTAGTGTGCGATGCCCGCCGCGCCGGCTTCGTCGATGAGCGCACCGGTCGCGAAGCGCTCGAGGCCGAACGGGATGGCCGCGGGATGCGGCTCGCCCGTGGCGATGTGGTGTGCGAGGCAGAAGCCCCCGGCCGGGATCGCCTTGAAGCCGCCGGTTCCCCAGCCGCAATCGAGGAACATGCCCGGCACCGGCGCACGCCCGATGATGGGGCTGGAATCCGGCACCACGTCGACCGTGCCTGCCCATTGCCGCATGAGCCGCAGTCGCGAGAAGGCGGGGAAAAGCGTGAGCAGGCCCGCGATGGTCTCCCGGGTGATCGGGAAGTTTCCGCGCTGTGCGTAGGAAGGGTAGAGATCCAGCGCGCTGCCGATGACGAGCTCGCCCTTGTCCGACTGGCTCACGTAGACGCCGGTGCCCATGGAGTTCACGACCGTGTCCAGCACGGGCTTGATGGGCTCCGACACCATGGCCTGCAGCGAGTACGAGATGACCGGCAGCCGGAAGCCGGCTCTCGTCGCGAGCACCGTGGAACTGCCTGCGACGGCGAGCGCCACCTTGCGCGAACGAATGGTGCCGCGTGAGGTGTGCACGCCGGTGATGCCGTCGCTGCCGATCTCGAAGCCCTGCACCTCGCAGTTCTGGATGATATCGACGCCGAGCGCATCCGCGGCTCGGGCATATCCCCACGCGACGGCGTCGTGCCTGGCGGTTCCGCCGCGGCGCTGGATCATTCCGCCGAGCACCGGCACGCGCGCCCCGGGCGACATGTCCAGCAGAGGTACGAGATCCCGGACCTGTTCGCGCGTGAGCAGCTCGCTGTCCACCCCGTTTAGCTGCATGGCGTTCGCGAGGCGCTGCTGGATCTCCATGTCGTGACGGCTCTGCGCGAGCGTGAGCACGCCGCGCTGGCTGAGCATGACGTTGAAGTTCACCTCGCGGGAGAGGTTCTCGTACAGCCGCACCGACAGATCGTAGATGCGCGCGCTTTCCGGATAGAGATAGTTGGAGCGGACGATGGTGGTGTTGCGGCCGGTGTTGCCGCCGCCTATCCAGCCTCTCTCCAGCACGGCGACGTTGCGGACGCCGTGACGGCTGGCGAGATAGAACGCGGTGGCGAGGCCGTGCCCCCCGCCACCGACGACGATCACGTCATAAGAGGGTTTGGGCTGCGGGCTCCGCCATGCCTGCGGCCAGCGGGTGTGGCCGCCCAGCGCGTTGCGGGCGAGGCTGAGCAGCGAGTACCGATACATGATGGCGCGACGATACAGTACACATGTGTATGGATCAATCGTCTCGCGCGCGCGCCGCGTTTGCGGCCGTTTCGGTTCCGCGGTGCGGCGCCTCTCGAGGATGTCGTCGAGTATCGCGGCGAGCTTGGGGGAGGGCTCGCGGCCGGAGAGTATCTTGTAGTAGTAGGGAATGAGGCGCGCGCGCTCCTCGATGGTCTCCTTCACGGCGAGCGCGTAGTAGCCCACCTGATGGAAGTAGTTGATGCGCGCGCGCACGAATGCCTCGGTGTCGCCGATGCCCTGGCCCGCGAAGAGCTCCTTCAGCACGCCGATCCACGCATCGTCGATGCGCCCGACGGCGGCGGCCACCGTGGCGGACTTGCGTGCCCAGATGCGGATGGCCGTGTCGTAGGCGGGGTAGAGCTGGTCGCCGCCGAGGTAGATGACGTTGATGTACGCGAGGTCCGGGACGTCTTCGGCCCACGCCGCGCGCAGATAGTCGATCTGGTTGAGATTGCGCACTTCCCAGTCGTGCAGCAGCGCATCGAGCAGGTCCTTGCGGTTCTTGAAGTGCCAGTAGAAGCTGCCTCGCGTCACCTTCATCTCGCGCGACAGCCGGTCCACCTTCACGTCGTCGACGCCCGAGTTCATGAGCACCTTGCGGGCGGCGGCGACCCAGTCCTCGGGGGTGAGCTTGCGGGTGATCTGTGCCAAGGCGGGCTCCTTTGTGGTGCGCATCTTATACAGGGATGTGTGTTCCATACCACAGGGAAATACGGTGCCGGCATGCTGTTGCGGTGCCCATGAACATTCAGTACAGTTCTGTCTGGAGACCAGAGCCGATCCGCAATCGCCGTCACCTTCCAGGGGAGCCGCCATGTCCTTGAGAACCCTCTCCGTCGCCGCGTTCGTGCTCGCGAGCCTGCAGGCCGCGCAAGCCTACGCACAAACCCAGCCCGAACCGCAGAAGAGCGAGCCCGAGTCCACCGGCATCGATGAAGTCGTGGTCACTGCCGGCAAGCTCGGCGCACAGCGCCTGCAGGGCATTCCCTCCAGCATCACGGTGGTCGACCAGAGCCGCATCGAGAAGGCGGGCATCGACACCTTCATCGATTACGTACGAACCATTCCGGGCCTGGGCTTCCAGCTCACCACCGCGGCGGGCGGTCGCGACGACATCCGCGGCGGACGCCGCCTGAGCATGCGCGGCATCGAGTCCGGCTACGACTCGGTGCCCACTACCGCGTTCTACCTCGATGAGACCCCGATCCCCCTGATGGATCCCAAGCTCTTCGACGTGGAGCGCGTCGAAGTGCTGCGCGGTCCGCAAGGCACGCTGTACGGCGCGAACTCGATGGGCGGCACGATCCGCGTGGTGACCAACAAGCCGAACCTCAGCGAGTTCGGCTGGGCGGGCGATGTGAGCCTCGAATCCACCCACAAGGGTGACACCAGCTACGGCGTGAACGGCATGGTCAACGTGCCGCTGGTAGAGGACAAGGTGGCGCTGCGCGCCGTCGCGTTCAAGCGCGACAACGGCGGCTTCATCGACCGTTACCTCGATGCGCCGGAAGGCACCTCCGCCGGCGTGGCGCTCAAGGACGTCAACGGCGATCAGAGCTGGGGCGCTCGCGTCTCCGCGACGTTCCAGATCACGGATCGCTTCCGCATCACCCCGGCCATCTTCCGCCAGGAGACTCACGTCGACGACGCCGGCTCCTTCGAGCCGGACTTCCGCGACCTGGCGCGCTACTTCCTGAGCCGCGTGAACGAGGAGCAGGACAACGACTTCACCCTCTACACCCTGGAGGCGAGCTACGACCTGACGGACCGCCTGCAGCTCGTCTCCTCGAGCTCCTACTTCAAGTCGAGCTTCTTCGGCCTCGAGGATGCCACCAAGGGCTTCTTCGACTTCGGCGAAGGGTACGGCACCGCGCTCTATCCGAACATCATCGAGAACGAGCGCAAGAGCGAGGAGCTGCGCATCGCGTACAAGGGCGATCGCTGGCGCGGCGTCTTCGGCGCGTTCTACATGGACGAGGAGCGCTTCTTCGACCAGTACGGAACGACCCAGACCGAGGTCGTCGGGGATGGCGGCACATGGTTCACGTATCTGCAGACCAACGGCGATGAGCAGAAGGCGGTATTCGGCGAGGCCACTTTCGATGTGACGGAGCGCTTCCACGTCACTGGCGGCGTGCGCTGGTTCGAGGGGAAGCAGGACCAGTACACGCTGTACACCTACAACCTCGATTTCGAGCCGACCGATCCGGACTACGTCGAGGAGTTCACCGGCAAGGCGAAGGGCTCGTCGGTCTCACCGAAGCTGCAGCTGGCGTACGACATCACGCGGGACAAGATGGTCTACGCTTCGGCCTCGCGCGGCTTCCGTCCCGGCGGCCCCACCAGTCTCGTACCCGATACGCCGGAGTGCCGGCAGGACCTCGAGCGGCTGGGCCTCGACCGGCCGAAGAGCGAGTTCGGCCCCGACAAGCTCTGGAATTACGAGGTCGGCACCAAGTCCTCCTTCGCCGACGGCCGCATCACCACCAACGTCGCGGCGTACTACATCGACTGGAAGAAGGTGCAGCAGACCGCGAGTCTCGATTGCGGCTTCACCTTCGTGGGCAACGTCGGTGCCGCGGAGAGCAAGGGCGTGGAGCTTGAGTTCTGGACGCAGCCGCTCGCCGCGCTCAGCATCTCCGGCTCCTTCGGCTACACGGATGCGCAGTTCACCCGCACCGCGGAGGCCGTCGGCGTCACCAAGGGCGACAGCATCCCGCTCGTGCCGAAGGTCACCGGCTCCGTGGCCGTCGAATACTCCTTCAACCTGCCGACCGGTCATCTCGGTTTCATGCGAGGTGAATATCAATACATCGACAAGATCGATCAGGGCGGCTTCTCGAACTACACGCGCCCCTCGTACGAGAGCGTCGATCTGCGCCTGGGCTTCGGCCTCACGGACCACACGGAGCTCGCGCTCTTCGTGGCCAACCTGTTCGACGATCGCGGCGTGCTCTCCGGCTACGTGCCGCTCGACGACGGCGGTGCGGGCGGTACGATTCCTGCGCCGTACCTGCAGGACCGTACGGTCGTCCGTCCCCGCACCATCGGCATCAACTTCCGCTACAAGCAATAGGCTGCGTCCGAACGGTTCGTGGCACACTGGAACCCGGCATCCATGCCGGGTTCCCAGGGGGCGACGATGGCTGAAGTGGAAAGCTCGAGCGCGGTACGCTGGTCTTCGCGGCTCGCGTGTTATCTCGGTGCGGCCGGCGCCGCAGTCGGTCTGGGCAGCATCTGGCGGTTTCCCTATCTCGCCGGAAGTGGTGGGGGTGCCGCGTTCATCCTCGTGTTCGTGCTCGCGTGCCTGGTGATCGCGTTGCCGCTGCTCGCCGCGGAGTTCGCGATAGGCCGGCATTCCAGGCGCAGCGCACCCGCTGCGGCGGGTGCCGTGGCGAAGGAGGCGGGTCTCAGCACCAAATGGAATGCCATCGGCGTGCTCGGCACGTTGGCGGCGTTCCTCGTCGTCTCGTACTACATGGTGATCGCCGGTTGGGTGCTCGCGTACGCGTTCAAGTGCGGAGTGGGCGAGTTGTCCCGCGCCGGCCCGGAGCACGTCGGTGAGCTGTGGCCTGGATTCCTCTCCCGTCCCTGGGAGATCGGGGCGTGGCACGCCTTGTTCGTACTGCTGGTGGCATACGTCTCTGCGCGCGGCCTGAATCGTGGCATCGAGGTGGCGAACAAGATCCGTGGTCCAGGCCTGCTGATCCTGCTCGGCATCCTGGTGGTGTATTCGCTGCTCACGGCCGACGTGCGGCGCGGCCTCGAGTTCGCGTTCCGGCCTGACTTTTCGGCGATCAACGCCCAGGTGCTGCTCACCGCCATCGGCCAGGCGTTCTACGCGACCGGCGTGGGGCAGGCGATGATGATCGCCTACGGCGCGTACATTCCGGCAGGCACTTCACTGGTGCGCACGTCGTTCGTCATCTGCGCGTCGATCCTGCTCGTGTCGCTGCTCTCCACGCTCATCGTTTTTCCTCTCGTGTTCGCCTACGGGATGAACCCCGCGCAGGGCTCCCAATTGGTGTTCGAAGTGCTGCCGCGCGTCTTCACGGAAATGCCCGCAGGCAGGCTCATCGGCACGCTGTTCTTCGTGCTGCTGGTTCTCGCGGCCCTCATGCCTTCCATCGCCTCTTTCGAGCCCAGCGTCGCCTGGCTGATGCAACGTTTCGGCTGGTCCCGCGGCAAGGCCGTGAGTGCCATGGCGCTCGCCTCGTGGTTCGTGGGGCTCGGTTCCGTGCTCGCCTTCAACGTGTGGGCCGGGTGGAAGCCGCTGTCGTTCGTTCCAGGGCTCGCGGACCGCAACTTCTTCGACGCCGTGGATTACGTCTCCTCGAACATCATGTTGCCCGTCGGCGCGATCCTCACCAGCCTCTTCCTCGGCTGGCGCGTGGATCGCATGTTCGCGGAAGTGGAGCTCGCCGAGACCACGCCCTTCGGCCGTCGCGCATGCGTGTGGTTGCTGCGGTACGTGTGCCCGCTTGCGATCGTGGCTGTCTTCATCGCAGCGCTGAGCTGATGCGGACATCCGGCCTGCGAACCGCATTGCTGTGCCGCTGGGCGGCAATGTGCGCTTCGCAGGCCGGCGCCGCCCCGCGGGCGGGTGGACCTGACCCGCTCGATCCTTTGCCGGGTGACACCCTTCCGGCCGAGTATCGTATCGACATCGTTCCAGACGGGGTGCTGCAGCACTTTGACGGCGACCTGCTGTTGAAGCTCGATGTCCTGCGGCCCACGCGCCAGGTGTCGATGAACGCGCATCAACTGGCATTCGAGAGCGCGAGGGCAGATGGCCGGCTCGACGCCCGCATCGTGCTCGACGAGGCGCGCCAGCGCGTCACTTTCTCGTTTGACGAGACGCTGGCCGCCGGCCGGCACGAGCTTCACGTCCGCTATTCCGGCCGCATCGGCGAGCAGGTGGAAGGGCTGTTCCGCGTCGCCCATCCGGATGGCGCCGGCGGCAGCAAGTCGATGCTCATGACGCACCTGTGCTGTGCCGTCACCGGAAGGCTGTTCGTGCCGCTCTGGGATGACCCGGGCGTGAAGGCCGTCTTCGAGCTTTCCATCGCCGTGCCGTCTTCGATGGAGGCGGTGTCCAACATGCCGGTCGTCGCGCGCGAGCCGTTGCCGGAGGGGCTCACCCGATTCCGCTTCCGGCCCACGCCGAGAATGAGCTCGTATCTGCTGTTCGTCGCGGCAGGCGAGTTCGATCGTGTCGCCGAGAAGTGGGGTGGGGTGGACGTCGGAGTGATCACCCAGCGCGGCAAGGCCGAACAGGGCCGCTTCGCGCTCGGGGCGATGCTCGATGCGTTGCGTTACTACACGGACTACTTCGGCATTCCTTACGCGCTGCCCAAGCTCGATTCGATCGCCATCCCCGGCACGGCGAGCTTCGGCGCCATGGAGAACTGGGGAGCGATGCTGTTCGGTGAGCCCTACCTGCTCATCGATCCGGCGCTGTCGACGGAGGCGGATCGGCAGGCCGTCTACGTCACCGAAGTGCACGAGGTGGCGCATCAGTGGTTCGGCAACCTCGTCACGATGAAATGGTGGGACGACCTGTGGTTGAACGAGAGCTTCGCCACCTGGATGTCCACGAAGATGACGCATGCGCAGCATCCCGAGTGGGGCATGTGGCTGCATGCAGGTGAGAGTCGGGAGGTCGCGATGGACCTCGATGCACGCGATGTCACGCATCCGGTTCTCCGGAAGGTGGTCACGGCAGCGGATGCGTCGGAAGCGTTCGATGCCATCACCTACGAGAAAGGGCAGGCGGTCCTGCGCATGCTGGAAAGCTACGTGGGCGAAGACGTGTTCCGCAACGCGGTGCGCGCACATATTGGTCGGCATGCGTATGGGAATGCAGTAACGGAAGAGCTGTGGGCGGAACTGGACAAGGCGGCGAAGTTTCCCGTATCCGCCATCGCGCGGGATTTCACGAAGCAGGCCGGGGTACCGTTGATCGACGTAGCCGCGAGCCGTTGCACGGATGCCGGCTCGCGCACGGAGCTTCAACTCAAACAAGGCCGCTTTGGGCTCGAGGCGGGCTCCAAGGCTGCGCGCAAGTGGCGGGTGCCGGTCAACGCCTCGGTCGTCGACAGCGGAGAGGTTGCGCGCGGGATCGTTTCCGGCGAGGGCGTTACCCGCATGAGCCTGAAAGGCTGCGGGCCCGTTAAGGTTAACGCCGGCGAGAGCGGCTATTTCCGTGTGCGCTACGAGCCCGAAGCGTTTGCTGCCCTGAGCGCGCGATTCGATGGCCTGTCGGCGGCCGATCAGCTGGGACTGCTGAGTGACAGCTACGCGCTCGCGGTTGGCGGCTATCAGGGGTTCGAGCCGTATTTCGCGCTGGCCGAAAAGCTTTCCCCGGCATCGAATCCGGTGGTGCTCACGCAGTTCGTGCGCACGGCCAGGGCGCTCGATCGTCTCCATACGGGATTGTCTTCGCAACCCGCGTTTCGCAGTTTCGTACGGGAGCGCCTTCGCCCGTGGCTTGCCGCGCTCAGCTGGGCTCGTCGCGGCGGGGAAAGCCCGAATGCTTCCATCCTGCGCGCGGAATTGATCGAGCTGCTGGCGGAGCTCGGAGATCCGGCCGTGCAGGCGGAGGTGGCGCGACGTTTCCGGCTCGCCGAACGGAATCCGGAGACACTCTCCGGCGATCTGCGCAAGGTGGTGATGAGTGCGACCGGCGCGGGCGCGAGCCCGGAGACGCTCCAGGAGCTCTTCGACAAGGCCACGCGCTCGCGGGATTCCGCCCGCAAGGCCGCGTATTTCATCGCAGCGGCCCAGGCGCGCGATCCGGCGGTGGCGGCGCGGGCGCTCGAGCTGACATTGCGGCCCGAAGTGCCGCCGCAGCTCTTCTCGACGCTGATCCAGGCAGTGGCGACGAGGCATCCCCAGCTCACCTTCGATTTCGCGACATCGCGCTACGCGCAGCTCAAATCACGGTTGAGCGGCTATCAGCAGCTGAGCATCGTCCCCTTCGTTGCAGGACAGAGTGCGGATCCGGTCATGGCGGATCGCCTGCGCGCATTCATGCGGGTGAGCGGGCTCAATGGCGCGGAAGTGATGGTGCGGCGCGCGTTGTCGGATATCGCGGTGAATTCGCAGCTGCGCAGCAAAGGCGTGCCGCAGATCGATGCGCTGATCGAAGCGTCGCGGAAAGCCGCCATCGAGCCCGTGCAGCGCTTGCCGACGGAGCGTTACCTGCGCGCGCAGAGCATGATGGCCGGGCGTGTCACGTCGCTGGTGCTGAACGCCGCCGTCGTGCCGCACTGGGTCGGCCGCAGCGACGAATTCTGGTACGACCGCGAGCTGCCCGATGGCCACGAGTTCGTGCTGGTGGATGCCGTGAGCGGCTCACGTCGCCCTGCTTTCGATCACGAGCGCGTGGCCAGCGCGCTTTCGATCGCCGCCGGTCAGGCGTACGAGCCGCGGCATCTGCCATTCACCGATTTCAGCTTCAGCGAGAATCGCGGCGAGATACGCTTCGCCGTCGGAGATGCGGAGTACGCCGTCTCGCTGGGCAGCGGATCGGTCGCTGGCGAGGACGAAGGCTCCGTCAGCGCACGCAGGCTCCGGCCTGCGAAGCCTGATCCGGCCTTCTCGCTCTCGCCAGGTGGCCGCTGGGGCGCAACGACCCGCGGCGGCAACCTCTGGCTACGGGACATGGAGAGTGGCGAGGAACGGGCGCTGACGCGTGATGGCCAGCCGGATTCGGGGTATGGCATCTGGCCGGATGGCTACTCCTCGTATTACGTCCCGCGTGCCGCGAAAGCCGCGACGATGTCTGGCGAGCCCGTCGGGGCCTCCGGCGCGCCGACGGGCATTCGCTGGTCGCCCGACGGCCGGCGTTTCTTCGTGCCCCATTTCGATCAGCGGCACGTGATGCCTTACCCGATGATCGATTCCGCTCCGCCCGACGGATCCCTGCGGCCGCGGCTGTATCAGCCCAGGCTCGCGCTGGTGGGCGAGAAGCCGGCGCGAGTGGAATGGTATGTGTTTGATGTGGAGTCCACAGCCGTTGGTGGCCGCAAGGTCGACTTGCCGGTCGACGAGATGCTCGCCATGCAGGCGGACATCCTGCCGATCACCGCGGTCTCGTGGCGCGAGGACGGCCGCCGGCTCTACGCCGTGGCGCATGGCGACAACATGGAATCGGCCTTTCTCTTCGACATCGATGCGGTCACGGGCAGCGCGCGCAAGGTCATCGACGATCGCGTGCTGCCGCGCACCGACCTGAACACGACTTCGTACAACCTTCCGACCGTGTGGGTGTCGCCGGACGGTCGCGATGCCATCTGGTTCTCGCAGCGCGACGGCTGGGGCCATCTGTATCTCTACGACATCGCGAGCGGCAGGCTCCGCAACCGGATCACGAGCGGGCCCTGGCTCGTGCGCGAGATCATCAGGGTGGACCCGGTCGAACGCGTCGTGTACTTCACGGGTACGGGTCGGGAGCCGGGCAATCCGTATCACCGCTACCTGTACCGGGCGCGGTTCGACGGCTCGCAGCTCAAACTGCTGACGCCAGAGCCCGCGGATCACATGATCATGCCGCCGGAGCGCCTGTTCTACGCTCCGGACGGCATCCCGCTGCATCAGGCGATCTCACCGAGCGGGCGCTACGTCGTCTACACCTATTCGACGGTGAGTGATCCGCCGAGATCGGTGATCCGGGAGACGCGGGAGGGCAGGCTGGTCGCCCCGCTGGAGGAGGCAGACGCCTCGGCGTTGTTCGCGGCAGGATGGCGCGCGCCCGAGGAGTTCACGGCCACCGCGGCGGATGGCGTGACGAAGCTCCATGGCGTGCTCTACAAGCCGCGTGATTTCGACCCGGGCCGGAAATACCCGGTGCTCGACGCGCAGTATGCGAGCCCGCTCATCTCGGTGACACCGCATAATTTCTACCAGTCGCTCGCACAGGATCCGGCGCTGGATCAGGCCACCTACGCCGAGCTTGGCTTCATCGTCATGACGGTGGATGGGAGAGGCACCACGGGTCGCTCCAAGGCGTTCTCGCAGGTCAAATACGGCCATCTGGATGTCAACGGCCTGGACGATCACGTGGCGGCGTTGCGCGAGCTCGGCGCGAAGCGTCCGTACCTGGACCTCGACAAGGTCGGTGTGTACGGCGTCTCCTACGGCGGCTACATGACGATCCGCGCGATGCTGGGATTCCCGGACTTCTTCAAGGTCGGTATCGCGACGGCCGGCATCGCGGTGATCCCCGGCATGTTCGCGGACTACCACTGGAGCGCCTTCCAGGGTCGCCCGCGCTACGCGGACGGCACTGCGCTGCAACCGGACGTGGCCTCGATTCCAGGAGCCCGGGGCTCGATGCAGCGGCAAGGACGACGACTGCGGGGCCAGCTGATGCTGGAGTTGAGCGAGCTCGACGAAGACCGCGCTGCCGAAGACGATAGCTTACATCCGCGCCTTGCTCGAAGCCGGCAAGCCGTTCGACATGCTCGTGGTGCCCGGGCACGATCACTTCCTGCGCGAGCCCTACGTCCTGCAGCGCAACTGGGACTACATGGTTCGCCACCTGCTCGGCGTTGAGCCTCCCGCGGACGTCGGTGCTCGAGTAGGCTGATGCCGGGCGGTCCGGGGTCTTGCAATCATCGTATGCTCCGGCATCAGCTACGCGGCGACGCCGATCACCAGGCTGCCTTCGTACCCGGAGGAGACGCTGCCGGCGAGCGTTGCCGTCATCGCCTCGATCTGGGCTTCTGTGTTGTCGCCGAACACGTTGTCGCTGTCGATGGTGACACCCGCGAGGTTGCTGACGCTGGCGTCGTAACCCTCGGCGCTCCCATACACGGTGCTGCAGATGTCCCTCGGCAGCGCGATCTGCGAGGTGAGCACCTTGTTCGTGTAGAGCGTCGCCCAGTCGAGCCCCGGATAGATCTCGAAATGGATGTGCGGGTAGCGTCCCGAGTAGCAGCCCGGGAAGATGGTTTGAAAGGTGACCTGCCCGTTGTCGTCGCTCACCTGCACGCCGCGCAGGTAGTTCTCGTCCTGGATCGCGCTCGAATAGAGCGAGTACTGGCCGTCCCGCGTGCAGTGCCACAGATAGACGGCGTAGCCGACCAGCGGCGAGCAGGAGTCGTTGGAGTTCACCAGGCTCAGAGTGAGCGTGACCGGCACGCCTGGCGCTGTATTCGTGGAGCTGCCGAAGCTGCTGCGGATGTCGCTGCGGACCACGCCGCTCTCCGTGAGCACGTTGGAGACCATGCCATTCACGGTGTTCGAGCCATCGGCCGGGTAGGGTCCGGCTGTCTCCTCGGCGTTGGCGACGCATGTGCCGTCTCCACTATCGTCTCCGCTGCCGCTTCCTGTCCCGCTTCCTGAGCCGGATCCGCTGTCGCTGGAAGTGGTGTCCGAATCTCCGCTTCCGCCGCACGAGGCGAGCAGGGCCGCGGCACTTCCGGACAGCAGCCATCGCATCACGTGGCGCCGTTCCTGCGCGCGGCGGGCCATGGCCGCCAGGTCGTGGGCCAGACCGAGGTCGTGTTCGTCGTGAAGATGCTTGCTCATGTCGGCTCTCCTGTGAGGCGGGCCCGTGGCGGGCCGCGGCGAGGAAAGAATCTAAGCGAGCGGTTTGCGGACGCTTTGCCCTCGTGTGTCGGGCGTTGACACAAATCGCGCGTTGCTGACAAACACGGCTTACACTCGTTTGCTGTCATGGCGGCATGAGCGCAGCCGGCCCCGCAATGGACCTGAAGACCCTGATCCTGGTCGTCGACGACGATCCAGACTTGCGAAAGCTCATCACGGGCTTCCTCGCCGGGCACGGCTATCGCGTGGGCTCGGTGGGCAGTGCCACGGAGATGTGGCAGGCGATCGAGCAGGACCGGCCGGATCTCGTGATCCTGGACGTGATGATGCCGGGTGAGGATGGCCTGAGCGCGGCGCGAAAGCTGGCATCACAGGGCGGTCCTGCGGTGATCATGCTGAGCGCACTCGGCAGCGATACGGATCGCATCATCGGCCTCGAGATCGGGGCGGACGACTATCTGCCCAAGCCCTGCAATCCTCGCGAGCTGATGGCACGCGTGCGGGCGGTGCTCAGGCGCAGGCAACAGCCGCCCGGGCAGGGGGATGCCGGGGATGAAACCGCCTGGTACGAGTTCGCCGGCTGGCGGATGAATCTCGTGCGGCGGGACCTGCGCGATCCCGGCGGCACGTACATCAGTCTCTCCGACGGCGAGTTCGCGCTGCTTCGCACGTTCGTCGAGCACCCGCAGCGGGTGCTGAGCCGCGATCAGCTCCTGGACATCACGCGCGGGCGCAACGTGGAAGTGTTCGACCGCGCCATCGACAGCCAGATCAGCCGGCTGCGCCGCAAGCTCAACGAGCGAACCGGCTCGGAATTGATACGCACCGTGCGCAACGAGGGATACCTGCTGCAGGCGAAGGTGGTGCGGCGATGAGATGGATGAGGCGCGGTGCGCGGCTTTCGATCTTCGCGCGCACATTCCTGCTGATGGTGGCTGCGCTGGTGGTGGCGGAGGGCATCGGCCTGGCGATCTTCTTCCTGCGGCCCCCGATGCCGGCGGGCCGCATGGAGCCGTTCGGCGGCCCTCCTCACGGGGAGCGCCGGATGCCGCCACCTTCACGCCTCGAAGGTTCCCCACGGCGCGGGCCCGCTTCGTTCGACGAGGCTGGCCCTCCGGGCCGTCCGCCTGGCGGCGGCATGACCGAGTCCCGCGCATTCGGCTGGAAGGCGATCGGTTTCTTCGGCGTCGGTCTCGTGGTCCTGCTGCCGCTCGCTGGGCTGTTCGCCCGAGCGCTGTCCTCTCCCATCCGCCGCTTTGCCGAAGCATCGCGCAAGCTCGGCATGGATGCCGGCGCGCCGCCGCTGCAGCGCGATGGGCCCGCCGAGATGCTCGCGGCGATTGATTCGTTCAATGCCATGCAGGCACGTCTCAACCGCCTGATGCAGGAGCGCGCGCACATGATCGGCGCCATCGCTCACGATCTGCGCACGCCGCTCACCCGCCTCGCGTTCCGCCTGGACGACCTGCAATCGCCGCTGAAGGAGAAAGTCGAAGCGGATATCACCGAGATGAAGCTCATGATTTCGGCCGCACTGGATTTCCTCCGCGATCGCGCGCTCGGCGCGCAGCGCGAGCGCCTCGATTTCCGGCTGCTGGTGGAGAGCGTGGTCGACGACCAGGGCGATGTCGGACACGACGTGAGGCTCGAGCCCGGCGGATCCATCCTGCTCGAAGGCGACCCTGTCGCTCTGCGCCGCATGGTCTCGAACCTGGTCGACAATGCGCTGAAATACGGCGACCGCGCTCGGTTGAAGGTGCGTGAAGCCGAAGACCACTGCGTGCTCGAGATCGACGATGACGGTCCGGGCATTCCCGAGGCGCTGCAGGAGCGCGTGTTCGATCCATTCTTCAGAGCCGAGACCTCGCGGAACCGGGATACTGGTGGCATCGGCCTGGGACTGGCGTCGGTGCGTGCCATCGTGCTCGACCACGGCGGCAGCATCTCGTTGCGCAACCGGAAAGAGGGCGGCCTGCGGGTCGACGTTACCTTGCCGCTCTGAGTTCCGTCCCGGCCCCGGTTCGTGGGCGCCGGCGCAGCGAGCGGGCTGCGAAGACGAACACCCACCACACGGCATGGAATGCCAGCCATACCGCAATCGAGCATACGAGAGCGAAGGCGATGCCTTCGACGGAAAGGGCGAAGGTGGGAATCCAGTCCTGCCACGTGGCGCGAGCCAGCCCGGCATCGAGATGGAACGCGAGGTATCTCACCTGCTGCGCGAGCGAGCCCTGCATGGCTTCCACCGCCGACTGCAGTTGCCGCACCGTGACGATGAGCGAGCGGATGACCTCGCCTTCCGAGTGGAAGGTGGGGTCGCTGCTGCTCAAGTGATACTGCACGAGCCTGCCGAGATCTCCCTGATGGAACTGGTCCGCGATGCGCTGCCACGGCTCGAGATCGAGCTCCGCCTGATCGAGCCTGCCGCCGAGCCGCTGCCGGTACTGCGCGATGAACCCCGGGACCAGGCCTCCGGCGATCACCGCGGCCACGAGCACGATCCGGTCGAGCAGCCCGCGCAGGAACCTCAAGACGGCGCGCGTCTTCCGAGCTGCTGCCGCGCGATGTGCGACCAGCGGCGAACCATCGAGGGCGGCTTCATCGCCGGGCTCCAGCGGATGCGATGGTTCCCGGCCTGCCGCATCTGCGAGCGCCAGTAGAGCAGAAAGGTGGTGGTCATTTCCGTCTCCCGTACCTGGGTGTATCTCCGGTCGGTGAAAATGAGCTGCCGCGCGCGATCCGCGCTACGAAGTGACTCACATTCCGGAGCGC
Source organism: Steroidobacteraceae bacterium (assembly GCA_044225565.1). Lineage (GTDB taxonomy): Bacteria > Pseudomonadota > Gammaproteobacteria > Steroidobacterales > Steroidobacteraceae > CAVXAE01. Next base: position 17,980 of record JBGAIL010000019.1, on the reverse strand, counting down.
GCGTCCAGCCCGGGATGCCCGCGGCTTCAGCCGTTGGGCGTGGAATTGACCCGTTCGCGCAGGATGAGGAGATGCCAGTAGCGTGCGGCGCGCACGTGAAAGCGCACCTGCGCGCCGCGCTGGCCCGGCTCGCTCCAGCACGCTTCGCCGTTCTTGATGCGGCGGGCCATGTTCAGCTGATGGCGCCGGAACGTGGGCCAGAGGTGGGCAGCGAGTCGCTGGATGGGGCGCATGCCCCGCACTTTAGGACGAGGAGCTGACAGATAGCTTACGGCTGGGCCGGCACGCGCCGCACCGGCGTGGCGGAGCTCGAATCCTGCGGACGTTCAAATGCCGAGGGAGCCCGTTCCACGCCGGTGCGAACGCGGTGGGTCAGAAGAAAGAGTCGTAGACGACGTCGAGCACGATGCCGGTGGCGACGGCCGTCAGCACGGCGTCATGGTTCACACGTACCCAGTAGTAGCCGTACGGTGGGGGACGCAGGCCACAGCGGTGATAGTCATAGATGCGGTAGGGACGCGCGTAGTAGGCCACGGGCAGGCGATCACCGCGGTACCACCTGCGCTCGGAGTAGCCCCAGGGACGGCGATATTCCCCCATCCGATATCGATACACCGGGCGGCGGTCCCAACGGCGGTCGTCGTGACGCCAGTCGCGGCCGTAGTCGTACCGGCGGTCGTAGCGCCCGTCCCGGCGGTAATCGTGTCTCGAGCCATAGTGGCGATCGTGGTGATCTTGGCGCCTCGAGTCCTGGCGCCAGTCGCGGCGATCGTCCCGGCGCGAGTCGCGCCGCTCATCGCGTCGGTCGTCACGCCGATCACTACGCCGATCCTGGCGACGGTCGTCCCGGTCGCGGTCGCGCGAGGAGTGCTGGGAGTGGATCGGCCCGTGCCAGGGATCGGCCAGGGCCACGGAGCCGGCGAGCACCGAGATCACGAGGGTGGCAACAGTCACAGCGCGTTTCATGGCGGTCTCCTCAACGGGCGGCGAGTGTCGCCCGTGGGAGCAGAGCCTGGGATAAAGTGGCTGAGGAGAAGCTGAACGGGCTCATTCGGCCGCCGTTCAGCAAGGATGTGCCAGCCCCGCCACCGCCCCGTCATGCCTTCCGGTCCGGCGCTTTGCAGTAGCATCCCTCTCATGGGCTTCTACGGTGATCGCATCCTGCCCGGGCTGATCCACTGGTCGATGCGCAACCGGCAGCTCACTTCGTATCGTCGGCGCGCCTTGCAGGATGCGCAGGGCAGGGTGCTCGAGATCGGAGTGGGATCTGGCCTGAATCTCCCGTACTACGGGGCACGGGTTGCGGAGCTGCTCGCGCTCGAGCCGTCTGCACGCCTTCTCGCGATGGCCCGCCGAAGCGCCGGCGAGCTGAGGATTCCCGTGACGGCCATGGCCGGATCGGCGGAGGCGATTCCGCTGGGCTCGGGCAGCCTCGACACCGTCGTTTCCACCTGGACGCTCTGCTCGATTCCGGATGTGAGCCGTGCGCTCAGGGAGGTGCGCCGTGTCCTCAAGCCTGACGGCCGGTTGTTGTTCGTCGAACACGGTCTCGCGCCTGAGCCCGGGGTGCGTGCCTGGCAGCAGCGTCTCACGCCGATCTGGAAAGTTGTCGGTGGTGGGTGTCACCTGGATCGGCCGATCGACGCGCTCATCGAGCGGGCGGGATTCGCCCTCGATCCCCTCCGGCGCGGTTATGCCGTGGGGCCCAAGGCGGCCGCATTCTTCTACGAAGGTGTCGCCCGGCCCGCCTGAGCGGTACGCCATCTCGGCCGCCTGCGGACTGCCGGATGGCGTAAGCCATTGATTGGATTGGCGCTCCCACGGGGATTCGAACCCCGGTTTAAGCCTTGAGAGGGCTCTGTCCTAGGCCTCTAGACGATGGGAGCGCATGAGGGGCCTGCCTGGAAGGCGCGGTATTATATGCGGCCTCGCCGATTGCTCAAGCCGAAAGAAACCGCATTGAACCAGTCCGATGCGCCCATCGTGGCGCCTGCGCCCGCACCCCGGATCATTCCGAGGGATCAGCACACCGTCTCCCGCTCCCGAATCTCGCCGAACGCGCTGCGCGTCCTGTACCGGCTGCGCGAGGGTGGCTATCAGGCTTTTCTGGTCGGCGGCTGCGTGCGCGACCTGCTGGTCGGCATCGAGCCCAAGGACTTCGACGTCGCGACGGACGCGCTGCCGGAGGAAGTGAAGAAGCTCTTCCGCAACTGCCGCCTCATCGGGCGACGCTTCCGTCTGGCGCACGTGTTCTTCGGGCGCGAGATCATCGAAGTGGCCACGTTCCGCGCCGCCACGGCGCCGCCGCAGGGCGATGAGCCGGAGCCCGACATCGAAGACGAAAGCGCGGTCGAGGCTGCCATCGAGGCGGACGTGGATACCGAGGCCGACCACGACGGCACCATGGGCGACGATGTTCGCTATCGTGAGCCCATCGCGCGTGGCGACGAGCCATCGCGTCGGGTGGAGGCGATGGATGTGGACGGTGACAGCGAGCGCGTCTTCGACAAGACCGGTCGCATCGTGCGTGACAACGTCTACGGCAGCATCGACGACGACGTGTGGCGTCGCGATTTCACGGCCAACGCCCTTTACTACAACATTGCGGATTTCTCGCTCTGGGACTACGTGGGCGGCGCTGAAGACATCGCCGCGCGGCGGCTACGCCTCATCGGCGATCCTGAGACGAGGTATCGCGAAGATCCCGTACGCATGCTGCGTGCCGCACGCTTCGAAGCGAAGTTGCCGTTCACTCTGGACGATGCCACGGCGGAGCCGATCGAGCGCTTGCGCGGGTTGCTGGCCGGCGTGCCACCAGCGCGCCTTTTCGACGAGATGTTGAAACTGTTCCTCGCGGGTCACGGCGCGCAAAGCCTCGAGGTGCTGCGTCGCCGCGGCCTGCTCGCCCAGCTGCTGCCTTCCGTCGACGCTTATCTCGGCGCGCATCCCGGCAGCCTCGTCGAGAAGTTGCTGGTCAAGGGCCTGGAAAATACCGACGCGCGCGTGCTCGCAGGCAAGCCCGTCACGCCCACCTTCCTGCTCGCGCTGCTCCTTTACGGGCCCATCGCATCCTTCATCGAGGCCACGCCGCCCGAGCACTGGCACGAGCTGCGGACGATCCTCGATGCCTGCTACAAGGCCGTCAGGCAGATGCAGGCACACATGACCGTACCGCGCCGCTTCTCGCTCGGTGTGCAGGAGATGTTCGCGTTGCAGCCGCGGCTCGAACATCCCCGCGGCCGTCGCGCGCTGCGGATCCTCGAGCATCCGCGTTTCCGCGCCGCCTACGATCTGCTGCTGCTGCGCGCCGAGCATGGCCTTGCGTCACATGAGATGGCGGAATGGTGGACACAGGTGCAGGACGCTTCCCCCGAAGACCGCGAGCGCATGGCCGAATCGCTCACGGGCCGCGCGCCGCAGAGTGAAGGCCCTCGCCGTGGTGCTCGCAAACGCCGCCGCCGTCGCCGGCCGGCGCATCCCGCGTAGCGAGCGCTTCGCGTGGAGATCTGGCAGCCGGCTTACATAGGGCTCGGCAGCAATCAGGACGATCCACCGGCGCGAATCCGCGAGGCGGTGGAGCGGCTCTTCGCCGTGCCGCGTACGCGAGTCGTCGCGGTTTCGCCGTTGTTTGGCTCCAGGCCTTTCGGCAACGTCGAACAGCCCGATTTCGTGAACGCCGTGGCCGGAGTACTCACGCAGCTCTCGCCCGAGGCGCTGCTCGCAGCGCTGAAAGAGCTGGAGAGAAGCATGGGGCGCGCCACGATGCACGAGAAATGGGGGCCGCGCGTCATCGATCTGGATCTGCTGGTGCAGGGAGGGAGCTTGGTGCGAAACCTCGGACTTCACCCTGCCGCACGCCGGGATAATGGGGCGAAACTTCGTTCTGTATCCTCTGGCGGCAATCGCCCCGGATCTCGACGTGCCCGGGCTTGGCCGGAGGTCGCCAGGCTCCAGGACGGGCTCGCCGCGGACGGCCTGTGGCGACTGTGCCCTCGACAAGCCATGACAACGACGACACGATGACGACCGCAGCCGAGCGAACGCCCGCAACCACCGCCGTGCCGACGAACGCGGCAAGTGCGCTGCTTCGCACCGCTATATCGTGGTGGAAGGGCCCATCGGCGTCGGCAAGACCAGTCTCGCGCGGCGTCTCGGCACGAGCCTTTCCGCCGATCTGGTGCTCGAGCAGGCTACGGAGAACCCTTTCCTCGAGCGCTTCTATCGCAATCCCCGCGCGGGCCCGCGCGCCTGGCACGTTCCAGCTCTATTTCCTCTTCCAGCGCGCGCAGCAGCTCGCGGCGCTCAAGCAGCAGGACCTGTTCGCGCCGGTGCGCGTGGCGGACTACCTCATCGACAAGGACAAGCTGTTCGCGAAAGTGACTCTCGAGGAGGCGGAGTACTCGCTCTACGAGCAGGTGAGCGCGAAGCTGGACATTCAAGCCCCGAAGCCGGACCTGGTCATCTATCTGCAGGCCCCGGTGGATGTGCTGCTGGAGCGCATCGCACGCCGCGGCATCGGCTACGAGCAGCAGATCGGGCGCGACTATCTCGAGCGTCTGAACGAGGCGTATGCGCGGTTCTTCCACGAGTACGAAGGGGCGCCCCTCCTCATCGTGAACGCGGCTTCCATCGATCCCGTCAACAACCAGTCCGACTACGACGAGCTCGCGGCGGCGGTGAATCGCATGAAGCGCGGCCGCCTCTACTACAACCCGCTGCGGCACGCCTCGATCTGATGCCTGTCTGAGAACGCCATGTACACGCACCTGCAATTGCGCGATTCCACCCGGCCGCCGGTCACGCTGAGCACTCTCGCCCAGATGAAGGAGCAGGGCGAGAAGATCGCGTGCCTCACCTGCTACGACGCGAGTTTCGCGGTACTCACGGATGCGGCGGACACGGACGTGGTGCTGGTCGGGGATTCGCTCGGCATGGTCATCCAGGGTTACGACACCACCGTGCCGGTCACCATGGACGACGTGGTGTATCACTGCCGCGCGGTGTCGCGCGGCCTGCACCGGCCATTCCTCATCGCGGACCTGCCGTTCATGAGCTATCCCTCGAAGGAGCAGGCCCTGTCGAACTCCGTGCGGCTGATGCAGGAGGGCGGAGCGAAGATGATCAAGCTCGAGAGCGGCGCGAGCCAGCTCGAGATCGTCGAGACGCTCGCAGGTCACGACATCGCCGTGTGCGCGCATCTCGGGCTCAAGCCGCAGTCCGTGCACAAGACAGGTGGCTTCCGCGTGCAGGGACGGGCGGAAGAGGCCGCGCAGGCGATGATCCGCGATGCGAAAGCGCTCGAGTCCGCGGGAGCGGACATCGTGCTGCTGGAGTGCGTTCCCAACGCCTTGGGCGAGGCAATCACCAAAGCGCTCGAGGTGCCGGTCATCGGCATCGGCGCCGGGCCGGCGGTGGACGGACAGATCCTCGTGCTCTACGACGTGCTGGACATCACCAGCGGGCGCAAGCCGCGCTTCGTGCGCAATTTCATGGAAGGCACCGGCGACAACCTCAAGGCTCTGCAGGCGTACGTGCGTGCCGTGAAGAGCGGCGAGTATCCCGCGCCCGAGCACTGCTTCTGAGGATGGAGACTGTCAACACCATCGCTGCGGTGCGCGAGCGCGTAAAGGCTGGCGCCGCGAGGGTCTTCGCGTGGCCTTCGTACCCACCATGGGGAACCTGCATGCAGGGCACATCAGCCTCATCGAAGCGGCGCGGCGTCGGCGACCGGTTCGTCGCCAGCATTTTCGTGAACCCGATGCAGTTCGGGCCGAACGAGGATTTCGCCCACTACCCGCGCACGCCGCAGCAGGATTTCGGCATGCTCGAGAAGGCGGCTGCAAGAGCATGTTCATGCCCGCACGTCGCGAGATCTATCCGAACGGGGCGCAGCGGCTACCCAGGTCGTCGTACCGGAGCTCACCCACATCCTTTGCGGCGCGTTCAGGCCAGGGCATTTCGAGGGCGTCGCGACCGTGGTCGCCAAGCTTTTCAACATCGTGGCGCCGGACGTCGCAGTGTTCGGTGAGAAGGATTTCCAGCAGCTCACCGTCATCCGCCGCATGACGACGGACCTGTGCCTGCCGGTCGGAATCATTGGCGCGCCGACAGTGCGCGAAGCGGATGGCCTTGCGATGAGCTCGCGCAACCAGTACCTCACGGCGGAAGAGCGCCGCATCGCGCCGCGCATTCACCAGTTCCTGCAGGCGGCGGTGACGGCGCTCACGCTGGAAAAAGGCGACCGCGAGTACGCCGATCGAAGGCGAAGGTATGCGCGCTCTCGCCGCTGCTGGATTCCTGCCGGACTACTTTTCCGTGCGGGAAGCGGCGGAGCTGCGGGCACCCGGGTCCGACACCCGGCACTTCGTCGTTCTCACGGCTGCGCGTCTCGGCAAAGCGCGCCTCATCGACAATCTGCAGCTGATGCTCTGACGCTCCGCGATTCCGTGGTCCACGCGCGACGATGATCCGCGCCCGATCGTGCGTGGCGCACTGCTCGTAAGGCTTGCGATATCTACCCGGGTATATCACGATGCCGGGCCGGCGTTTGCCGGTCTCTCCAGGACAGAGGCGATGTCGGAAAGCCAGGCGCAGCTCGAGAAAGTCGGCCCCAATTATGACCGCGAGCAGATGTTGGCCGTGCGCCGCAAGACGCTCGATGCCGTGCAGTCCATCGCGCGCGCGGTAAAGCCCGGCATGCTGGAAGAGGAGGCCATGGAAGCTGCACGGCAGATTCTCAAGCAGGCGGCCTGCTGCGCGGCTGGCACGGCATCAAGGTGAGGTTCGGCGAGAACACGCTGAACGTGTTCAGCGCGCCGTCGAAGCCCGGCGTCGTGCTGCAGCCGAACGACATCTTCTTCGTCGACATCGGTCCGGTCTTCCAGAAATGGGAAGGCGACGCGGGCGACACTTTCGTCGTCGGTGGAGATGCCGACATGCGCCGTGCCGCTCGCGACGTGCGCAGCATCTTCGATCTCGTGCAGGCGAAGTGGCGCTCCGAAGGTCTGACGGGCAAGGCCCTGTACGACTACGCCGTCGCCACCTCGGAAGCGCTCGGCTGGAAGCTCAATCTCGACACGAACGGCCACCGCCTCTCGGAATTCCCGCACGAGGCGCACTACGCCGGCGCGCTCGCCACCACGGATTTCAAGCCCACGGCCGATCTGTGGGTGCTCGAGATCCAGATCCGCCATCCCACGCGCCACTTCGGCGCCTTCTACGAGGACCTCCTGCTGGATCGGTCCGCGGGCTGAGTGTCCGCGACGTGTTGCGCAGGGCCAACGCCATGCCCTGCGTTATATATTCTGATACATACCGACCGATATCCGGCATCCACCGAGGGGAATCCATGCTGATCAACTGTCGCGCGGCCGTTGTGGCCGCCATCGGCACCGTCGTTCCGTCGATCCTGTTCGCCGCCGATCCGCAGTCCGGCGAGGGCGCGCCTTCGGATGTGTTCCAGATGGGCGTGGTCGAAGTCATCGGCCAGGCCCCAGGGCCGCCGATGCGCTCACCAGCGACACCGTCACCGCGCAGACGCTCAAGACCTGCATCGCGACGATCTTTCCGAAGCGCTCCAGCTGCTCCCCGGGGTCACGCTGCAGAACGTGGGCCAGCGCCGCGAGCGGCTGGTCTCCGTGCGCGGCTTCGGCAGCCGCCAGGTGCCGCTGTTCATCGACGGCGTGCCGGTGTATGTGCCGTACGACGGCAACGTCGATCTCTCACGCTTCGGCGTCGACTACGTCTCAGAGATCACCGTCAGCTGCGCCTCGCATCCGTGCTCTACGGACCAAACACGCTGGGTGGGGGCGATCAACGTGGTGAGCCGCAAGCCGACCGCGCCGTTCGAAGGTTGGGCGGAGGTCGGCAGAAAGCGGCTCTCTGGGAGAGGGCATGACGGCTCCACTCAAGCCGTATGCGTCGGCTCGCTCGGCGGCCTGCAGGGCAAGTGGTACTGGCACGCCACCGCCTCGCTCGCGGATTCCGACGGCTACACGCTGCCCGATGACTTCCAGCCAACGCCGAACGAGGACGGCGGCTCCCGCGAGAACGCCGCCAGCCGGGACAAGGTGCTGAGCGCCAAGGTCGGGTACCTGGCGGAGAACGGCGATGAGTATGCGCTCAGCCTGTACCGCCAGGACGGCGAGAAGAACGTTCCTCCCTACGCAGGCAGCACGCCTGGGGTGCAGGCGCGTTTCTGGCAATGGCCGTTCTGGGACAAGCGCAGCATCTACTTCACGGCCCGCAATGGAGTCACCGAGGCTGGCACGCTGCGCTGGCGCCTTTACTACGACAAGTTCGGCAACTCGCTCGATTCCTTCGACGACGCGACCTATTCGAGCTTCAACCGTCCGTACGCCTTCGAAGGCAGCGTCTACGACGACTACACCCTCGGCGGCAACGGCGACTTCGAGTGGCGCTGGAACGGACAGCAGGCGACCCGCATGGCGCTGCACTGGAAGAAGGACATCCACCGCGAAGTCGATGAGGTCGGCTCGCCCGAGGAGCGCTACGAGGACCGCTCGTATGCCTTTGCGGTCGAGCATGCCTGGCAGGCGACGGATGCCCTGACCCTCACGCCCGGATATGCCTACACCGTGCAGGACGGCCGGCAGGCGGAGAACAACGTCAATGGCGTGCTGTTGCCCTTCGCCGTGGACAAGGCGCACGCGAACAACTATCAGCTCACGGCCTCCTGGGCGCTCGCCGGAAATACCCGCGTGCTGGCCGGCGTCAGCCGCAAGACGCGCTTTCCGACGATCAAGGATCGCTTCTCGTTCAGGCTGGGCTCGGCCGTTCCCAATCCGGCGCTGGGTCCGGAGCGCGCCACGCACTACGAGATTGCGGTCGAGCAGCGTTACGAGCGCGCGGGCGCACGGGCCGCCATCTTTCAGGCGGACGTCGACGATGCCATCGAGAACGTCACGATCGATGCCAGTCTTTGCACGGCGCCGAATCCCACCTGCTTCCAGCAGCGCAACATCGGCGAGCAGCGCAATCGCGGCATCGAGCTGAGCGGCGACTGGCAGCCCGTGGACGCCCTGCGGCTCGATGCACAGATGAGCTTCATCGACCGCGACAACCAGAGCAGCCCGCAGATCCGGCTTACGGACACTCCGCGGCGGAAGTATCGTCTCGCGGCGCAGTGGAAGCCGGGAGCGTCGTGGACGCTCAAGGCGGATGCGCAGCACGAGTCCAGGCGCTTCAGCAGCACCGATGGGCTGCGGGTCGCGGACTCCTTCACGCTCGTCAACGCTTTCGTGCGCTTCGAGCCGCTGCAGCGCCTCGGGTTGGAAGTAGGCGCGCGCAATCTCACGGACGAGCTCTACGCGTATCAGGAAGGGTTCTTCGAGGCGGGCCGCACCTGGCTCGCGCAGATCGACTACCGGTTCTGAGGGGAGGCTGCATCATGATCCGAGCCCGGCCGTTGCTCATGGCGCTGACGTTCGCCCTTCCGTGCGCTCTCGCAGGCGCCGGGGAGTGCAAGGGCTTCAAGTGGGACGTGTCCCGCGAGCAGGCGCTGTTCACAGGGAAATCCAGCGCGATCATGGCGGGCACCGAAGAAGGAAAGGCGCCCGGCATCCAGCCGGACAAGCTGTATGACGTGGCGCTCGCGCCCCAGGAGCAGGTCCACCTCGTCGCGAAGCCCGGCAAGACGATGATCCCGGATGGCGCTTCGGCGGGGCTGTTGCGTGTGCGCGTGGCGAAGGCCGGCACTTATCGCGTAGCGGTGAGCCAGGCATTCTGGATCGACGTCGTGAGCGCAGGCAGCACGCTGGCTTCGCTGGACTTCAGCGGCAGTCACGATTGCGAGCGGCCGCGCAAGATCGTCGTCTACGAGCTGCCCGCCGATCGTGAGCTCTTCTTGCAGCTGAGCGGGCAGACTGACGCGCACGTACTGCTCTCCGTCACGCTGGTGAGCGCGAGACCCTGACGATCGGGACGCGGTGTCCACACGCGTAGTCCTGACGTTCCTGCTCGGTGCGGCCTGTGCCGGCGCCTGCGAGTCACGCGCTGCCAGTGACCAGGCGTTCTACGCAGAATTCATCGATCGCCGCGACCCTCTGCCTTACAAGTCACTGGCGGTGGATGAGCGCGAGGCATTCGAGCTCGGCCTGGCAGTGTTCAATACGCAGTGGGTCGCTGCCGGCACGCCGCGCGCGCAGCGCCGGGACGGCCTCGGCCCGGTCTTCAATGCCGCCAGCTGCGATGCCTGCCACAACAATGGCGCGAGAGGCGCCGCACCGGAGGATTCCGGAGATCTCCCGGCAAGTCTCGTCATCCAGCTGGCCGAGAGTGGCCGCGCGAGCAGCCGGTATGGCCATGTGCTGAATACGGTCGCCATCGAAGGCTTTCAGGCAGAGGGCAGGGTGCGTGTCCTTTACGAAGAGCGACCGGGTCGATATCCCGATGGGCAACCCTGGTCACTGCGAGCGCCACGGTACGAGCTTTACGAGCTTCGCAACGGAGCGCTCGAGCCCGGCACGGTCATCAAGCCACGCATCGCGCCCGCGCTGTTCGGTGCAGGACTGCTGGACGCTGTGCCTCGCCATGCCGGCATGCCGCAGGGCCGTTTCGGCTGGCAGGCCGACTCGCCATCGCTGGCCGACCAGACGGCACGGGCGCTCTCGCGCGAGATGGGTTTGACCTCCAGCCTGATCCCTCATGCGGATTGCGGCGTGCGCACAGTGGCGTGTCTGGAAGGACTATCCGGAGGCAGCCCGGAAGTCTCCGAAGAGTTCATGCACGCCTTGCTCGCATTCCAGCGATGGCTCGCCGTGCCGCGTCCCTCCAGCAATGCGGCGGCGAATGCCGAAGGTGCTGCGCTGTTTGAAACGGCGGGATGCACGGCATGCCATCTTCCGACGCTGCCCGTCGAAGGCATCGATGCGATGCGATCCATCGATGCCCTGACGGATCTTCGTGTGCACGACATGGGAGCGGATCTTGCCGACCGGGACACTCACGGCAGGCCGGTGCGGAGCCTGTGGCGCACGGCGCCGCTCTGGGGGCTGGGTCATCCGGACAGGCGCGGACGCATCGATTCGCTGCTGCACGACGGTCGTGCCCGGTCCATCGAAGAAGCCATCCTGTGGCATGGTGGCGAGGCGTTGCCCGCACGCCAGCGTTTCGAGCAACTGTCCTCGGGGCGGCGCACGAGGCTGCTGGAGTGGCTCGCGGCTCACTGAGCTGGGCGGCGTTGCCGCGCATCGCTTCAGAACTTCCGGCCTCGAAATCGTGCGCCGCCTGGAAGATCTCCCCGGAGCGCACTGTCTGCCTTTTGTGACACTTGTCACAGTGAGTCGGCACGGGCGCGCGATGCGCGCGGACAGGGTGTCGCCATTTCCAGTCGCAGGCCCCGGCCGAGTCAAATCGCCGGTATTTGAGCGGTTTCACGGGCCTTGACAAGGGTTCGGCAAGAGTCATTACTACGCGCGCCGAAATCCAGGAGTCGACTCGAGTGGCGCTTGAACCAGCCCTGCCCGCAGCGGAACGCGGACCCATGGTGCGAAAACGCGATCGCGCGAGCGTGCACGAGCTGTTCGAGGCACTCGGCCGCCGCATCGTGCCGATGCTGCTCGTGCTCTTCGTGGGTTTCGCGCTCGCGGGCGTCGCCGCCTGGTTCTGGCCGGCCACTTACCGCTCCACCGGCGTCATCCTCATCGAGCAGCAGGAGATGCCGGCGGATTTCGTGCGCTCCGCCGTGTCGAGCTATGCCGACCAGCGCGTGCAGATCATCGGCCAGCGCGTCATGACCTCGGCCAACCTGCTCTCCATCGCGCACAAGTTCGATCTGTATTCGGCAGAGAAGACCCCGCCCTCGCGGGAGGCGGTGCTCGGGCGCATGCGCAAGGACATCCGCCTCGAGATGATCAGCGCGGACGTCATGGATCCCCGCATCGGCCGCCCCACCAAGGCGACCATCGCGTTCTCGGTCGGCTTCGACAGCCGCTCGCCGAAGGTGGCCGCGGAAGTGGCGAGCGAGCTCACCTCGCTCTACATGCGCGAGAACATCGAGTCCCGCCAGCAGCTCGCCGAGGGCACCGCGGCCTTCCTCAACGAGGAGGCCCAGAAGCTCGGCGGTCGCGTGGCCGAGCTCGAGAACAAGATCGCCCAGTTCAAGGAGGCGAACCGCGAAGCCCTGCCGGAGCTCGGCGAGTTCAACATGCAACTGATGAGCCGAACGGATGAGGAGCTGCGCAACATCGACAGCCGTGCCCGGCTGCTCGACCAGCAGATCGTGTTCCTAGATGGCCAGATGGCGCAGGTCACGCCGTCCTCCCTGTACGTCAGCGAAGGCGGCGAGCGCATCCTCAGCCCGGCCGACCGTCTGAAGATCGCCCGCACCGAGTATGCGAGTGCCTCCGCCACCTATTCCGAAGAGCATCCCACGGTGAAGCGCCTCAAACGCGAGATCGAGGGCCTGGAAGCCGAGGTTCGCGGCCCTGCCGCCAGCAACGACGTCTCGCGTGCCCTCACCGAGGCGCGGGGGCAAATGGCGTCCCTGCGGGAGCGCTATTCCGAAGATCATCCGGACGTGGTGGCGCTGAAGCGCCGCATCGCTTCGCTGGAACAGCAGCTGAGCGGCGCTTCCGCGGCGGCCTCGCGGCCTTCGTCCGGCCGCTCGGAGAAGGCCGACAATCCTGCCTACATCCAGCTGCAGTCCCAGAAGCACGCGGCCGAGCAGGAGCGCGCGAGCCTGATCGCGGAAAAGGCCCAGCTCAGGGCCCGGCTACAGAGCTTCGAGTCCCGTCTCGCCCAGGCACCGACGGTGGAGCGGGACTACAACGCGCTGCTGCGCGAGCTCGAGAGCGAGAAGAGCAAGTACGCGGACGTGCGCCAGAAGCAGATGGAGGCGCAGCTGGCCTCGAACCTCGAGACCGAGCGCAAGGGCGAGCGCTTCACCCTCATCGAGCCGCCGCGTGAGGCGGACGTCCCGGTGAGTCCGAACCGCCTCGCCATGCTGGTGCTGGGCTGCGGCCTGTCTCTTGCTACTGCGATCGGCCTTGGGCTGATCCTTGAAGCGCTCGACACTCGCATCCGCGGCCGCCGGGGTATCGTCGCGCTCCTGGACACGCCACCGCTTGCCGTCATCCCCTGGGTCGCCGTGCGCCGGCGCAGTTGAGCATGGAAAGACTTCAGAAAGCCCTGGAACTCGCCCGTGAGCGCCGTGTGCGCCAATGGGCCCTGCAACCGATTGCGCTCCCGGCGCCGGAGCCTGCCGTCATCCCTACCGCGCAGGCACCGAGTGCAAGCGAGGACACCGCGCTGCTGTTCGCACGCACCCAGGTGGCGCCGCTGGACAAGTCCCGCGTCCGGGTCAACCGGCTCTTGCTGCCCGGCGTGGTGGGAGACGCAGCCTATGCGTTCAAGATGCTGCGCACGCAGGTGCTCCAGCGCCTGAGGCAGCGCAACTGGAGCACGCTGGCGGTGGTGAGTCCGGCGCCCGGCGATGGGAAGACGTTCACCGCCATCAATCTCGCCATCGCCATAAGCGGCGATACCAACGTCACCTCGCTGCTCGTCGACCTCGATCTGCGCCGGCCGCGCATCCACACGCGCTTCGGCATCGAGGCGGGCGTGGGCATCGCCCAGGTGCTGCGGGGCGAGGCGGAGCTCTCCGACGCGCTGGTGAATCCGGAAGGCTACGAGCGCCTGCTGCTGCTGCCCGGTGGGGAAGGCTCGGTGCAGAACTCTTCGGAGCTCCTCTCCACGGAGCGCGCACAGGACATCTTCCGCGACATCAAGCAGCGCTATCGCAATCGCATCGTCATCTACGATCTGCCGCCGGTGCTCGGCGCGGACGACGCCCTCAGCTTCATGCCACAGGTGGACGCGGCGCTGGTGGTGGTGGGCGATGGCCGCACGCACCGGGAAGACCTGCTGCGGCTCTTCGAGATCATGGGGCACGTGCCCGTGCTGGGCACGGTGCTCAATGGCACGCGCGGCGACCGCTCGCGCAACTACGCTTACTAGCAAAGGAACCGCCCGTTGTCCGTCGTCACGGTGCACCTGATCGCCGCCGCGCGCCCGAATTTCATGAAGGTGGCGCCGCTTTACCACGCCCTGAAAGCACAGTCGGACTGGTGCGCCGTGAAGCTGGTGCACACCGGCCAGCACTACGATCCGGAGATGTCGGACGCTTTCTTCGCCGACCTCATGCTCCCCGCACCGGATTTCCATCTCGGCGTCGGCAGCGGCACGCACGCCGAGCAGACTGCCGGTGTCATGGTGGCCTACGAGAAGGTGTGCCTGGAGAGCCGTCCGGACTGGGTGATCGTAGTGGGCGACGTGAACTCCACGGCCGCCTGCTCGCTCGTCTGCGCGAAGCTGTGCATTCCGGTGGTGCATCTGGAGGCGGGGCTGCGCAGCCGCGACCGCACCATGCCGGAAGAGATCAATCGCCTCGTCACGGACGCGCTCGCGAGCGTGCTGTGGACGCCCTCGCCGGATGCAGACGAGAACCTGCGCGCCGAGGGCATCCCGGCCGACCGTATCGAGCGCATCGGTAACGTGATGATCGATTCCTACGAGATGCTGCGCCCACGGATCGAAGCGGACGGCACCCGCGCTGGCCTCGGCCTCGAGCCGCGCTCATACGCGGTCATCACACTGCATCGGCCGGTGAACGTGGATACCGCCGAAGCGCTTTCCGGTCTGGTGCGCGAGCTGGTGGCTGCATCGTCGGTACTGCCCATCGTGTTTCCGGTGCATCCGCGCACGCGCGCGCGCCTCAAGGAATTCGACCTCATGGAGTCGCTGTCCGCGGCGCCCGGCATCCGGCTCGTCGCGCCGCTGCCTTACATCGCCTTCATGAACCTCGTCACCAGTGCGGCCATGGTCGTCACCGACTCCGGTGGCGTGCAGGAAGAGACCACGTACCTCGGCATCCCTTGCCGCACGGTGCGCGAGTCCACGGAACGGCCCATCACCGTGACGGAAGGCTCGAACGAATTGATCAAGCCTGGGCAGATCTACTCGAGTGTGGTGTCGCTCGCCCGCGCGGAACGGCAACAGGCCCGGCGTCGCCCGGAGCTCTGGGACGGCCACGCGGCGCGGCGGGCGGCGGAAAGTTTGCGTCGAAGGTGTTTCGGCACGGCATAAGGAGCGAGCCATGGCTGAGAAGACCCCGAATCGATCGCGGCGGACTTTCAATGCGGGCGTGCTGGCGCTCGGTGCGTCGATGCTGGCCGGCGGACCGGCCGTCGTCCGCGCCTTCGGCGACGATGCTGCGCGGCGTGTAGATACCTGGCAGTCGCGCCTTGCGAGGTCGCGTCGCCTGTTCTGCATCGCCTACATCACTCCGGATGCACCGGGGCAGGGTGGCCAGGAAGCCACCGTCGCACGCTATCCGCTCGCTGTGGTGCCACAGGAGAACCGTGCTGTCTACAAGCGCTGGCGCGAGAGGGTGCGCGAGCTGAACCCCGACATCGTCCTTCTCGGTTACCAGATGACCATCGAGGAGACCACGGTCCCGGGCCCCGGTCACGACGTCATGCGCAAGGTCGCCGACTGCTGGGCGTCCAGCACCGACGGCAGCGCGTTCTCGGTGGATGTGGACAAGGCGGGCAAGAAGCGCCGCGTCTACGACCCGCGCAAGCGCGAATGGCAGAGCAATTTCGTGGAAGCCTGCCAGTCCACGCTCGCGCAAGGGCCCTACGAGGGCCTGTTCCTCGATCAGTGCACCATCTATGACGCGGCCAGCCCGGATCGCGCAGTGCGTGAGGACATGCGTGCCGGCATCCAGGAAGCGCTTTCGGAGCTGCGCAGGCGCGAGCCGAATGCGCTGGTGGTCGCGAACTCCGCGTTCACGTTCAGGGACGTG
Organism: Steroidobacteraceae bacterium; assembly: GCA_044225565.1. Lineage (GTDB taxonomy): Bacteria > Pseudomonadota > Gammaproteobacteria > Steroidobacterales > Steroidobacteraceae > CAVXAE01. Next base: position 2,154 of record JBGAIL010000019.1, on the reverse strand, counting down.
AACGGCGAGCTCAACGAGAGCCGACCCCGCGACTACGCGGCGGAGCTCTCCCAGGCCGCCGGGCACACCGACCCGCAGATCGAGCTCGCGCACGTCATCATCGAGTCCGCCGCGGACCGCGCGGCGCTCAAGGCGCGCCTGAAGGCCGCGCGGGACTACGGTGCCTATTTCGGCGCGGGCCGCGACTACCAGCACGTGGAATGGTACGAGGAGTTCGACATCCCGCTGCCAGTGCCGAATCCACCTTCCAAGCCCATCTTCGACAAGACCTGACACCGCATGACCTCACCCAATACCCCTGCCATCAAGGAGATCGTCGGCCGCGAGCACTGGGACCACGTGCATCGCGGCCGCCCGCGCATGCGCCTGCCGTCGCCGCTCATCGTGGCGACGAAGAACGTGTACCGCCTGCTCGACTCGCGCCTGTCGCGCGGCATGAAGGTGTGCGAGATCGGCTTCGCTCCCGGCAAGCAGCTGGCGGGAGTCGCCGCGCGCTACGGCGTCGAAGTCTCGGGAATCGACTATTCGGAGCCGGGCGTCGTCACCGGCCGTGAGCTTTTCACCGCGCTCGGCATGCAGGCCGACCTGCGCTGCGAGAGCATCTTCGAGACCAGCTTTCCCGCGGAGACCTTCGATCTCGTCTACAGCATCGGCGTCATCGAGCACTTCACCGACCCGCGTCCCATGGTGGCTGCGCACTACCGGTTGATCCGCAGCGGTGGGCGCTGCGTCATCCTCATTCCCGCCTATCGCGGCCTGTACGGCCGGCTGCAGGCGCGCTTCGATCCCGAGAACCTCGCCATCCACAACCTCGACATCATGGAGCCGCAGGCGCTGGGCAGGCTCGCCGAAGGCCTTGGCGCGAGCGAGGTGAAGGTGTTCCGCGCCGGCTCGATGGACGCGTCCTTCGTGAGCTGGCACCGGAAGCTGCCGGGCCCGCTCGCCCGCGGCCTGCAGCTCGTTGCCAACGGCTTCGGCTGGCTGCAGCCGGTCGACATCGGGCCGCTGTGCCCGCTGCTCGTGCTCGAGATCGTCAAGTAAGCCCCGTTCCCGGCCGCATGCGCATCGCGATCAGAGGCGGCCTCGCGACTGCGATGGGCAACGTGGCGCTGATGGCCGCGAATCTGGCGAGGGACATCTCGATCTCGCGGGTCCTCGGCGTCACGGCGCTGAGCGACGTCGTGTTCCTCGCGCTGTCCCTGCCTGTGTTCGTCGTCATGGTGGCGACCATCAGCTTCCGCAATGCGTCGGTGCCATTCGTGGAGCGGGTCACGCGTGCGAGTGGCCCCGGGGAGGCGGCATCTTGCATCTCGCACCTGCTGCTGCTCGCATTCGCAGGGTTCGCCGGCCTCGCGCTGGTGATCGGCGTCGCAGCGCCATTCGCCGCGCCACTGTTCGAGAATGGCCACTTCGACGCCCGAGCCACGGCGCACATTCTTGCGATGTGCCTCCCCATGTTCGTGGTGTCGGGCCTCGCGATGATGCTCGAAGGGCCGTTGCAGGCGAACGGCCGGTTCCTGGCGCCGGCGGTGCTCAAGGCGCTCATGCCACTGGGGTTCGCCTGCGGCCTGTTCGCCGGTGCCGGCTCGGATCCGATCGTGTGGGGAATCGTCGGAGGCCACCTCGGAGCCGTCGCGCAGTGCCTCTCGACGGCTTTCCTCGCCTCGCGTGTCGGGCTTTCCGCACCCGCCCGCTGGAGGCTGCAGCGACCGGAGCTCGGTGCGTTCCGCTCGCAGTTCGGCTACCTCGTGCTGGCGGGCTCGATCGCCTATCTCAACCCGGTCATCAATCAGTGGATGGCGACGCCGCTCGGCGCGGGAGCCGTGTCGACGCTTTCCTATGCCACCCGACTCTCTTCGGGCGTGGCGACACTCGCCGTCAGCTCCATCATGCCCGCGCTTCTCGCCCAGTTCAGCCGTATCGCGGCGAGCAGCGACCGCGGTGCGCTTGCGGCGTCGTACCGGAAATCCTGTGCGCTGGTGCTCGGCATCAGTGTCGCCGCGGTGGTCGGCACTTGGGTGCTCGCAGAGCCGGTGGTGAGGATGCTCTATCAGGGTGACGCGATCGATCATCACGAGACCGATTCGATCGTGCGCTTCCTGCGCATCTCCATCCTGCAGCTCATCCCGCTGTCGCTAGGCTCCTGCGCGAACG
>JBGAIL010000018.1:0-40175 GCA_044225565.1 Steroidobacteraceae bacterium | reverse complement strand
CACGTCCTGCAGGTTCTCTCGGACCGCTTCCCGGACTGACGAAAGGGACAGGGACATGAGCACCGGTGGCAAAGAGAGCGCTCCGAGCGAAGTGATCCGAAGGTTCGCCAGGATGCGCGACGACCATCGCGCGCCCGAGGACGAAGCCGGACTCGAGCGGTGGCTCGCCGAGGATCCTGCCCACGAGCGGCAATACCGGAGATTGGAGGGTCTTTGGGAAGATCTCGACGCTGTCCGCCACGACGCGCGGCTGAAAGCACTCCGGGCGCAGACCCTCGAGGAGTGTCGAATGACGGCCGCCGCAAGCACAGCGCGCGCCTCGCGTCGCATGGGGAGAGCACGAACCGCGGCCGTGCTCGCCGCGAGCGTCGCAGGGCTCCTCTTCGTCTGGATCGCAGGGCATCCCTACCTGCCCATCGAGCGTACATACGAGACCGAGGTCGGCGATCGGCAATCGGTGCTGCTGCCCGACGGCAGCGAGATCACTCTCAACACCGACACCCGGGTCCGCGTGCGTTACGGCCTGCGCACGCGCGACGTGGCGCTCGAACGCGGGCAGGCTCGCTTCGACGTCGCTCACAATTCCTGGAGACCTTTCCTGGTGGATGCCGGCAGCCGCACCATCCGTGCCGTCGGCACCGAGTTCGACGTCTATCGCGACGAGGACGAGGTCCGTGTCGCTCTCATCGAAGGCAAGATCGCCGTCACGGGTGCGGAGCCCTTGCGCCCGGGCCTCGCGGAGAGAGGCTCGCCGTCCGGATCGGACGAAAGAGCGGGAATTCGTGCCCCTGCGATCCAAAGGAACGCTTCCCGGAGTGCGCATGAATCGCAACCCGCGAGCGGCGAGATCCTGCTCACCGCGGGGCAATCACTGGCCTTCACCTCCACGGGCACTGCCGCGGCCCCGCCCGCACCGATCGAGGAAGCGACCGCCTGGATCCACGGCAGGCTGATCTTCAACGACCGGCCGCTGAGCGAGGCCGTCTCCGAAGTCAACCGCTACTCCACGCGGAAGATCGTCGTCCTCGATGGCGATCTCGCGACGATGAGAGTCACCGGCGTGTTCGCCACGGACCGCGTCGACACCTTCCTCGAAGCCGTCCAGTCGTCGCTTCCCATCGTCATCCAGCGGGCCTCCGGGGACACCTTCGTCATCGCCGCAGCGCCGGCGCGAGGCGAAGAGGCCCGGCCGGGGCACTGAGCCGTTCCCGTCGGCGTGCGTCAATCGGGAGGTCATCGGCACTTCCGGAGTGCACATTGAAGAACAGGATCACCACTGCTTTCCTCATCGCGCTCCTCGCGGCCGGGTCGCACGCCGTTGCGCAGAGCAAGCTCTCCAGGCAGTACGACCTCGACACGCAGGAAGCGATCACCGGGCTGCAATCGCTCGCGCTGCAGGGCGGCTTCCAGGTTTTCTTCCCGAGCGAGATCGTCAAGGGCAAGACGATCCGGGCCGTGCGTGGCGACTACGCTCCCGAGGAAGCGCTGGCGATCGCGCTCAGAGGCACGGGCCTGCGATTCCGCCTGACGCCCGAAGGCACCTACATCATCGAAGCGCAGTCGGCCGACGGCGACGACGATCCCGCCGCCGGTGCGGACGGGCCCGCGAAAGACGGTCTCGACGAGGTCGTAGTCTCCGGCACCCGCATCGCCAGGCCCGAGATCGATTCGCCGATCCCCCTGGTCACCTACTCCGCGCGTGAGTTCCGGCAGTCGGGGGAGATCGACGTGACCGAGTTCCTCGCCAGCTCTCCAGCGCTGGTGGATTCGACGGTGAGCCGTCACACCAACTCGCGTACCGACGGCCAGAGCAACCTGAACCTGCGCGGGCTGGGCGCCAACCGGACGCTGGTGCTGGTGAACGGTCGGCGTCACGTGGCGGGCAATACCAGTTCCGCCGCGGTGGACGTCAACAGCATCCCGACGGACCTCATCGAGCGCATCGATATCGTGACGGGCGGCACCTCCGCAGTGTATGGCGCGGACGCCGTCTCCGGCGTCGTCAACTTCGTGCTCAAGCGGGACTTCGAAGGGCTCGCCGCGCGGACCCAATTCGGCCAGTCCTCGCGCGGGGACGCCGATGAGCGTTTCTTCTCACTGCTCGGCGGACGGAACTTCGCCGACGGGCACGGCAACGTCACCGTCGCGCTCGAGCACGCCAAGTACCATCCACTCTTCAGCAGAGATAGGAGGTTCCGCGCGCAGCGGACCACCTACAGCCTGGAGCTCAACCCGGCGGACGATCCGGATGATCCGGGCATCCCGGACTACATCCCGGTGCGCGATCCGCGCATCAACGACGGAGCGCCGTCCGGCGGCTTCGACACCGGCAGCGTCGACGAAGACGGCAACTATCTGCCGGGCGTCTTCGACAACAGAGCCGACTTCACCGGCGCGGGAGACGTCTTCGACCACGGAACGAACGACAGGGGCTACATCACCTCCGGCGGCAGCGGCACGCCGAACATCGAAGGATACAGCTCGCAACTGCGCGCGGCCGAAGAGCGCAGCCTCGTGAACGTGCTCGCAAGCTATCAGCTCTCGCCGGCGTTCAGGCTCTTCGGCGAGGGCAAGCTCGTCCATCAGCGGGCGCTGACGGACTATTACCTCACCTACGACTTCGGCACGTTCATCAGCCCGGACAACCCCTACATCCCGGACGCGATCCGCGCCGCGATCGATCCCGTCGAAGGCTTCTACCTCATCGAGCGCGACAACTTCGACCTGGGGATGCCCAGATCCTCAGGCAGGCCGCAGACGATGCAGGGCCTGGTGGGCGGCGAAGGCCGCCTCACCGACAATGTGAGCTACGAAGTCTCCTTCGCTCACGGACGGACCAAGGTGCGACGTCGCCTGCTCGGCGACCGCTACCAGGACCGGTTCATGGCCGCGACCGACGTGATCACCGACCCGGGCACCGGCCAGCCGGTCTGCCGCTCCACTCTGTTCCCTGAGACGTTCCCCTCGGATGAGTGGGGCCGGATGTCGTTCACGCCGGGTGCGGGAAGCGGCTGCGTGCCGTACAACATCTTCGGCGACGACGTGGCGAGCGCCGCAGCCAAGCAGTGGGTGCTGTTCACGAGCCGGATCGAGCACGCGGTCACGCAGCGCGTCGCGAACCTGACGTTCAAAGGCGCCCTGGATTCGCTGTTCCGGGCGCCCGGCGGCAGCGTGGGATTCGCGGCCGGCGCGGAATATCGCCGCGAGTCGATCCGCCTGAAACCCGACGACGACGTCCGTGACGGCCTGGGCTTCGCGGACTTCGGCTCCGGCACCCAGGCGCAGTCCGGCGCGTACGAGGTCAGGGAGGTGTTCGGCGAGCTCGACATTCCACTGCTGTCCCGGAGGCGCTTCGTCGACGAGCTCCGCCTCGGCCTCGCCGGCCGGTATTCCGACTACAGCACTTCGGGCGGCGACATCACCTGGAATGTCAACCTGGTGTACGGCCCGATGCGGGGGTTGCGCTTCCGCGGGGCGCTGTCGAGATCGGTGCGTGCCCCGAACCTCATCGAGGCCTTCTCCGCGCCCGGCACGCATCGCGACTGGGTGGACGATCCGTGCGACTTCAACAACCTGGACAACGGCACGATCTACCGCGAAGCCAACTGCCGCGCGCTGCTCGCAGGCTTCGGCGTGGATCCGGACGGATTCTTTCCCAACGACAGCCAGGCCGGCCTCCCGGTTCCGATCACCTCTCGCGGCAACCCCGCGCTCGACCCGGAAGCGGCTGATGTCCGGACGGCCGGCGTGCTGCTGGACGGCCTGCCGGTCCGGGGATTGTCCGTGTCGCTGGACTGGTACGACGTCGACCTGACCGGAGCGATCGACACGCTGGACCCGCTCGCCCTGTGCGTGGACGCACCGACTCTCGACAACGCGTATTGCGCCGCCATCTCGCGGGAGAATTCCGGCCCCACCGCCGGCTTCGTCCGCAGCTATCTGATCCAGCCCACCAACGTCTCTTCCTTCCGGACCTCCGGCCTGGACATGACGGTGAGTTACGGCTTCCCGACGCCGGTCGGAAACTGGAATGTCCGCCTGGTCGGCGGCTATCTCGAGCGATTGAGCTTCGCGAGCGTCGAGGGCGCCGAGCCCTTCGACAGCGCAGGGCTCTGGGGCTCCCCGAGATACGTGGTCGATGCGGACCTGACGTGGACGCGGGGCCCGCTGACGGTCAACTACGGCGTGTCCTGGTTCTCGCAGATGGATGTCCTGGACGCTCTGACGCTCGCGGCGGATCCCGACTTCTACCCGGCGGAGCTCCTGAAGGTCGGTCCGCGCTGGAAGCACGACGTGCAGGTGAGCTACGAGCGCGACGACCGGCTCTCCCTGTTCGCCAGCGTCAGCAACCTGACGGACGAGAAACCCTATCTGAACAGCGACGACTATCCGGTCGATCCCGTCGGCCGCTATTTCTCCGTGGGCGCCCGGATGCGCTTTCGCTGAATGAAGCGCAAGCAAGGCCAACGATCCGCCGACCGGCGATCGATGCTGGACCGCCGGGGGCTACTGGGTGGCGTCCTCTCTTCGCTCGCACTGGCCGGCACGCGCAACGTGCGCGGGGCCATGGGCGCTTCGCCGATCGACGGCACGTGGAAGGTGCTGGTCGGCCATCTCGACAGCGGCGACGAGCTGCCCGTGTATTTCGAGCTCGAGCAGGTGGGCCGCCGCCTGATCGGGCGCGCGATCCACACCTCGGGCGAGAGCTATCAGACGATCGAGCACGGCTGGATCGACGGCGACCGCTTCGGGTTCCAGGAAGCGTATTTCGAAGTGCGCGGCGTGGTGAAGGGCGACAGGCTCGAGATCGAAGCCGACTTCGAGCGGTACTGGCCTTACACCAACGTGCTCAATCCGCACGTCATCCAGGTGCAGGCGGTGCTGCCGAAGGATGCCTTCCGCCGCTTCGTGGCCCACCGGGTGCCCCAAGGCTCGGGGCGCTTCCCGGCCGGCGGCCCTTTGCCCGAGCTCGTCGAGCTGCCGCCCAACGGCCTCGCGCGCACGCCGCCCATGATCTGGGGCGCATGGTACGGATTCACGACGACGATCAGCGACGCGCTGATACGCGAGATGGCCCGCGCGATGGTCTCCTCGGGACTTCGCGATGCGGGATACGACATCCTCAACATGGAGGTGGGCTGGCCGGGGCAGCGCGACGCGGACGGCACGCTGCACGCGAACCGGAAATTCCCGGACATGAAGGGCCTCTGCGACTATGTTCATTCGCTCGGCCTCAAGGTGGGCCTCTGCACCTCGCCGGGCCCTTATGACTGCACCGGCTACACCGGCAGCCTGAATCATGAGGAACAGGACGCGCGCACGTGGGCGCAGTGGGGCATCGACTTCATCAAGCACGACGCGTGCAGCGTGAACGTGGTGCACCCGAAGCAGTCCCGGCGGGTGTATCAGAAAATGGGCAATGCGCTGCGCAGATGCGGCCGCCCGATCATCTACGGCCTCTGCCAGTACGGCGAGGACGATGTATGGGAGTGGGGCGCCAGGGTGGGCGGCAACATGTGGCGCACCACGGGCGACATCGCCGACGACTGGGAATCGCTGTCGGAGGCGTTCGAGCAGGGAAGGCTCGCGCCCTACGCGGGTCCCGGAGGCTGGAACGACCCGGACTACCTGATGGTCGGCATGGGTCGCCTGTCGATGGAGGAATACCGCACGCAGTTCAGCCTGTGGTGCATGCTGGCCGCCCCGCTCACCACCTCCGTGGACCTGCGCGATCTTTCCGCGGCCGTCCGCTCTATTCTCCTGCACAGGGAGATGATTGCGATCGATCAGGATCCGCGCGGCGTGCAAGGCCGGCGCGTCTCTACATCAGGTGAGACGGAGATCTGGCTGAAGCCGCTGCAGGAAGGCCACGCAGTCGCGCTGTTCAATCGCGGCGAGAAGGAAGCTACCGTCGAGCTCGACACCGCGCGTATCGGATTGCATGGCGTACGCGAGGCACGCGACGTCTGGGATCGGAGGAACATCGTCCTGGACCGGGGCAGATACCGCGCCAGAGTGGCGAGCCATGGCAGCGTCGTACTGAGGCTGCCGTAGTGACTGCGAGAGACTCGGCCGCGGGGCGAGCGGTTGTTCCAGTGCTGGCGCTGATTCTGGCGCGGGCTCTGGTCCTGGTTCCAGCTCTGGCACTGGCGATCGCTGGATGCCGCGAAGTGGGAAAACCTCCCGTGCGCGAGCGGGGGCACGACCCCTGGGTATTCCGTCTGGTGCTGGACGATCGGCCCCGCATGCTGGTCGCGGCGCTTGCTCCGCAGCTGTGGGTGGCCTACGACGCGCAGCAGGCGACGCTGCATCGCGTCTGGTCCGGCGGCGTCAACCTGGATGGTGCCGTCTACAACGCGCATCACGGCCCGCAGCCGATGTCGCTGGGCCAGCCGCTGCTGTCGGGTGCGATCGAGGAGCCCTGGCACTTCGTGCGTCCCGGAGAAGATCTCACACCTCGCGTGCGCTATGGGGGCCATCGCTTCAGCGGCGGACAGGTCTACCTGCTCTACTCGCTCGCGCTCGAGGGACAACCACCGATCGAGATCCAGGAGCGCCCGGAGGCGCGAACGATGTCGGACGGCTCGCTCGGGCTCGAACGCACGTTCACGATGAAAGGCGCGCCCGCCGGCCTGCGGGTGGAGCTGGAATTCACCTTCACCGCGCTCGACTCACAGGAAGGTGTGCGGATCCTCGACCACGGCGGCGGGCGCCAGCTTGCGCGGCTTGCGCTCGAATCGAACGCCGAGAGGCGCCTCCTGATGCGCTTTCCCGAACCCGTGGCTGCAGTGGATCCCGCGCGCGCAAAGCTGTCACCGCCCGAGCAACTCATCGCCAGCAGCGACTGCGCCGCCTGCCACAACCCCACCGAGCGCACCATCGGTCCGTCCTACAAGCAAATCGCCGAGCGCTACCGCACCAGCGAGCAGACCGTCGCGGGACTGGCGCGCAAGATCCGCGAGGGCGGTGGCGGAGAGTGGGGCGATGCCGTCATGGTGGCTCACCAGGGCATGACGGCGGATGACGCTGCGACGATCGCCCGGTACATCCTGACGACGTTCGATCCCGACGACGCGCACGGTGAGCAAGCCACTCACCCGCTGGGTCCTGGCGCGGAAGAACCCGACGAGGACGAGGACACCACGGGTCACCCCGCAGGAGCGGGGGCGCCTGGAGACCGCCGCCCGCTCGAAGGCGTGCATCCGAGCTTTCGCCTTTCCACGATCCGGCCGCAGTCCTTCAAGCCCATGGTGGGCGGCCTCGACTTCCTGCCCGACGGGCGGCTGCTCGTGAGCACCTGGGATGCGCGCGGCTCCGTCCATGTGCTCGACAATCTCTCGGCTGCGGATCCGGAGCAGATCCGGGTGAAGGAGATCGCGAGCGGGCTGCTCGAGCCGCTGGGGCTCAAGGTCGTCGACGGCGTCCCGTACGTGCTGCAGAAGCACGAGCTCACGAAGCTCGTCGATTCGGACGGCGACGGCATCGTCGACGAGTACCGCACGGTCACGGATGCGTGGGGCGTCAACTCGAACTTCCATCTCTTCGCGTTCGGGCTCGAGTACCGCGACGGCCACTTCTACGCGACACTCGCCACCGAGATCCTGCCGGGCGGCGCCTCGGCCCAGCCACAGATCCCGGACCGCGGCAAGGTGATGCGCATCGAGAAAGCCACGGGCGCCATCGAGTACATCGCCAAGGGGCTGCGCACGCCCAACGGCATCGGGCCCGGAATCGACGGCGAGCTCTACATCGCCGACAACCAGGGCGACTGGCTGCCGGCCAACAAGATCGTGCGCCTCGAGCGGGGCGCGTTCTATGGCTCGCACGCGGTAGATCCCGCTGGCACGCGCGATACGCCCGTGACGCCTCCGCTCGTGTGGCTGCCGCAGGACGAAGTAGCCAACTCGCCGAGCCAGCCCCTGCGCTTCGACTTCGGCCCCTATCGCAATCAGATGCTGTACGGCGACGTCACGCACGGCGGTCTGAACCGCATCGTGGCGCAGAAGGTCGAGGGGCGGCACCAGGGTTGCGTCATTCCGTTCACCCAGGGCCTCGAGGCCGGGATCAACCGTGCGATCGTCGGGCCAGACGGCGCGATCTACGTGGGCGGCATCGGCAATCCGGGCAACTGGGGCCAGGAGGGAAAGCTCTGGTACGGGCTGCAGAAGCTCACCTACACCGGCGCCCCCACGTTCGAGATGCTGGACGTGCAGCTGCGCTCGGATGGCATGGAACTCGCGTTCACGGAGCCGATACGTGCGGGCGATGGCGAGGCGCCGGCGGATTACGAGGTCAGGCAGTGGACCTACGTGCCGACTGCCGAATACGGTGGCCCCAAGGTCGGTGAGCGGACACTGCAGGTGCGCTCGGCGCACGTCTCGCCGGATCGGCGTCGGGTATTCCTGGAAGTCCACGGTATCCGGCCTGGGCACGTGCTGTATGCACGGCTCGCCAATCCCATGATCGCCGAGAGCAACCGGGAGCTGTGGGCGACCGAGACCTGGTGCACGGTCAACGCGCTGCCGAAAGATTTGCCGGGAGAACGGTTCGGCAGCGGAGCGTCACCGGCACCCAACACGCTTACGGAGGCACAGCGCGCCGCGGGCTGGAAGCTGTTGTTCGATGGCCGCAGCACCCGCGGGTGGCATGCATTTCGCGGTAAAGGCGTCGGGCGCGGATGGACGGCCTCACAGGGCGCGCTCACGCTGGCCCCCGGCGGCGCAGGAGGCGACATCGTCACGGACGAGGCGTTCGGGGATTTCGAGCTCGAGCTCGAATGGCAGATCGCCCGGGGCGGTAACAGCGGTGTTTTCTACAGGGTGAGCGAGACGCCCGAGGAAATCTGGCAATGGGCGCCGGAGATGCAGGTGCTCGACGACGAGAAGCACGAGGACGGACGCGACCGGCTGCACCGGGCCGGCAGCGCCTACGATCTCATCGAGCCGCGCTTCGACGTCACCCGTCCGCCCGGGCAATACAATCGCGCGCGCATCCTGGTGCGCGGCACCCGCGTCGAGCACTGGCTGAACGGGCACAAGCTCGTCGAATACGATACGTCCACGCCTGAATGGCGACGCCTGCTCGACCGCAGCAAGTTCGCCGACTTCCCCGAATTCGGCGCGAGCCGCAAGGGACGCATCGGCCTGCAGGACCATGGTGATGCCGTACGCTTCCGCAATATCAGGATCCGGCAGCTGTAACGCCCTCCGTGATCAGGCGCGTATCGATGCCACGGGACTGCTCCAGTTCCGCTGGCTCACTTCACCACGAGCTCCCGCAGCCCGCCTGATATCAACGTCGACACGTCGAGCAGCGCCCGCGGCAGCCGCATGCCGCCCGCGGAAGCGAGATACCGCGGCTCCCAACGAGGATGGAACTTCTCCTTGAAGCGCCGCAGGCCCTCGAAGTTGTAGAACGACTCGCCGTTGCGGTACAGGAAGCTGCCCACGCGGTGCCACAGCGGCGCGAGCGCGCGGTTCTCGAGGCCGGAAAGCGGCGCCATGCCGAGATTGAACCAGCGATACCCCTGCGCCTGCCCCCACAGCATCAGCTCGATGAACAGGTAGTCCATGGTGCTCGGCGGCGCATCCGGCCCGAAGCGCATCAGGTCCACCGACAGCTCGTCTTTGGTCGCAGTGGGCCACAGGTTGGCGAACGCGACCACGTGGCCCTCGCATCGCACGACGGCAACCGGCAGCCGCGTGAGGTAGGCCTCATCGAACGCGCCCACCGAGAATCCCTTCTCGCGCGTCGCTTTCTCGCCGAGCCACGCATCGGAGACTGCGCGAAGGCGCGGCAACAGCGCGCCGACACCTTCCGCCGGCACGATCTCGAAGCTGAGCCCGGAACGCTGTGCACGGCGATGGGATTGCCGCAGATCCGCGGCGCGACTGCCTTGAAGCGTGAAGGCCGCGAGATCCACTCGCGCCTCCTCGCCGAGCTTGGTGAGCGAAAGGCCCAGGTCCACGTAGAGCGGCAGCGACTGCCCGCTCACCTGATAGAACACCACCTGCCCGCCACAACGATCCACCAGCTCGCGGAACGACCAGACGAGCTCGGCGTGGCGCCCGATAGGTCCCACTGGATCGCCGAGCGCGATCCAGCTCCTGCCGGACACCTGATACATCACGAATGCATCGCCTGCAGGATGGAACAGGATGCGCTTGTCCCCCGTCAGCACGACGTTGCCGACGCTGGAGGAGGAATGCTGCAGCGCCGCCTGTGCCTTCTCCAGATCGTCGGAAGAAGCGCTGCGCGCCGGCTCGCGCGCTGGATGCAGCCAGTAGGCCAGCAGAAACGCCGCCAGGATCACCGAAGCCGCGAACGATGCGCGCAGCATTCGTGAAGCGTCGCCATGCAGCGCGAACGTCCACCAGAGATCGTTGGAATACGGCACGTGGCGGTAGGTCAGAAAGCCGATCCACACCGAGAGCGCGAGGATGATCGCCACGCTCACGAACCACGCCGGCGAGAGCCGTTGCGCGAAGAGGCCTGCCGGACGATAGAACTCTCCGCTCGCGAGCCGCAGCACGAGCAGCGTCACCGCGAGGAACGTGGCCTCTTCCACGTCGAATCCTTTGAACAGCGAGGCGACGATGCCTGCCACCAGCAGCCAGAACGTCATGTGATAGGCGGCATTCAGCCGCCGATACAGCCCGCGAGCGAGGATAAGCAGCCCCACTCCCGCCACGCTGCCCGCGAGATGCGAGAGCTCCAGCAAGGGCAGCGGCAGGATGTGCCGCACTTCCCGCAAGCGCGCGTCGATGCCGGGGGTGGCGCCAGAAATCAGGAGCACCGTGCCCGCCAGGAATACGAGCGCCCCGATGAACTGCGGCGCCACAGGCCGCAGCACCGGTGCTACGCGCGCGAGCGCGCCGGCCTTCGCGATATGCCCGCGCACCAGCACCAGCTCGTGTGCGCCAAGCAGCAATGCAGCCGTGACGAGCGGCGCCAGGTAGTAGATGGCGCGGTAGGCCAGCAAGGCGCCCAGCAGCTGCGGCGCAGGTACCTGCGGCAACGAGACGAGCAACACCCCTTCGAACACGCCCAGGCCTCCCGGCACCTGGCTCACCATCCCGGCGACGATGGCGATCGCGAACGTGGCGATGAACGCCGCGAATTCCACGTGCGCCGCTTCCGGCAGCAGCACCCAGACCACGCCGCCCGCCACCAGCAAGTCCGTCACCGCCACGCCGATCTGCACCAGAGCCAGCAGCGCACCAGGCGGGCGCAGTGACCAGGAGCCGATCTGGATACGGCCGCGAGCGAAGGAAGCCCAGGCGAGGTAGGCCAGCGCGAACAGGATCAGCAACACGCCGACCACACGCGTCCACGTGTGCCCCAGGTGCATCGCGGAAGACGCGGGCGGCGCAACGAAGAGCGCGGCGCCGCCGACCACCGCCAGGCCCATGATGGTCGCGAGTCCGCAGAACACGGCGACCGTCGCCACCTCGGTGGCATTCACACCCAGCGCCGAGTACATGCGGTAGCGCACCGCACCGCCCGTGAGCGCCGAGAAACCGAAGTTGTGCCCGAACGCGTACGCGGCGAACGAAGTCATGGCCGCGCGGGGATACGGCAACTGGACGCCCGCGTAGCGCAGACCGAACTTGTCGTGCAGGGTCAGCAGCGAGTAGCTGAGCGCGGTGAGCAGGCCGGCTGCGGTGACGGACTTCAGCGGGATGCCGCGCAGCTCGGCGATGATGGCGTGCAGCGGGTATTCCGCCAGCACTTTGTGGATGGTGAGGATGACCGCGGCGAACACCACCGCCGCCACGAAGGCCTGCGCCCAGCCCCAGAAGCGCTTGGAGCCGATGAATCGTGTCGAGCCTTCGTCGCCTTCGTCTTCGGGCGCTTCGGAGCTCATGGGCGCCTCAGCTCAGTGGGATGACGCCTGGGTTGCCTTTGGTTTCAGAGGGCCGCGCCCCGTGCGTCACGGGAACTTGATCTTCCCGCCACCCGCGCCCGGCCCCGGGCCGACTCCGGCCGCACCCACTTCAGGCACCACGATGCGGGAGCTCGCCTCACGGCGCATCTCGCGCGCTTCCTCGATGGCCTGCTCGAGCGCCACCTTCACGCCTTCGGGAAACTTCTGCAGCGCCTCCTCGAGCGTCTTCGCCTCGATCTCGAAGGCCAGAGGCAGCACGCCAGCGGGGGTGAGCAACTGGGTCTGCCCTGCGAACAGCACCTGCCGGGAGGCGTCGTCCGCGCCGCTCGCGGTGACGGGCGTCATCCTGCGCACGGTGCCGGTACGGCGATCCGTGAACACTTCCTCGCGGTACAGGCTCGCCGGATCGAGCTTGATTTCGGGCAGATCGGGTTGCGAAGCCATGGCGGATCCCATCAGCGGCAGAGCGGGAGCGCATTGTACACGCCGCCCATAGTTGATCGGCGCAGGCGGCAAAAGCCACGCTTTTTGCCGCCGGCATCGAAGCCGATGTCCGCACTTTTGCCAATCGAATCAGCGCGGCCACGAGGCGCTGCAAAGCTTCGATGAACGGCCGATCGGCCTCGAGCATGTCCTCCTGCAGCAGCCGCGCCGGCTCGACCCATTTCAGCCCCTGGCCGTCGAGGCCCTGGGGCTCGCCGTCGTAGCCGTCCACCACCCACATGGACAGGTCGACCGCGTAGTCGTCGTACTCGTGATGCAGGGCCATGAATGGACGGCCGCTGCATCCGCGCCCGAGCCCTTCCTGCAGCTCGCGCGCGAGCGCTTGCTCCTCGCTCTCTCCAGCCGCGTCTTGCCGCCGGGGAATTCCCATCCGCCGGCCGGCCATGAGCACCTGTCCCGCCGCATGGAACAACGCCGCAGCCACCACTCCGAATCGCGTCGTACCAACGGCATCGGACGTTGCGGCGCGGCCGCAAACTCGGCCGGATGCGCTACTCGACGCTCGACAGGGTGCCGTGGCAATGCTTGTACTTCTTGCCCGAGCCGCAGGGACAAGGCTCGTTGCGGCCCACCTTGCGCTCGGCCCGCACGAAAGCCGGGCAAGGGCTCCTCGGCCGCAGCGGGGCGGCGGCCCTGGGCCTGGCTGCGCCGGTGCCCAGCGGCGCGATCGACCGCACCTGGTTGAGGTTCGCCGTCGGCCTCGGCAGTGACAAGCCGCCTCAGCATGCTGCGCTTGCAGCGCGCGCATGAGGCGCCGGCGTCGATCTTCTTCTTCCCGGTCCACGTCTTCCTGCGTGCGCACTTCGATCTTCGAGAGCAGCGAGACGGTCTCGAACTTCACGCGATCCAGCATGGCGGCGAAGAGCTCGAAGGCCTCGCGCTTGTACTCGTAGCGGTAGTCCTTCTGCGCGTAGCCGCGCAGATGGATGCCCTGGCGCAGGTAGTCCATGGCGGCCAGATGATCGCGCCAGTGCTGGTCCAGCATGCGCAGCATCACGTCCTTCTCGACGTGGCGCATCACTTCCGTGCCGACGCGGGCGACCTTGCCGTCGTAGGTCTGCGCCACTTCCTTCACGATGCGATCGCGGAACGCGGGCTCCTCGAGCTCCGGCTCGCTCCCGAGCCAGCGTTTCGGCTCGATGCGTGCGTTGAAGTCCTTCTGCACGGCTTCCGCGAGCCCGTCCAGGTCCCAGTCCGCCGGCATCGCGCCCTTGGGCAGGTACTGGTCGAGCAGAGTGCCGATGGCCTCGGCGCGGATGCCCTCGATCGCCGCGGACAGGTCGTCCGTGCCCATGATCTCGGTGCGCTGCTGGTACACGACCTTGCGCTGGTCGTTGGCCACGTCGTCGAACAGCAGCAGCTGCTTGCGGATGTCGAAGTTGTGCGACTCGACCTTGCGCTGCGCCTTCTCGATCTGGCGCGTGAGCATGCCGCTCTCGATGACCTCGCCTTCCTTCATGCCGGCCATCTGCAGCAGCCGCTTCGTGCGATTGGGGTCGCCGAAGATGCGCATGAGGTTGTCTTCCATCGACAGATAGAAGCGGCTCGAGCCCGGGTCGCCCTGGCGGCCGGAGCGGCCGCGCAGCTGGTTGTCGATGCGGCGGACTCGTGGCAGCAGGTGCACGATACCGTGCCCGCGTGGCACCTTGTCGTGCCGCGCCTGCCATTCTTCGCGTACCCGCGCGCGGGTGACTTCGTCCACGGCCTGCCCATCTTCGCCGGCCATCGAGGCGAGCTCCGCCTCGAGGTTGCCGCCGAGCACGATGTCCGTGCCGCGGCCGGCCATGTTGGTGGCGATGGTGATGGCGCCCGGCCGGCCGGCCTGACGATGTGCGCCTCGCGCTCGTGCTGCTTGGCGTTCAGCACCTGGTGCGTAATGCCTTCCTTCTGCAGCAGGCCGGAAAGGAATTCCGAAGTCTCGATGGACGTGGTGCCGACCAGCGCCGGCTGCTCGCGCGTCACGCAGTCCCGGATGTCCTCGATGATCGCCTGGAACTGTCTTTCTGCGTGAGGTGACGTAGCCCTTGCGAATCATCGGCCGATGCGTGGGGATGACGACGACCTCGAAGCCCGTGATCTGCATGAACTCGGGCGCCTCGGTGTCGGCGGTGCCGGTCATGCCCGAGAGCTTCCTGTAGAGGCGGAAGTAGTTCTGGAAGGTGATGGAGGCGACCGTCTGGTTCTCCTCGCGCACGCGCACGCCCTCTTCGCTTCCACGGCCTGATGCAGGCCGTCGGACCAGCGCGACGGCCCGGCATGGTGCGGCCGGTGAACTCATCGACGATGACCACTTCGCCGTTGCGCACGATGTATTCCACGTCCCGCTTGTAGAGGGCGTGGGCGCGCAGCGCGGCGTTGAGGTGGTGCATGAGGCGGATGTTCGCCGCGTCGTAGAGGCTCTCGCCCTCGCGCAGCAGGCCGGCCTCGGCCATGAGGCCTTCGACGCGCTCGTGGCCCTCTTCCGTCATGTGGACCTGCTTGGTCTTCTCCTCCACGGAGAAGTCGCCGGGGCCGTTCTCCTCCACCTGGCGCTTCAGGCGCGGCACCAGCTGGTTGATGCGCAGGTACAGCTCCGTGCTCTCCTCGGCCGGGCCGGAGATGATGAGCGGCGTGCGCGCCTCGTCGATGAGGATGGAGTCCACCTCGTCCACGATGGCGAACGACAGGCCGCGCTGCACGCGGTCCTCGAGCTTGAAGGCGAGGTTGTCGCGCAGGTAATCGAAGCCGAACTCGTTGTTGGTGCCGTAGGTGATGTCGCAGCCGTAGGCCTCGCGCTTCTCGGGCGGGTTCTGCGAGTTCTTGATGACGCCCACGGTGAGCCCGAGGAAGCGGAAGACGGGGCCCATCCAGTCCGAGTCGCGCTGGGCGAGGTATTCGTTCACGGTGACCACGTGCACGCCCTCGCCGGTGAGCGCGTTCAGGTAGGCCGGTAGCGTGGCGACCAGGGTCTTGCCCTCGCCGGTGCGCATCTCGGCGATGCGCCCCTCGTGCAGGACCATGCCGCCGATGAGCTGCACGTCGAAATGGCGCATCTTGAGCACCCGGCTCGCGGCCTCGCGGACCACGGCGAAGGCTTCGGGCACCAGGTCGTTGAGGGTCTGGCCTTCCTTCAGGCGGCGGCGGAACTCGTCCGTCTTGGCCCGCAGCTGCTCGTCGCTGAGCGCCTTGAGCCCCTCTTCGAGGGCGTGGGCCTGGCGTACCGGCCGGGCGAGGAGCGGACCAGCCGGTCATTGCGGCTACCGAGGAGGCGCGTGAGGAATTGCAGCACTTAGAAGTCCCAAACCGGCAGCCCGAAAAAGGGCGCGTATTGTACGGGACTTATTCAATTGGCGGCTGCCTGGCGGCGATTTCCGCGGAGCGCGCCGGCTTGCTCTGGCCGGCAAAGGCGCGGCTTTGCCGGCCTGTGGCGAAGAGGAAGGTCTCTAGCGGCCGATGAAGGAGGCGGGGTTCACCTGGCGGCCGTTGCGCAGCACCTCGAAGTGCACGTGCGGGCCGGTGGAGCGGCCGGTCGAGCCCATGAGCGCCACGGGCTGGCCGCGGGTCACCGTCTGGCCCACGGCGACCAGGGTGCGCTGGTTGTGGCCGTAGCGGGTGACGTAGCCATTGCCATGGCTGATCTCGACCAGCGAGCCATAGCCCGAGCGCTCTCCGGCCCAGGTCACCACGCCGGCCGCGACCGCGACCACGTCCGCCCCCATGGAGCCCGCGAAGTCGACGCCCTTGTGGAAGGCCTCGTGGCCGCTGAAGGGGTCCTGGCGCTCGCCGAAGTTCGAGGAGATGAAGCCCGTGCACCGGACGGCCATCCGGGTGGATCTCTTCCTTGAGCTTGCGGCAAGGATGACGTTCTCGAGGGCGGCGAGCTGCGCGTCCCGCAGGTCCACCCGGCGATGAGCATCGAGCATGTTCGTGAGGTCGGGGATCTGGGCGCTGACGCCCTCGGTCTCGGGGCCGCCGCTCGGCGGGGCGGAATCGAAATTCAGCTCGCGGTGGTCGATGTTCGCCATCTCCGTGAGCCGCTTGCCCAGCGCATCGAGGCGGATGACGTGGGCGTTCACCTCGCCGAGCCGCATGGCCATGGCGTCCACGCGCTCCTGCAACTGGGTGCGCAGCTCCGCGATCTGGCGCTTCTCCTGCTTCATCGCGGCGCTCCAGTTGCCGGAGTTGGCGGCGCCGAGGGCCTGCCCGCTGCGCTCGCCGAGCTGCATGCCGATGGCGAAGGCGGTGCCGAGGATCGCCAGCGCGAGCGTGGCGATGATGCCGAGGGTGATCGGATGCGCGAGGTTGAGCTGCCGTGCACGACCCGCTGCCTGCGAAAACAGAATGATGTTCATGCCGTCCGCTCCGGAACCCTGCGCCACCACAACCCACTCGGCACGCGAACCAGTCCGGACGAAACAGCCTGGACCGGGCGTAATCCGCCCTGTTTTCCTTGTTCAATGGGCTTGCGCCCCGCTGGCAACCCCGCTGTCATAGCGCCTCGCTTTAGACCGGTGGCTTTGCGTCCCCGCCTTTCGACGGGTTTGCCGAGAGTCAGCGAGCGGAAATATGCCCAATAAGATCAAGGGTTACAAGCGCAGTGTCGCCACTACGGGACGCATGCACGTGAGCAGATCCCGCAAGGGAGCTTCTGTAAAGGCGCTGCTGGAGCGGTTCTCCGGGCCCGGACTGGAGCGCATCGCGGACCAGGCGGATGCGCAGGCGAGATGGCGCGAATGGCTCGCGCGACATCTTCCCGAAGGCCTCGCCGCGCATGTTTCCGGCGTCGCGCAGCAAGGTGAGCGGCTCACTGTTTTTACAGAATCTGCTGCGTGGTCGGCCCGCGCGCGCTTTGCGATGGCCGAGCTCGAAGGCCTTATAAAGAAGGAGCGGCCGGAGATCACCGAAGTGCGCGTGAAGGTGATGCCGCGGAAATGAGACCGGCGGCCCTGCCCGATCACTGCGAGGTGGCGGGCGCCTCGACGTAGGAGATCGGCGCGTCCGCCGGCTTCTCGAACACCGCCTCTTCCCACGCGTCCCGGTCCGCGATGAGCGTGCGCAGCAGCTTGTTGTTCAGGCCGTGCCCCGACTTGTAGCCGCTGAACTCCCCGATGAGGCTGTGCCCGAGCAGGTACAGGTCGCCGATGGCATCTAGGATCTTGTGCTTCACGAACTCGTCCTGGTAGCGCAGCCCGTCCTCGTTGAGGATGCCGGTGTCGTCGAGCACGATGGCATTGTCGAGGTTGCCCCCCAGGCCGAGATTGCGCGCGCGCATCTTCTCGATGTCGCGCATGAAGCCGAAGGTGCGTGCCCGGCTCACCTCGCGCAGGAACGAAGTGGTCGAGAAATCCATGGACGCCTGCTGGCCGCGGCGCTTGAACACGGGGTGGTCGAACTCGATCTCGAAGTTCACCTTGAAGCCCTCGAAGGGCTTGAACTCCGCCCACTTGTCGCCCTCTTCCACGCGCACGCGCTTCTTCACCCGCACGAAGCGCTTGACGACGCTCTGCTCCTCGATGCCCGCGGACTGCAGGAGGAACACGAAGGGGCCGGCGCTGCCGTCCATGATCGGGACTTCGGGCGCGCTCACCTCAACGATGGCGTTGTCGATGCCGAGGCCGGCGAACGCGGACATGAGGTGCTCGACCGTCGACACCTTCGCCTCGCCGCTGATGAGCGTGGTGCCGAGCATGGTCTCGCCGACGTTGTCGGCCTTCGCCGGGATGTCGATGAGCTCGGGCAGATCGGTGCGCCGGAAGACGATGCCGCTGTCCGGCTCGCCGGGGCGCAGCGTCATGAGGATCTTCTTGCCGGTGTGCAGCCCCACACCAGTCGCGCGTATCGAGTTCTTGAGAGTCCTTTGTCCGAGCATGGTCCCGCCGTCTGGAAGCGGGAGGCCCCTCCGATGCCGCCGCCCGCGCACGCGCCTCTTCGCCTCCCGGACGGAGCGAATGCCCGGGAGGCGAAAGGCGCGTCAACCTACCACAACCGCCGCGGACGGCGGGCGGGCTTCAGTCCTCGTCAGTCGGCCTGGCGGCGCAGGAACGCCGGGATGTCCAGCAGATCCTCACCCTCCGGCTCCGGCCTGAGCCCGTCGCCCACCGCGCGCTGCCGCTGCACCGTCGGCTTGTCGAGCGCTGCGTAGTCGCTGTTCGACAGCGGCTGGCGCCGCACCACCCGCATCGGCGGCTCGCCGCGATGCGAGAGCTCACGCGCTGCCGGCGTGGGCTGCGGAGCACGCACGGCCGCCATGGGTCGGCCAAGCCCCGTCGCGACCACGGTGACGCGCACCTGGTTGGTCAGCTCAGGGTCGATGACGGTTCCCACGACCACGGTCGCATCGTCCGAGGCGAACTGCTTGACGATCTGGCCGACTTCCTGGAACTCGCCGATCGACAGGTCCATGCCCGCGGTGACGTTCACGAGGATGCCGTGAGCGCCCGCCAGGTTGATGTCCTCGAGCAGCGGCGAGGAGACGGCAGCCTCTGCGGCCTCGCGCGCGCGGCCTTCGCCGCTCGCCGCGCCGGAGCCCATCATCGCCATGCCGGTCTCGGCCATCACCGTGCGCACGTCAGCGAAGTCCACGTTGATGAGGCCCGGGCGGGTGATCAGCTCCGCGATGCCCTGAACCGCGCCCTGCAGCACGCAGTTCGCGGACTTGAACGCGTCGAGGAGCGTCGTCTGCGGGCCGAGCACCGACAGCAGCTTCTGGTTCGGGATGGTGATCAGCGAGTCGCAGTACTTGCCGAGCTCGGCGATGCCGTGCTCCGCGACCAGCGAGCGCTTGCCGCCTTCCATCTCGAAGGGCTTCGTGACCACCGCGACGGTGAGGATGCCCATCTCCTTCGCGATCTGCGCGACCACCGGCGCCGCGCCCGTGCCCGTGCCGCCGCCCATGCCGCAGGTGATGAACAGCATGTCGCAGCCCTGCACGAGCTCGACGATGCGGTCCCGGTCTTCCATGGCGGCCTGCCGGCCGACCTCGGGATCGGCGCCCGCGCCGAGGCCCTTGGTGATGTTGCAGCCGATCTGCAACGCGGTCTTCACCTTGGAGTGCTTCAGCGCCTGCGCATCGGTGTTGATGCACATGAACTCGACGCTGTCCACGCCGCTCGTGACCATGTGTGCGACGGCGTTGCCGCCGCCGCCGCCCACCCCCAGCACCTTGATGACGGCGCTCTGGCTGTATGCGTCCATCAGTTCAAACATTGGTTTCGCTCCTCTTCATCGATGAATAAAAATGGTTGGTCGAATCGCTTTCTTCTCGTCTCTTCACTCGTCGTCTGTCAGCTCAAAAGTTTCCCTGGAACCAGGAGCGCATGCGCTCCAGCGCGGTCTTCGCGCTGCCGAGCGCGCGCCGCTGCCGGCCCGCGCGCTGCTGGTTGTCCCGCGCGTAGAGCAAAAGCCCCACGCCGGTGGAAAAGATCGGGTTGTTCACCACGTCGGAAAGGCCGGACACGTGCTGCGGCAGGCCGAGGCGCACCGGCACGTGAAACACTTCCTCTGCGAGCTCGATGGCGCCTTCCATCTTCGCGCTGCCGCCGGTGAGCACGATGCCCGCGGCGATCGTCTCTTCGAACCCGCTGCGGCGCAGCTCTTCGCGCACCAGCCCGAACAACTCCTCGTAGCGCGGCTCGACGATCTCGGCGAGCGTCTGACGCGCGAGGCGACGCGCAGGCCGGTCGCCGACGCTCGGCACTTCGATGCTCTCGTCCGGGTTCGCGAGCTGCGAGAGCGCGCAGGCGTAACGGATCTTGATGTCCTCGGCGTACTGCGTGGGCGTGCGCATGGAGACGGCGATATCGTTCGTCACCTGGTCGCCGGCAATCGGGATCACGGCCGTGTGGCGGATGGCGCCGTTCGCGAACACGGCGAGGTCGGTGGTGCCGCCGCCGATGTCCACCAGGCAGACGCCCAGCTCCTTCTCATCGTCGGTGAGCACGGCGAAGCTCGACGCGAGCTGCTCCAGCACCACGTCGTCCACCTCCAGCCCGCAGCGCTGGATGCACTTCTCGATGTTCTGCGCCGCGCTGTCCGCGCCGGTGACGATGTGCACCTTCGCCTCGAGCCGCACGCCAGACATGCCGATGGGATCGCGGATGCCTTCCTGCCCGTCCACCAGGAATTCCTGGGGCAGCACGTGCAGGATCTTCTGGTCCGCGGGGATGGCCACCGCCTTCGCGGCGTCGATCACGTGCTCGACGTCGCCATGGCTCACTTCCTTGTCGCGGATCGCGACCACGCCGTGCGAGTTGAGGCTGCGCACGTGGCTGCCGGCGATACCCGCGTACACCGAGTGGATCTCGCAGCCGGCCATGAGCTCGGCCTCTTCGACCGCGCGCTGGATGGACTGCACCGTGGACTCGATGTTGACGACCACGCCCTTCTTCAGCCCGCGCGAGGGGTGCGAGCCGAGGCCCAGCACTTCGATGGAGCCGTCCGCGGCGACCTCGCCCACGAGCGCGACCACCTTGGAGGTGCCGATGTCCAGGCCGACGATGAGGCCCCGGTCCGAGCGCTTAGACATCCTTGCGGCCTCCCTTCCAGCCGATCGCGAAGCCGTTGGTGTAGCGCATGTCGACGTACGAGATGTCGTCGGGCCGCTGCGCCACCAGCTTCACCGCCGTTCGCATGAACGTGTCGAAACGATCGTCGACGAGCCGGCGGCCGAGCCGCACGGTGACGCCGTTCGAGAGATCCAGCTCCCATGCGCCGCGCGCGTCCAGACGGAGCGCATTGATGCGCATGCCCACCTCGACGAGGCGACCTTGCGTCGCGAGATAGCGCTGGGCGACGAGGGTTTCCTTGCCATCCGGCCCGGAAAGCTGCGCGAGCTCCGGCGGCACGTAGCGCGCCTCGGTTTCGAAAAGCTCGCCGCGCGTGTTGAGCAGGCCGCTTTCGCGCCAGCGCGCGGCGGCGACCTGCTCCACCACCACGACCTGCAGCCCATGCGGCCAGGCGCGCTGCACGGTGACGGTGTCGACCCAGGGCAGCGCTTCGATGGCTCGCTGGACGCCTTCGAGATCCACGCTGACTAGGCCAGTGCCGCGCACCTGGTCCTTCACGGCACGCTCCACGTCCGTCGGCGCGACCCGCTGGAAGCGGCCCGAGACTGAAACGCTCTCGATGGGCTGATCCAGGGTCCACGTGACGAGCGCGATCGCGCCGGTGATGCCGACCCTGCTGCTCTCGCCCTGCTTGCGACGGTTCCTGCGGCGGTTGCTGATCATGACTGCGCCTGCCTCGCGAAGCTGGTCTCGAGCACTCGCCACACCAGCTCGTCGAAATCCATGCCGGCGACGCGCGCAGCCATCGGTACGAGGCTGTGGTCGGTCATGCCCGGACTGGTGTTGAGCTCGAGCAGGAACGGCCGGCCGCTCGCGTCCATCATGAAGTCGACGCGGCCCCAGCCCTGTGCGTCCACCGCGTCGAACGCGGCGAGCGCGAGGCTCGCGAGATGCTTCTCGGCCGGCGCGGACAGGCCCGACGGACAGTGGTATTTCGTGTCATCGCGGAAATACTTCGCCTGGTAGTCGTAGAAGGTCTGCGTGGCCTCGATGCGGATCGATGGCAGCGCCTGGCGCTGGAGCACCGCCACCGTGTACTCGCTGCCCGTGATCCAGGTCTCGGCGAACACGTTCGGCTCGTACTTCGCGGCTTCGGCGTAGGCCTCGGGGAGCTGGGAAGCCTCGGTGACCTTCGTCATGCCGACGCTGGAACCCTGCGTGGCGGGCTTCACGATCATCGGCAGCTTCAGCCGCTCCAGAGCGTGGTCGAAATCCTGCTTGCCGCGCAGCACCACGTACTCCGCCGTCGCGACGCCTGCTGCCTGTGCGAGCTGCTTGGTGCGCAGCTTGTCCATCGCGATGGCGGAGCCGGTGACCCCGCTGCCGGTGTAAGGCACACCGAGATACTCGAGCGCCCCCTGCAGCGTGCCGTCTTCGCCACCGGGCCCGTGCAGCGCGATCCATACGCGATCGAACTTCTGCTCGCGAAGCTGTGCGAGCCCCTGGTCGCGCGGGTCGAAGGCGTGTGCATCGACGCCGCGCCGCTTGAGGCCGGCGAGCACCGCGTTGCCGCTGAGCAGCGAGATCTCCCGCTCGCTGGAGTCCCCGCCCAGCAGCACCGCGACGCGACCGAAGTCGCGCGCGTCCCTGGCGTGCCGGGAGCTGGAAGGGTCGTACTTCAGTCGCATCAGTTCTGCTCTCCGAGAATCCTGACTTCGGGCCTGAGCCGCACGCCGTACTGCCGCTCCACCGCGGCCTGCACGTGACCGATGAGCTGCTCGATCTCGGCGGCGCGCGCCTGCCCGTGGTTGATGATGAAATTCGCGTGCTTGCCGGAGACGGACGCGTCACCGACGCGGTAGCCCTTGAGGCCCGCTGCCTCGATCAGGCGCGCCGCGTGATCGCCCGGCGGATTGGTGAACACCGACCCGCAGCTCCACTCGCCGATGGGCTGCGAAGCCTTGCGCCGCTCGAGCAGCGCCTTCACCTCGCCTTCGTGCGCGCCGGGCCGGTGCTCGAAGGACAGCAGCGCGCCGAGGAACCATTCGTCGGCCTGCGGAGCCACGACGTGGCGGTAGCTCACCTGATATTCGCTTGCGGCACGCGTTCGCTCTTCGCCCTTGCGGTCGATGACCTCGACGCTGAGCACGTGGCGCCAGGTCTCGCCGCCGAAGGCTCCGGCGTTCATCGCGAGCGCGCCACCGACCGTGCCGGGAATGCCCGCAAAGAACTCCGCGGGGCCCAGGCCCCACTTGGTGCATTGCTTCGCGAGTCGGGCGCACGGCACTCCGGCTTCGCAGAACACCGTGGTCTCGTTGCGCCGCTCGAGCCGATCGAGCGTGCCGTGGGTGGAGATGACCACTCCGCGCAGCCCACCATCGCGGACCAACAGGTTGCTGCCCAGGCCGACCCAATGGATCTGCACGTCGTCCTCGAGCATGCGCAGGAAGGCCGCAAGCTCGCTTCGGTCGCGCGGATTGAAGTACACCTCGGCCGGCCCGCCGACGTGCCAGGACGTATGCCGGCTCATGGGCTCGTCACGGCGCACTCTCGGCATGAATTCGGGGGCGACGGCCACGGTCACTTCGACCTCCGGCGCTCGACGAAGGGTTTGGGGGTGGCCACGGCGAGCTTCGCCGGCAGTCCATGCGAGACGGCGTTGATGTGGCCAGCGCCCATGGTGACGACCACGTCGTTCGCCCGCAGCACGTCCTGCAATGCCACGTCGAGCTCCTCCACCTTCTCTACGAAGATGGGCTCGACGTGGCCGCGACTGCGCACGGCGCGGCAGATGGCACGGCCATCGGCCCCCGAGATCGGAGCCTCGCCTGCGGCATAGACCTCGGTGACGAGAAGCACGTCGGCGGCGGAAAGCGTCTTGCCGAAATCGTCGATGAGATCGCGCACGCGCGTATAGCGGTGCGGCTGGAAAGCGAGCACCAGGCGGCGGTTTGGATAGCCCTGCCGCAACGCCTCGAGCGTGGCGGCGATCTCCGTGGGATGGTGCCCGTAGTCGTCGACGACAGTGATCCGACCCGCAGCCGTCTCCACGTCCGCGACGTGTTGCAGCCGGCGCTCGACGCCCTGGAAGCCGGCGAGCGCGCGGCAGATGGCGCCGTCGTCCACGCCGAGCTCGCTCGCCACCGCGATGGCGGCAAGGGAATTGAGCACGTTGTGCGTGCCGGGCAGGTTCACGGTGACGGTGAGCGGTTCGGATTTTCCGGGCCGCAGCACGTCGAACGTGGTCTGCAGGCCATCCCGCCGGATGTTCACCGCGCGCATGTCCGCATCCTCGGCGAGCCCGTACCGCAGCACCGGCCGGCCGATGGCGTCGACGATGCTGCGGACGTTCGCATCGTCGAAGCAGATGACGGCGAGCCCGTAGAACGGCAGGTTGTGCAGGAACTCGATGAAGCTCTGCTTGAGCCGCTCGAAATCGCCGTCGTGCGTGGCGAGATGGTCGTTGTCGATGTTGGTGACGATGGCGATGAGCGGCTGCAGGTGCGTGAACGAGGCGTCGCTCTCGTCCGCTTCCGCGACCAGGTAGCGGCCCGCGCCCAGGCGCGCGTTGCTGCCGGAGCTCTTGAGCAGCCCGCCGATGACGAACGTCGGGTCCTCGCCTCCTTCGGCGAGGATGCTGGCCACGAGGCTGGTGGTGGTCGTCTTGCCGTGCGTGCCCCCGACGGCAATGGAATAACGGAAGCGCATCAGCTCTCCGAGCATCTGCGCGCGCGGCACCACCGGGATGCGGGCTTCGCGAGCCGCGGCCACTTCCGGGTTGTCCTGCGCCACGGCGCCGGAGACCACGACGACGTCGGCGCCCTGAACGTTCTCGGCGCGATGGCCGAACGTGATGCGGGCGCCGAGCTTCGCGAGCCGTTCGGTGACCATGTTGGCCTTGAGGTCCGAGCCCTGCACCTGATAGCCGAGGTTGATGAGCACCTCGGCGATGCCGCCCATGCCGCTGCCGCCGATACCCACGAAGTGGATCGCGTTGATGCGGCGCATGCGGTCGCTGCGGGAGGCGGTCATGCCAGGCCTCCGAGACGATCGCGCAGACGATGGTGGCGGCCGTCGTTCATGCCGCACTCCTGGCGTACTCGAGGCACGAATCCGCAAGCTCCTGCGCAGCGCGAGGGCGCGCGAGCAGACGCGCGCGCTCTGCCATGGCGAGCAGTTTCCCGCGGCCCGCGCACAACGTTTTCAGCTCGGCCGCCAGCCGCTCCGCCGTAAGCTCGCGCTCCGGGATGAGCACCGCAGCCCCTTCCTTCACCAGATATTCCGCGTTGCGCGTCTGATGGTCGTCCACCGCCGCGGGGAACGGCACCAGCACCGCGGCGACGCCCACCGCTGCGAGCTCCGAAACCGTGAGCGCGCCGGAGCGACAGATCACGAGATCCGCCCACCCGTAGGCATCCGCCATGTCCTCGATGAACGGCATGACCTGTCCGCGGACGTTTGCCTCGGCGTAGCTCTTCTTCGCCGCCTCGAGCCCGCGCTCGCCTGCCTGGTGGCGCACCTCGAAATCCACTGCGCCTGCGAGCCGGGCGAGTGCGAATGGCACGATGGCATTGAGGCGCGCCGCACCCTGGCTTCCGCCGAACACGAGAATGCGGATGGAGCCGCTGCGCGCCGCGAAGCGCGCGGCGGGACCGGCGACGGCGAGAATGTCCTGTCGCACCGGATTGCCGATGGCACGCGCCTTCACGCTCGGCGCGAAACTGCCGGGAAACGCTTCGAGCACCTCGCGAGCCAGGTGCGAGAGACAGCGGTTGGTGAATCCTGCGATAGCGTTCTGTTCGTGGATAACGACCGGGCGTCGCGTGAGCCACGCGGCGACGCCGCCCGGTCCGGTCACGAACCCCCCCAGCCCCACCACGACGCGTGGCTTGTGCCGACGCATCACGCCTAACGCCTGTTTCAAGGCGACCAGCAAACGGAACGGCGCAGCGAGCAGCGTCAGCGAGCTCTTGCCGCGCAGTCCGCCAATGGAAAGCCACTCGATCGGAATGTTCTCCGTGGGCACGACCCGCGCTTCGATGCCGCGCCGGGTTCCGAGCCACACGACCTCCAGCGATTGCTGGCGAAGGAGCCGCGCAAGCGCGAGCGCGGGAAAGACGTGCCCGCCCGTACCGCCCGCCATGATGAGCACCTTCGCGCCGCGAACCATTCCCGGCGCACTCGTGCCCACCGCCGCTCGCTCGCCGCTGCGCGATTCAGGCGTCATGCCTCGGCCTCCCCTTCGTCGTCGCGCTTGCGACGCGTGGTGGCCGAGCCCCTGCTTTCCGCCATCGCCTCGTGATACACGCGAAGCAACAACCCCAACCAAGCGAGCGTCACGATGAGGCTCGAGCGGCCATAGCTCATGAGCGGCAGCGTGAGCCCCTTGGTCGGCAGCACGCCCATGTTCACGCCGATGTTGATGAATGCCTGGATGCCCAGCCACAACCCGAAGCTCGCAGCCAGGTAGGACTGGAATTTGAGCCCTGCGTCCGAGGCGAGCCGCGCGATGTGGAAGCTGCGCCAGACGAGTGCCAGGAACAGGGCGAGCGTCAGCACCACGCCGGCCAGGCCCAGCTCCTCCGCCAGCACGGCGAACAGGAAGTCGGTGTGTGCCTCGGGCAGATAGAAGAGCTTCTGCACGCTCTCGCCGAGGCCCACGCCGAACCATTCGCCACGGCCGATCGCGATGAGCGACTGGGTGAGCTGGAAGCCGCTGTTGAAGGGATCCGCCCAGGGATCGCGGAAGGCCGTGAGGCGCGCGAGTCGATAGGGCGATGCGACCGCCAGCAGCGCGAACGCCGCCGAGGCGGCGATCATCATGCCGACCACGTATCGCAGACGCGCGCCGGCGAGGAACAGGAGCCCGAAACCGGTGGCGAACAGCACGGAGAAGGCACCGAAGTCCGGCTCCATGAGCAGCAGCACGCCGATGCCGAACACCAGCCCCACTGGCTTCAGCAGCCCGAGAAACGTCTCCCGCAACTCCTCACCGCGACGGATGGCGTAGCTCGCCAGATAGATCAGCACCAGCACCCGCGCGAGCTCGGATACCTGGAAGTTCATGCCTGCCAGGCGCAACCAGCGCCGGCTGCCGTTCACCGAATGGCCCAGCCCCGGGATCAGCACGATGACCAGCATCGCGACCGCCGCTATCAGGAGCGGCATCGAGATGCGCTCGAGCAGCCGTGTGGGAATGCAGAACACCAGCGCCGCGGCGCTCGCGCCGAGCACCGTGAGGATCAGCTGCCGTTCGAGATACGAGAACGCGTTGCCGCTTTCCTTCGTCGCGATGGAGATGGAGGCAGAAGTCACCATCACCAGCCCGAGCAGCAGGATGCTGAGCACGATGCCCACGGTGACGAAGTCGATGTGAATGCTGCCGTTGCGATTGCCCGAGCGCGCATAAGTCATGGGGGAAGCGTCGGCTGCCGCGTTCATGCCGCCAACTCCTTCACCGCACGCGCGAACACCGCTCCTCGATGCGCATAGTCGCGGAACATGTCGAAGCTCGCGCAGGCAGGCGAAAGCAACACCGTGTCACCGGGCTGTGCCGCGCTGGCGGCGGCCTGCACGGCCTCTTCGAGCGTTGCGGCGCGCTGGACCGCACAGGCACCTTCGAGCGCCGCCGCGATGGCCGGCGCATCGCGCCCGATCAGGATGGCCAGCCGAACTTTCTGCCGGCACGCTTCGCGCAGCGGCGTGAAATCCTGGTTCTTGCCGTCTCCGCCCGCGATGATGACGAGCGGCCCCGGCATGCCCTCGATGGCGGCCAGCGTTGCGCCGACGTTGGTGCCCTTGGAATCGTCGATGTAGGCGACGCCCTTCACTTCCGCCACCCACTGCGCCCGGTGCGGCAGCCCGCCGAAGGACGCCAGCTCTTCGAGCATCGCCGGCAGCGGCAGGCCCAGCGCCTCACCCAGCGCCAGCGCGGCGAGCGCGTTGGCGACGTTGTGCATACCGGTGAGCTT
The DNA here is from genome assembly GCA_044225565.1 of Steroidobacteraceae bacterium. Classification (GTDB taxonomy): domain Bacteria; phylum Pseudomonadota; class Gammaproteobacteria; order Steroidobacterales; family Steroidobacteraceae; genus CAVXAE01. The sequence goes on along the minus strand of JBGAIL010000018.1, from coordinate 12,330 downwards.
CATCGCGGAGACGGGCATCAGCGGCTCGCCCCGCTTCGTCAGCCACCAGCCACCGGCGGTCTCGCGCTCGGCCACGGCATAATCCGCGCCGATCGAAGCGCGCAGGGAGAAGCTCAGCGTGCGCTGCCCGGGCCGCGGCATCGCTGCGACCAGGGGATCGTCGAGATTGATCACCGCCGTGTCGCAACGCGCGAAGATGCGCGCCTTGGCGGCCGCGTAGTCCGCCACCGAGGCATAGCGGTCGAGATGGTCCGGGCTCACGTTGAGCACCGCCGCCGCTTTCAGATCCAGGGACAGCGTAGCTTCCAGCTGGTAGCTCGACAGCTCCAGCACGTAAAGCTCGGTGCGAGCTGCGTCGGCCTGCGCGGCGCTCAGCAAATCGAGCGCCGGCTCTCCGAGATTGCCGCCGACGCGCACGCGCCATTTCGCGCGCTCGGCCATGCAGCCGACGAGGGTGGTTACCGTGCTCTTGCCGTTCGTGCCGGTGATGCCGACCACCGGCGCGTCCACCGCCCGGGCGAACAGCTCGATGTCCCCGACGATCTCGAGGCCGCGCTCACGCGCCTCGGCGAAGAACGGATCGGCGAGCGAGACACCCGGGGAGGCGACGACGCACACCGCATCGTCCAGCAGGCGTGTGTCGAGGCCACCGACGCGCACCGGAATGGAGGCATCGAGCTCCCGCAGGCGCTCGAGCTCCGGCGGCTGCGGCCGGCTATCCGTCACCGCAAGCTTCCAGCCGTGCGCGCGCAGATAGCGCGCACACGACAGCCCGGTGCGGCCCAGCCCCACGATGACCGCGGAGGAAGGCTTGCCGGCGCCGGATTTCGCGGGGGTGTCGCTCATCTCAGTTTCAGCGTGGCGAGTCCGGTGAGCACGAGCAGCAGCGAGATGATCCAGAAGCGCACGATCACCTTGGGCTCCGCCCAGCCCTTGAGCTCGAAATGATGGTGGATGGGCGCCATGCGGAAGATGCGCTTGCCCGTGAGCTTGAACGAGGCGACCTGCAGGATCACCGAGGCGGTCTCGAGCACGAACACACCGCCCATCACCAGCGCGACGATCTCCTGGCGCACGATCACCGCGATGACGCCGATGGCGGCGCCGATGGCGAGCGCTCCGATGTCGCCCATGAACACCTGCGCGGGATAGGAGTTGAACCACAGGAATCCCAGGCCGGCGCCCGCGAGCGCGCCGCAGAAGATGAGCACCTCGCCCGCATGCGGGATCTGCGGGATCGCCAGGTAGTTGGCGAACACCGCGTTGCCGCTCGCGTAGGCGAACACGCCGAGCGCAGCCGCCACGAGCGCAGCCGGCATGATGGCGAGCCCGTCGAGCCCGTCGGTGAGGTTCACCGCGTTGCTCATGCCGACGATCATCAGGTAGGTGAACGCGATGAACGCGAACGGGCTGAGCGGCGCGGCGAACTGCTTCAGGAACGGCAGGAACATCGTGGTCTCCGCCGGGCTCTGCGCCGTGTAGTAGAGCGTGGCGGCGGTGCCGAGCCCGACCACGGACTGCCAGAAGTACTTCCAGCGCGCCACCAGGCCCTTCGAGTTGCCCACCACCAGCTTCAGGTAGTCGTCGTAGAAGCCGATGAGGCCGAACGCGAAGGTGACGCCCAGCACCGTCCAGACGAAGCGGTTGCGCAGGTCCGCCCACAGCAGCGTGGCGAAGAGGATGGCGACCAGGATCAGCGCGCCGCCCATGGTGGGCGTGCCGGCCTTCGGCAGGTGCGACTTGGGGCCGTCGTCGCGCACCACCTGGCCGATCTGGTAGCGCGACAGCCGCTCGATCATGCGTGGGCCCACGACCAGCGAGAACCCGAGCGCCGTCACCGTCGCAAGGATGGCGCGCAGCGTGAGATACGAGAAGACGTTGAACCCCGTATGCCAGGTCGTGAGCTGTTGGGCGAGCCAGTAGAGCACCGCGACTATCCTTTGCGAACCAGGGCTTCGACGACGCGCTCGAGCCGGTTGAACCGCGAGCCCTTGATGAGGATGCGGACGTCCGCCCCCGCCTGCTCGTCGAGCACGCGGGCCAGCGATTCCACGTCGGAGAACGTTTCCGCCCCACTGCCGAAGCTGCGGGCGGCCAGTGCGGCGAGCGGACCGAGCGCGAACAGCCGCTCCATGCCCTGCTCGCGCGCGTATGCGCCGGCCTCGATGTGCGCGTCGTCGGTGAACTCGCCCAGCTCGCCCATGCCGCCGAGCACCAGCCATTTGCGGCCTTCGAGCTGCGCGAGCACTTCGATGCCGGCACGCACCGAATCCGGATTCGCGTTGTAGGAATCGTCGATGATCCAGGCGCCGGTGCGAGCAGTCTTCAGCTGGAGGCGACCCTTCACCGCGCGCATCGCGCCGAGCCCTGCGACGATGTTGTCGAGCGTCGCGCCTGCTGCACTCGCAGCAGCAGCGGCCGCAAGCGCATTGGAGACGTTGTGTTGCCCGGCCAGCTGCATTTCCATTGAGACTCGGCCCAGAGGGCACTGCAGCGTGAAGCTCGTGACGAATCCGTCCGCCCCGCCTTCCACGCGCACGTCGGAAGCGGTGAAGTCCGCGCCCTTGCGCATGCCGAAGGTAACCACGCGTGCACGCGTGCTCTTGCGCCACATGTCCGAGAACTTGTCGTCGGCATTGATGACCGCCACGCCATCGGCGGCGAGCCCGGCGACCATCTCGCCTTCCGCGCGCGCGGCGCCTTCCAGGCTGCCGAAGCCTTCCAGATGCTCCGCGCCGGCATTCGTGATCAGACCGATGGTCGGCCGTGCGATCCGGACCAGCGCCGCCACCTCGCCTTCGCGGTTCGCGCCCATCTCGACCACCGCGAAGCGATGCTCCGCCTCGAGCCGCAGCAGCGTGAGCGGCACGCCGATGTGATTGTTGAGATTGCCGCGGGTCGAAAGGCAGGGCCCGGCCTGGCCGAGGATCTGCGCCGTCATCTCCTTGGCCGTCGTCTTGCCGTTGCTGCCGGCGACGCCGACGACCGGCCCGGTGAACGCTTCGCGCCAGTGACTGCCTGCCTGCTCGAGCGCTCCCTGCACGTCCGGCACGACGATCTGCGAGATCGGGAGATCCTGCTTCGTGTCGACCACGGCGCCGGCGGCGCCCGCCGTCTCGGCGGCGGCCGCAAACGCGTTGCCGTCGAAGTTCGGGCCGCGCAGCGCGACGAAGAGATCTCCCGCGATCAGCGTGCGCGTGTCGGTGGAGATGCCGAGATAAGGTCGGTCGGCTCCGAATAGCCGACCGCCGCAGGCGCGCGAGAATTGCTCCAGTGTCCTGGCCCCTAGCGCTCGCTGCATGCCTGCACCTTCAACTGGCGGCGCACGACGGCCTGGTCGCTGAAGGACCGGCGGTCGCGCCCGTAAATCTGGTAATCCTCGTGTCCCTTGCCTGCGATCAGCACGACGTCGCCTGCGCGAGCGCTGGCCAGCGCGTCCGCGATCGCCTTCGCCCGGTCGTGCTCGATGCGGACCGCACGTGCGACGTCGATGCCGGCGCGGATATCCGCCACGATGCGTCGCGGATCCTCGGTGCGCGGGTTGTCGTCCGTGATGATGATCTCGTCGGCGAGCTCGGCTGCCACGGCGCCCATCAGCGGGCGCTTTCCGGTATCGCGATCACCACCGCATCCGAACACCACGTACAGGCGTCCACGGCAATGTGTTCGGGCGGACTTCAGCGCCTTCGCAAGCGCATCCGGCGTGTGGGCGTAGTCGACGATAGCGAGCGCCTCGACCCGGCCGCCGAACGCTTCCATCCGGCCGCTCGGAGCGCGGCAGCGGGAGATCGCCTGTGCAGCTTCGTCCAGGCCGATGCCCCAGCCGAGCAGCACAGCCAGCACGCCGAGCACGTTATCGACGTTGAAGTCGCCGATGAGCGAGGTGTCGACCTCGCGATCGCCCCAGCTCGACTCGACGCCGATGGCCAGCCCCGCCTCCCGCGCCTGCACGCGGACAGCCCGGACGAAGCGGTCGCTGGCCACGGCGGTGCCGTCCGCACGGCTCGTGGTCACGAGCTGGCCCGGTCCACCACGGGCGGCAAGCTCCACACCGAAGGCGTCATCGACGTTCACGACGCGCAGCGCGAGCGTCGGCCAGGCAAACAGCAGTGCTTTGGAGGCAGCGTAATCCTCCATCGTGCCGTGGTAATCGAGATGATCCCGCGTCAGGTTGGTGAACACGGCCGTGTGGAAGCGAACCGCGTCGACCCGCGCCTGATGCAGCGCGTGCGAGGACACTTCCATGCAGACGCAGCTCGCACCGGCGCGCCGCAGCGCATCCAGCTGGCGATGCACGGTGACGGCATCGGAAGTGGTGTGCGTGCCGGGCTGAATGGCGTCCGGAAAGCCAACGCCCAGCGTGCCACTGTAGGCCGCGGGCCGGCCGCAGAAACCCAGCGCCTGGGCCAGCAGGAACGCGCTCGTGGTCTTTCCGTTCGTGCCGGTGATCCCGGCGACGGTGAGCGCCTGGGAGGGTGCGCCGAAAAAGCGGTTCGCGATCTCGCCGGCGCGTCGGCTGAGCCTGGGCACCGGAGCTACGAAGATCCCGCCGAGATCCGGCACTGCTGGCGCGTGACCCTGCTCGTCCGTCTCGAACAGCACGGCGCGCGCGCCACGTTCGACGGCCTGCGGCGCGAACTCGATGCCGTGATGCGTGAGCCCACGGCAGGCGAGAAACAACGCCCCCGGCGACGCCTCGCGACTGTCCAGCGTGACGTCGGTAACGCTCAAATCGACAGGTACCTGAACCATACCGGCCGTGATCTGCGCGAGCGAGCGCGTGCGATTCATCGCAGCACCCCTTTCCGCTCCTCGCGGTTCGCCTGCAGCGGACGCAGCTCTTCACGCGCGCCCACAGCCTCATCCGGGGCGACGGCCATCAGTCGGAGCGCACCGCCCACGATCTCGGAAAACACGGGAGCTGCGATCTGTCCGCCCTGATGCTGGGTGCCGCCAGGCTCGTCGATCATCACGACTGCCGCCAGGCGCGGCCGCGTGGCGGGCGCCACGCCACCGAACACGGCGAAATAGCGATCGGTCGAATAGCCGCCGCCGGGCTTCGTCTTGTAGGCGGTTCCCGTCTTCCCCGAGACGCGATAGCCGGGGATCGCCGCCCGGAAGCCCGTCGCCCCCTCGGCGGTGACCACGGACTCGAGCAACCCGATCAACTCGCGGCAATACCGCGCCTGGATCACCTGGTCGCCGGCCACCGGGCCATCCACCCTCAGAAACGATACCGGCCGGCTCACCCCGAGCGACCCGACGGTCGCGTAGCCGTGAGTCAGCTGAAGCGGCGTCACGGAGAGTCCATAGCCGCGCGATATCGAGGCGATGCCCACCGGCCGCCAGTGGGAGTAGTTGCTCAGCAGTCCGGCGGACTCGCCCGGATAGCCGCTGGTCGTCACCTGCCCGAAGCCGAGCCGGTGGAGCGTGTCCCACATCTGCTCCGGCTCGAGCGAGGTCGCGAGCAGCGCCATGCCGACGTTGGAGCTCTTCGCAAGAATGTTCGCGAGCGTCATGCTGCCGTACGGCCCGTGCTCGTCCCGGGTCGTGTAGTTGCCGATCTTGATGTAGCCCGGGTTCGTGTCGATGACGCTGCGCGAGTCGTACTTCCCGGAGAGCAGCCCCGCGGCCACGACGAAGGGCTTCATGCTCGAGCCGGGCTCGAAGATGTCGGTCACTGCGCGATTGCGGTAGACCTTGGGGGAGAGCTGCTCGCGGTCGTTCGGGTTGTAGGCGGGCTGATTCACCATGGCGAGCACCTCGCCGGTGCTCACGTCGAGCACCACCACGGAGCCGGCGATGGCGCGTTGCTTGCGGATGGCGGCCTTCAGCTCACGGTAGGCCAGGTACTGGATGCGCAGGTCGATCGACAGCACGAGGTCGCGGCCCGGGCGCGCGGGGCGGATGCTCTCCACGTCCTGCACCACCTGGCCGAAGCGGTCCTGGATGATCCGCTTGCGGCCTTTCTCGCCCGCGAGCCAGTGGTCGAACGCGAGCTCGAGGCCTTCCTGGCCGGCATCGTCGACGTCGGTGAAGCCGAGCACGTGCGACGCCACCTCGCCCGAAGGGTAATAGCGGCGGTACTCCCGGCTCAGGTACACGCCCGGGATGCCGAGCGCCTTGATCTTCTGCGCCTCGGCAGGCTGGCGATGCCGGGCCAGGAACACGAACTCGCGATCGAGGTTGCTGGTGATGAGCCGCGTGATCGCGGCACGGTCCTTCTTGAGCGCAGCGGCGAGGCGTGGAATCTGGTCGGAAGCACGCGCGAGCTCCGGAGGGTTCACCCAGATGGAGTCGACTGGCGTGCTGACGGCGAGCGGCTCGCCATACCGGTCCGTGATCGTCCCGCGGTGGGCGGCGATCTCCACCTCACGGGTGAAGCGGGCGTTGCCCTGCTTCGCGAGAAAACCGTGGTCCACCAGCTGCAGATCCACGGCTTTCCAGAGTAGCCCGAGTGCCGCGCACACCATCGCGCCGAGTAGCGCGTAACTGCGCCAGCGGAAGGAGCCGATCGAGGAATCGCGCTTCATGGCGACACGATCTCGATCTCACGGGGCGGCGGCATCGCCATGTGGAGCTTGCGGTTCGCCACGCTCTCCACGAACGCGTGCGTCGACCAGGCGCTCTGCTCGAGCTGCAACTGCCCCCACTCGATCTCCAATGCGTCACGCTTGCTGTTGAGCCGCTCGAGCTCCACGAAGAGCTCGCGGGCCCGCTGCTTCGAGTACACGGCGCCGGCCGCCGAGGCGAGCACTGCACACCACAGCACAACGGTGGCCGCGAGGAGGAGCCGGGGGCTGAGTGCGCGCACCGCTTTCCCTCAGCCCAGCGTTTCGGCCACGCGCAGCAGCGCGCTGCGCGAGCGGGGATTGGCGGCCAGCTCCGTTTCACCGGGCCGCTGCTTGCGGCCGACGATGCGCAGCGTCGGCCGCGCGGACTCTGGCACCACCGGCAGCTGCGCGAGAGCGGGGTCCACCCGCGAGCGCCGCTGCATGAACTGCTTGACGATCCGGTCCTCGAGCGAGTGGAAGCTGATGACGGCGAGGCGACCGCCGGGCGCGAGCAGGTCCGCCGCCGCGGCGAGGCCCCGTTCGAGCTGGCCAAGCTCGTCGTTCACGAACATGCGCAGAGCCTGGAAAGTGCGGGTGGCCGGGTGCTTACCGGGCTCACGCGTGCGTACGGCGCCGGCGACGAGCGCGGCCAGCTGGGCCGTACGCGTGATCGGCCGCTCGCGACGCTCCGCCGTGATCGCTTCCGCCACCCGGCGGGCGAACCGCTCTTCTCCGAGACTGGCGATCACCTCGCGTATCTCGTCGAGGCCCGCGTGAGCGAGCCAATCTGAAACCGGTGCGCCGCGTGTCGGGTCCATGCGCATGTCGAGCGGGCCGTCCGCCCGGAAGCTGAAGCCGCGGGCGGGGTCGTCGAGCTGGGGCGATGAGACGCCGAGGTCGAACAGGATGCCGCGGCACGCGCGGCCTTGCGCATTTGCCGGCACGAGCGTCCCCAGACCGGCAAACGACGCATGGAGGAGCGTAAGCCGCATTTCGTGGGCAAACCGCGCACGGCCGGCCTCGATGGCCTGCGGATCGCGGTCGAGCGCGAGCAGGTGGCCTTCTCCACCCAGGGTCTCGAGTATCCGTGCCGCGTGGCCGCCGCGCCCGAACGTCGCATCGACATAGAAACCATCCGCTTCGAGAGCCAAAGCCGCGAGCGCCTCCTCGACAAGCACGGCTGTGTGCAAGGACGCGCCTCCCCAAGCCTCAAGCCGCTCGAGCCGGATTCGCTGACGTCAGAACGTCAGCGAATCGAGCTCTGACGGCAGATCGGTCGTGGTCTCATCGCTCTCGAGCCACTGGTCGCGCCGCGCGTTCCAGCGCGTCTCGTCCCAGAGCTCGAAGCGGTTACCCTGACCGATCAGCATTCCCGCCCGCCCGAGCGAGGCGAACTCGCGCAGCTCCGGCGGCACCAGGATCCGACCGTGCCCGTCGAGCTCGAGATCGGTGGCGTGGCCCACCATGAGCCGCTGGAGCTTCCTGGCCTGAGGGTTCAGGTTCGGCAGACTCATCAGCTTGCGTTCGATCTCTTCCCAGTCGGGCAGGGGATAAAGGAGGAGGCACTGGTCGCGATCGACGGTGATGACCAGCTTTCCATGGCCACGTTCGAGAACACGCTCTCGATAACGGGTCGGCAGGACCATCCGGCCCTTGTCGTCCAGGGAAACCTTGGTAGCACCGCGAAACATGACTCAGGAGCGAGGAATTCGCCCATCTCCCCCCACTTTCTCCCACTTGGCACCACTATAGGACGCCGCCGCGCTATGTCAATCGGGAGAACTGCGAAATTCGTCGCAGTGCCAACAACTTATGTTGAGTGAAGGGCGCTCCGAACAGTATCGCGGAGCCTCTCGACTTATCAATCAGCAGCTTGAAGCCCGAACTTTATACAGTAGGTGAGCGACCGCGCCCCTGTATGGGCTAAGGAAGTCGGAACGAAGCTCTTTCTTCCGGCGCGCGTTCCTTCGCGCCGCCGATTCCGGACAAGGAAAAGATTCCGACGGGCCGCCCCTAGGGAATCTTTTTCCTCACCTTCCGCGGGGAAAGTATTTGGCGCGCTTCGCGCCAAAACTTTCCCGCGAAATCAAGAGTCGGCCTATAAGCCGGGTTCTGTCGAGGGCAACCATTCCTCTATGGCGCACGTCGCCGCGCGCCTTCAGCGGCCTACCCGGAAGCACGTGCGGATACCGTTGTGGCCACCTTGCGGCGCCACTGCTTCCCTATTTGGCCTTGCTCCAGGTGGGGTTTGCCGTGCCGCCGAATGTTGCCACCGGCGCGGTGCGCTCTTACCGCACCGTTTCACCCTTGCCGGCGCCGTTGCCGGCGCTTAGGCGGTCTGCTTTCTGTTGCACTTTCCGTGGGCTCGCGCCCCCCAGGCGTTACCTGGCACCTCATCCGCCGGAGCCCGGACTTTCCTCCCCCCTCCGCTCGCGCGGAAGGCAGCGGTTGCCCGGCCGACTCCCGGCGGGAACGATACGGGAATCGGCAACGGCGGTATAGCGTTTGCTGCGGGCCCGCGATGGCTTACATCGGCACCGCCGGCTGGAACATACCCAAACAACACGCGCAGCGCTTCGCGTCGCACGGCTCTCATCTCGAGCGCTATGCCGCCACGTTCAATGCGGTCGAGATCAACTCTTCGTTCTATCGGCATCATCGCCGTGAGACCTACGAACGTTGGGCACGCACCGTGCCCGGCGGCTTCCGGTTCTCGGTGAAGGTTCCGAGGGAGATCACGCACGAGAGCCGCCTGGCCGATTGCGAGCCGGTGCTCGACAGGTTTCTCGGCGAGGTCGACGGCCTCGGAAAAAAGCTGGGCGCCCTCCTGGTGCAGCTTCCGGGAAGTTTTCATTTTGATACAGAAGTCGTCGACGCATTCCTTGCACGCCTCACACGCCATGGCAAGCTGGTTCACGCATTGCGCGCACGGCGTGAGAGTGGCGCTGATCCCGAACGCGCGATGGCTCTCTAAGCGGCTGCGCCGATGCACCGGCTGCGATGAATGACCTGGTGGCTGACGCGAGCCCGCTCCGTGTGGTGCATTTTCGACAATACGGCCGCGTTCGCGGCGACGGAGAATGCATTGGCACTGAAACAGGCGCTGGCACTCACTCCGCGCGAGGCTTGATTCTCAATGCGGCCGCGTAGGCGTCGTTTCGCTTCGCGCCGGTGATCTGTGCAGCAAGCGCCGCCGCCTTCCCGGGAGGCAGCTCCTTCAAGAGAATGGATACAGTGTGCTCGAGCTGCACGGCATCCGGTGTGGATGCTGCGGCGACAGCGCCCTGCACCACCACCGTGATCTCGCCACGCGCGAAGTTCTCTTCATCAATCGCGCGCCTGGCGAGCAGGCCGAGAGTGCCTCGATAAATCGTCTCGTGCAATTTGGTCATCTCACGTGCCACGACCGCTTGGCGCTCCGCGCCGAAAGCCTCCGCGAGATCGGCAAGCGCGGCGCCGACGCGATGCGGCGCCTCGAAAAACACCAGCGTGCGCGACTCAGCAGCAAGCCTGGCGAGGCGTGCGCGACGTTCCGCACCGTGCGAGGGGAGAAAGCCTTCGAAGCAGAATCGATCCGTCGGCAACCCCGCAACCGCCAGCGCGGCCGTAATGGCCGAGGCGCCAGGAATGGCGCCCACGGTGATGCCCTGGTTCGCCGCGCGCCTCACGAGCTCGTAGCCGGGATCGGATATCAGCGGCGTGCCAGCATCGCTCACCAGTGCGACCCGCTCTCCCGCTTCGATGCGTGCGAGCACCTCGGCCATACGGCCCGACTCATTGTGCTCGTGCAGGGAGATCATCGGGCGCGAAAGACCGAGCGACGCCAGAAGCATGCCCGTGTGGCGGGTGTCCTCCGCGGCCACGACGTCCGCGGCGGCGAGCGTTTCCCGCGCCCTCGGCGAAAGATCCGCGAGATTGCCGATCGGAGTCGCGATGACGTCCAGCCGGCCGCGCCCTTGGACACTATAATCTCCACCCACGCCGCCCAGCCCGGCGCGTGCATCCTGCCCGTCCACGAAAGGCCGTTCAACTCATGCGACATGCGCGCCGGATCCTGCAGAGCCTGACGATCGCCGGGATCGCGATCCTGCTGACGGGATGCCCGGCCAGCCTGGGCCCGATGTCCGGCGCGCCACCTTCCACGGACCGTGCCAGGTCCCTCGAGCAGCAGGGTGATCATGCCGGCGCCGCCCGCGTCTACGAGGCGCTCGCCGGGCAGAACAGCGGCACCGCGCAGAATGCGTTCCTGTTGCAGGCGGCGCGCGAATTCCTACGAGCCCGCCAGGCCGACGACGCAAGCCGCGTGCTGAACGCCATCGTGCCGCCGCTCACGGCGGATCAAACGCTCGAGCGTCAACTGCTCGGCGTCGAGCTCGCGCTGGCGCGCGGCCAGGGATCGCAGGCATGGCAGCAGCTGGCGACGATCACCGAGCCGCGAACGGCACCCGCCGCTTCACGCTTTCTCGAGGTGAAAGGCCGTGCTGCCTTCGCGGCTGGCCGTCCGGCAGATGCCGTTCGCGCAGAGATGGCGCGCGAGAAATGGCTGACGACCGGCCAGGAGCGCACCGCCGCCCGCCGCGAGCTGCTCGGAGCTCTGCGCGACGCCAGCGAGCACGGTCTCAAAATAGATCCGCGAACGGCGGCGGACCGCGTGGTCCGCGGCTGGCTGGAGCTGTCTTCGCTCGCTGCTGCGGCAGCCCAGCGCCCTTCTTCCACCGCGCCCGAGATCGAAGCCTGGCGCACGCGCTATCCGAATCATCCGGCGGACGAGGCCGTGAGGATCGATCTGCTCGGCTTGCAGCCCACGGCGCCTGGCGCGCGCGTCGCGCATATTGCGTTGCTGCTGCCACTGTCCGGCCGTGCTTCCGGCGCGGCGGTGAGCGTGCGCGAGGGATTCATGATGGCGTACTACCAGTCGCCCCCCGGCGAACGCCCCCTGGTGCGCGTCCACGACACGGCGGAAATGAGCGCGGCCGAGGCCATCAACGGCGCCATCGGCGAAGGCGCCGAGCTCATCGTCGGCCCGCTGACGCGCGAGGAAGTGGTCGCCGCCGCGGATCTCGCCAGCCAGCGCACTTCGATCCTCGCGCTGAACTTCCTGCCGGGTGACAGGCCCGGCCCCGAAGGGTTCTACCAGTTCGCGCTGTCACCTGAAGACGAAGCCCGGCAGGTGGCGCGCCACATGATCGCGGACGGCCATCGCCGCGGCGTCGCGCTGGTCCCCACCGGGGACTGGGGCTCTCGCGTGCTTTCCGCCTTCGAGCAGGAGCTGACGGCGGGCGGTGGGTTGCTGCTCTCCAGCGTCGCATTCGATTCATCGCGCACGGACTATGCGGCAGAGATCACGCAGGTGCTGCGCATCACGGACAGCCGTGCGCGGCATCGCCGGCTCGAATCCATTCTCGGCACGAAGCTGCAGTTCGAGCGACGGCGCCGCGGGACATCGAATTCATCTTCGCGGCGAGCCCGGCCAACGTCGCGCGCCTGCTCTGGCTGGCTGCGGTTCCACTATGCGGGCGACATCCCGACGTACGCGACCTCGGATGCGTACGAGCCTGACCCGATGGCCAACGAGGACATGCAGGGGCTCATCTTTCCCGACATGCCCTGGATGCTCGGCGGTAGCGAGAAACCAGCCGGACGATACCGCGCCGCCACTGCAAGGTCGGCCACTGGCGAGCCCCGCATCGCAACCGCCTGTTCGCCTTCGGTTACGACGCTTACCGCATCGCGACGAGCCTGCGCGGCGGCCGGCAGAAAACGCTCGCACTCGACG
>JBGAIL010000269.1:0-4566 GCA_044225565.1 Steroidobacteraceae bacterium | reverse complement strand
CCGATCCCGCTGAGCCCGGTGCATCACGAAGCGAAGCGGCTCGCGCAGGAAGCTGCCGGCGCGCATGCGAGACGGCTCGGCCTCGGCCGTCGCAACTTCCTCGTCTCCGCCTGCGGCGTCACCACCAGCCTGCTCGGCATGAACACTGCCTATGCGCGCGCCGGCGCCACCGGCGGCCACTTCGAGGTCCCGCCGGAATCCGCCCTGGATATGCAGCTCGCCCGCTCCGTGGTGGACGGCGACGAGTTCATCTTCGACGTGCAGGGGCATTTCGTGAACCCCACGGGCCAGTGGACCAGGGGCCTGCCCCCCGGCGCGAAGCCCATGGAGAGCTTCGCCTCCGGCGCGCGCTGCACGCCGCACCAGGGCCCGGGCCGGTTCGACTACCTGCGCTGCATCGGCCCGGACCAGTTCGTGAAGGACGTCTTCATGGACTCCGATACGGACCTCATGGTGCTCTCCTTCGTGCCCTCCTCGCGCGAGAAGGAGCCGCTGACGATAGAGGAAGCCGCGGCCACCGCGGCGATCGTCGAGAAGCTCGAGGGCACGCACCGGCTCTACGTGCACGGCCGGGTGAACCCGAATCAGAAAGGAGACCTGGAAGGCATGGACGAGCTCGCCGCCCGCCATCGCATCAGCGCGTGGAAGACGTACACCCAGTACGGACCGGAGGGCAAGGGCTTCTGGATGGACGACGCGCCGGGCATCGCGATGATCGAGAAGGCGCGCAAGCTGGGCGTGCGCAACATCGCCATCCACAAAGGCCTGAGCTTCGGCCCGCAGTCCTACGAGCACTCCACTTGCGCGGACGTCGGGCGCGTCGCGAAGCGCTATCCCGACGTGAACTTCCGGCCTGAGATTCGGCCCGCAAACCTACGAGCACTCCACTTGAGCGGACTTCGGGCGAGTCGCGAAGCTCTACCCCGACGTGAACTTCCTCATCTATCACTCGGGCTACGAGCCCGGCAAGCCGGAAGGTGCGTACGACGAATCCCGCACGGATGGCATCGATGCGTTCTGCACCAGCCTCGCGCGCAATGGCGTGAAGCCGGGCTCCAACGTGTATGCCGAGCTCGGCTCCACGTGGCGCTTCCTGATGCGCGACCCGGATTCGGCGGCGCACGGGCTCGGCAAGCTGTTCAGGTTCTGCGGCCAGGACAACGTGCTGTGGGGCACGGATTCCATCTGGTACGGCTCACCGCAGGACCAGATCCAGGCGTTCCGCACGTTCCAGATCTCGCAGGCGCTGCGGGACAGGCACGGCTACCCGCAGATGACGGCACGGCTGCGCGCGAAGGTGTTCGGGCTCAATGCGCTGAAGATCTATCCGGTGCCGCCGGACGTGCTGAGCAAGCACGTGGGGAAGGATCGGGTGGCGGTGGCGCGCGCGGAGTATCGCGAACGGCCGGACCCGAGCTTCGTCACCTATGGGCCGAAGACGCGGCGGGAGTTCATGCGGTTGAAGGCGTGGGGTGGGTGATCGCTCATCGCCGTGTCGGTAGCGGCGGCGCCCCTTCCATCTGCGGCACCGAGTCCGTGATCTCGAACCAGGGCGCTTTCGAGCCCACGAAGATGTGGGCGATCGGGCGCATGCCGGGATCGGTGTCCAGCGCGCCAGCCGGCGCGACGATCCTGCCGATTTCCTTCGAGACCCGAGGCGTGGAGCCTCCGCACCGCCGGCAGAACGCGACGCCAAAGCGCACGGCCTGGGGAAGCCTGTAGTCCACCACCTGCTCTTCGCCGCGAGTCCAGCGGAACTGGTCGAGCGCGTAGAAGAGGTTCGCGCCGTGGGCGGCGCCGCGACCCTTTCGACAGCGGCTGCAATGGCACTGATACATGGCGACGGGGGCGCCCGTGATCTCATACGCGACGTCACCGCAAAGGCAGCTGCCCAGCGTCTTGCCGGGCTGCGGCGCGACGGTGGGCCGCTCCACCGGCGTGGCGCCCGCGAACTCGGGTGGATACGTTTCGTGCTGCGGCAATGAATCCGAAATGGTGTACCAGGGCGCTTTCGAGCCGACGAACATGTGACCCTGCGGGCGGATTCCCGGATCCTCATCGAGAGTGCCGGCGGGGATGACGGCCATCCCCGCGTCGGCCATGAGCAGCGGCGCGACCGAGCCACACACGGTGCAGAAGGCGCGCTCGCCATTCGGCGACGAAACGTAGCGCCCGAGGCGCTCCTCGCCGCTCAGCCAGCGGAATCCCTGCAGCGGCGCCGCCACGAACGTGGCGAACGGCGCGCCGTGATGCTTGCGGCACATCGAGCAATGGCAGCTCAGCATCAGGGTGAACGGACCTTCGATCTCGAAGCGCACTGCGTTGCAGAGACAGGAACCGTGGATCGCCATCGCCGCCCCCTTTCCGTCCTAACCCGCCCTTGCTCCCCGATACTCCAGATCCATCACCATCCTCACCAGCTGCGCCACGGACTTCGCTCCCATCTTCTCCATCACGTGAGCGCGATGGACTTCCACGGTGCGCTGGCTCAGGCCCAGGTCCTGCGCCATGCCCTTGTTCGCCTTGCCTGCCGTCAGCAGCTCGAGCACGTCCTGCTCGCGCGGGGTCAGCGTGGCGAGGCGGGCGCGGATGCTCTCGTGCTCCTTCAGCGCCTCGCGCGTCTCCCTGTCCCGGGCCAGCGCCTGCTGCACGCGGTCGATCAGGTCCTGGTCGCGGAAAGGCTTCTGCAGGAAATCGAACGCGCCGTGGCGCATGGCTTCCACGGCCATCGGGATATCGGCATGTCCCGAGACGAAGATCACCGGCAGCACCGCGCCGCGCGAGTTCAGCTCTTCCTGCAGCTCGAGGCCGCTCATGCCGGGCATGCGGATGTCGAGCACGAGGCATCCGGGCTGCGCAGCATCGTAGGCCGCGAGGAATTCCTTCGCCGAGGCGTAAGGCGTGGCCGGAAGCCCGATGGATTTCATGAGCACGCGGATGGAAGAGCGCACGCCGAAGTCGTCGTCCACCACGAACACGGTGGGGGCGGTCCCCTTCATGCACTGCGCTCCTTCACGGGAAGACGAACGAAAAAGCAGGCGCCCGAAGGCGCGCGCGGACGGTGGCCAACGGTTCCGCCGTGAGCCTGAGCGATCGTCTGGCTGATGGCAAGCCCGAGCCCGGTGCCCGTGGGCTTGGTGGTCGCGAACGGCATGAACAGCCGTTCGACGACGTCCGCACGCACGCCGGGCCCGTTATCCTCGACGCTCAACTCCACGCATCCCTCGCCCTGCAGGTATGCGGTGCGGATGGTGACCGCGCGTTCGGCTTCGGGCTTCTCCGTCAACGCCTCGATCGCATTGCGCACCAGGCTCAGAACCAGCTGCTGCAGCTGCACGCGCTCGGCCACGATGGGCGGCAGGTCGGGCGAGAGATCGAGGTGGACCATCGCGCGGTGGACGCGGCTGTCCGCCTGCATCAGCACGCCGAGATCCTTCACCAGCCCATTGAGCTGCAGCCGCTCCTGCTTCTCCGGCTGCCCGGCGACCAGCTGCCGCAGCCGGCGGATGATCTCTCCCGCGCGCAAGGCCTCGGCGCTGATCTCCTGCAGCGCGGAGCGGATCTCGGGAGTGTCCTGCTCCGGCGCATCCAGCAAGCGCTCGCAGGCCCGCGCATACGTGGCGATGGCGCTCAGGGGCTGGTTGATCTCGTGCGCGATGCCGGCGGCCATCTCACCCATGGTCGCCATGCGGGAAACGTGCGTCAGTCTTTCCTGCAGGCGCCGCGCTTCCAGCTGGGCGTTCTCGCGTTCACGAGCGCGGTCGCGCTCTGCTTCCGCGTGCGCGAGCGCCTGCCGCTCGGGAGTGACGTCGCGCACGAAACCGACATAGCGCATGGGCTGCGAGCCTTCAACCTTGCCCACAGTGAGAAACGCCGGAAAGCAGCTACCGTCCTTGCGCTGTGCTTCCACCTCGCGGCCCAGGCCGATGATGTGCGCGACTCCGGACTGCTCGTAGCGCGAGATGTAATCGTCGTGCGCGCCGCGATACGGCTCGGGCATGAGCTCGCTCACGTTCCGCCCGAGCATCTCGTTGGCGCCATAGCCGAACAGCCGCTCGGCCGAGCGGTTGAACGCCGTGATGCGCCCGTCGTGCCCGATGAGGATCACGGCGTCGACCGCCGCATCCATCAGCGCCTGGACTTCGCTTGTCACCATGAGGAGCGCAGTATCCCGCAGCGGCCGGCGCGCCGACTACGGAGTTTCCACAGGGCGCTACGCACGGAAACGCATTTTCGCGGGCCCGCAGGCTCCACCAGCATGAGCCCTCACCCGAGGAGCCCGCAGTGGACAAGCTCACATCCATCCTGGCCGTCATGGATCCGGCCGACGAGGCCCGGCACGTGCTCACGAAAGCCGTGGTGCTGGCGCGGCATTTCCGCGCCAGGCTCGAGCTGTTCCTGTGCGATTCGGAGCAGGACTTCGTCCTGCGGCACAGCTACGACCCGGCCGGCGCTCTGCAGGGCCGGCAGGCCTGCCTTGCGGACGGGCAGCGCTACCTGGACGCGCTTCGGCGAACCGTTGCGGAAGACGTATTGGTGTCGACGCACGTGGCCTGCGAGAGCCCG
>JBGAIL010000268.1:0-4676 GCA_044225565.1 Steroidobacteraceae bacterium | reverse complement strand
GGTGGGCGTGTAAGGTGTTGATTTGTGCAGAAATCAGAATGCTCGTCCCCTGAAATACTCGGGAATAGCTCCAGAACGAAGCGACTTACTAAGCAGTAAGTTGTTACAAATGTTGTATAACTAATTGAATATAGAAAGAAAAATATCGGTTGCGCCCATGATGGACTGGACCGACCGCCACTGCCGCTACTTCCTCCGCGGCTTCTCCCCGCACACTCTTCTATATACGGAGATGATCACTGCCCACGCGATCCTGCGTGGCGACACGGCCCGCCTGCTCACCTTCGATCCGGCTGAGCATCCGGTGGCGCTGCAGCTCGGCGGCAACGATCCGAGGATCCTCGCCGAGGCGGCACGGGCGGGCGAGGCGGCGGGCTACGACGAGATCAACCTCAACTGCGGCTGCCCGAGCGACAAGGTGATCGGCGGGTCCTTCGGCGCCTGCCTCATGCGCCAGCCTGCGCTCGTCGCGGACTGCGTCGCCGCGATGAAAGCCGCCGTGCGCCTGCCGGTCACCGTGAAGATGCGCATCGGCGTCGTCACCGGCGGCGAGCCGGACACCCAAACCGCCACCGCGCAGTTCGACGAGCAGGATGCCGAACGGCTGCATCATTTCGTGCAGAGCGTGCGGGGCGCCGGCTGCGACGTCGCCATCGTCCACGCGCGCAAGGCCGTGCTCGGCGGCCTCTCTCCGAAAGAGAACCGCGAAGTGCCCCCGCTCCGTTACGACGTGGTGCGAAGACTGAAGAAAAGCTTTCCCGGGCTGCCACTGGTCGTGAACGGCGGCTTCCGCGACACGCGCGCGGTGCTCGAGGCACTTGAGTGGAGCGACGGAGTGATGCTCGGCCGTGAGGCGTATCACCGCCCCGCGGTGCTCGCCGAGCTCGAGCAGGCTTTGTACGCAGAGAAGCAGGCCAGCTCGCCCTCACCCGAAGCCCTGCTCGACCGCATGGCGGACTATGCCGACCGGGAGGTCGCGAAAGGTGAGCGCCTGCACTCGATCACCCGCCACATGCTCGGCCTCTACGCCGGCGAAGCCGGCGCGCGGGACTATCGCCGCCGCCTCAGTGAAGGCGTGCGTGTGCCGGGGGCCAGCCCCGAGATCATCAGAACCGCGAAAGTCTCGCGCGCAAGCCTCTGATTTAAATACAGCGCCCGTCTGGCGAGCCGGGCCCGCTCGCGTATAATCCCCGCGCGCCCGCTTGCGCGCGTTTGGAGTTCGCCGTATCTCCCGGGGAGGGAGCCGCGGCGTGACGGCATGGGCAAAGACACCGAGCTTGCCATCCTGTTCGCCGACGTTGTCGGCTCAACGAGGCTCTATGAGCTCATGGGTGACCTGCGCGCGCGGGACATGGTCGCCATCTGCATCGACGTGATGCGCAGCGCCACCGAGGAGCATCACGGCACGGTCATCAAGACCATGGGCGACGAGGTGATGTCCACCTTTCCCACCGCGGACGACGCGCTGAACGCCGCCGCGCAGATGCAGCAGCAGATCACCGAGCACGCCCAGCTGAAGGTGGACGGGCAACCGGTCTGCATCCGAATCGGCTGCCACTTCGGCCCGGTGGTGCTCGAGAACCGGGACGTGTTCGGCGCCACCGTGCACACGGCGAACCGCATGACCAGCCAGGCGAAGGCCGGCCAGGTCATCACCACGGCCGCCACCGTGGATCACCTCTCTCCCAAGTGGCGCGCCGCGGTGCGCCAGATCGACATCGCCACCCTCAAGGGCCAGGGCGCGGAAGTCGCGCTCTACGAGGCGCTGTGGGCCACCGAAGACGTCACGAGCATGATCCCGTCGATCCCGATGGGCTCGCATGCGCGTCCGCCGATCCACCTGCGCCTGCAGGTGCAGGACCAGGAGGTGGTGCTGGATGAGCAGCACCCGAACGCCACCATCGGCCGCGCCGAAGACAACACCCTCATCGTGAAGGGCAATCTCATCTCGCGCCTGCATGCGCGCATCGAGATCAGCCGCGGCAAGTTCGTGCTGGTGGACCAGAGCACCAACGGCACGTTCGTGCAGGCGAACGGCGGCGAGGAGTCCTTCGTGCGCCGCGACAGCCTGCAGATCAAGGGCGAAGGGATGATCGGCCTCGGCAAGCTGCCGGAGCCAGACTCGCCCCAGACCATCCGCTACTTCTGCGAGGACTAGGCGGAAGCCCGCACGGCGGCGGGGGCGCGAGGCACCGCCGCCCGCGCCTCATCCGGCGCCTCAGAAGAGCCTGTAGGTGAATTCCAGCTGCCCGGCGCGGGCCGGGTTGACCTGCAACGCGTACTCGAAGGTGTTGAACGTCGGCGAGTAGTACTTCTCGTTGGTCAGGTTCGTGCCGGCGAGCTCGAGGCGCCAGCGCTTCGCATCGTAGAACACGCGCAGGTCGAGCTCGGTGAAGTCCCCGAAATCGAAGGTCTGCGGGCTGCCGAACAGCCCGAAGCGGTCGTCGTCGAAGGTCTTGCGGCCCTGCTTGTGGACGATGCCGCCGCCGAAGCCGAACCCCTTCAGGCTGCCGCCCTGGAACTCGTAGCTCGTGAACAGCGAAAGGCCGAAGCGAGGCGCGTTCACCGGCCGCAGGCCCTCGAACTCGCCCTTGTCGAACTCGGCATCGAGCACTGCGGTGGAGGCGTACACGTTCCAGCCCGCCACGATCTCACCCTGCAGCTCGAGCTCGACGCCCTTGCTGCGCTGGCTGCCCTGGGCGACGACGAATCCCGGGTTGAACAGATCCGCCTGCGAGATGTTGGTGCGCCGCATGTCGAACAATGCGAGCGAGTACGACAGGCGATCCGCCAGGCTGCCTTTCAGCCCGAGCTCGCTCGATCGCCCCCGCTCGGGGGCGATGCGCCCTCCTCCTGCGACGAACCCGAACTGGGGCTCGAAAGTCGTGCCGTGACTCGCGTAGAGGTTGAGATTCTTCGTGAGCGCATAGGTCGCGCCGGCCTGCCCGGTGAGCTCGTCCGGCGAGATCTCGTCCCTGGGCCCGAACGGCAGCGCCTCGAGCTCCCCGAGCTGCGCCATCGGCCCGCTGCGCTGCCGGCTGATCATCTCGCTGCGCGAATAGCGGGCGCCCAGCAGGAACGTCAACCCGTCCGCCGGATGCAGGATCGCCTGCGCCGTCAGCCCCGACTCGACGTTGCGGTCGCGCTGATTGAAGAATGCCGGGAAATCCGCGAGGCCGCGCGCCGGGATCAGCGTCGGGTCCGGCGCGAAGATGTTGAACGGCGCGCCGGCAAGGATATCGAGCGCGGTCACGTGGTTGAACTTCTGCGAAGAGCGGTCCGCACCGAAGAACAGCGTGTGCTCCCGCCCGAACGCCTCGAAGTCCCCGAACAGCGTCACCTCGCCCGCATAGACGCGATCCTCGTCGTCGTTGGCATAGGCGGCGTTCAGGAACGAGTTGCCGGCTTCATCGAGGCCCACCGGGATGAACTCGTGCAGATCGCCGTTCACCCGGTTGTACTGCAGGCTGCCTCGCAACTGCCAGCCGTTCGCGAAGCGGTGCTCGAGGGTGGTGAGCGCGAACAGCGCATCGCGCCTCACCCGGTTCCATTCCATGCCGCCGAAAGTGGACCGCGGCACCTCGGGGATCTCGAGCCCGGCGCCCGTGACCTGCAGGCCGTAGCCGAAATGGTGCCGCGAATCGTTCTTCTGGTAGATGAAGCGGGCCGTGAGCGCGGTATCCTCCGACCACTCATAGCGGACCGTCGGCGCCAGCAGCTGCACTTCCCGGTTGGCGAGGTCGAGGAAGGAGTCGGCGTCCTCGTACGCGCCGACCAGACGGTAGCTCAACCCGGGGGCGCCGAGCGGCCCGTACAGGTCGATGTCCGCCCGGCGATCGCCGAAGCTGCCGACGCGCGCGCGCAGCTCCGCGCCGAAGACGCTCTTCGGCTTCTTGGAGATCGCATTGAGCGTGCCGGCGATGGAGTTCTGCCCGTAGAGGGTGGACGTGGCGCCCTTGACGATCTCGAAGCGCTCGAAGGGCGCGAGATCGAGGTTCATCGCGCCGGTGAGGCGGAATCCGTCCACCTTGATGGCGTTGTCGCTCTCCTGGCGGAAGCCGCGAGAGTAGTTGCGCGCGAAGTCATCCAGCGCGTGCGAGGTCCCTCCGGACGCATCGACCTTGTACACGTCCTCGAATTTGCGGATGCCGGAGAATTCGATGACGTCCTCCGTGATCACCTTCACCGTCTGGGGAGTGTCCTTCACCGACAGCGGCAGCTTCATGGCGGTGGTCGCTTCGTCGTAGCGGAAGCGCAGGCCGGTGACCACCACCTCGTCCAGAGGCGGCTCGGCGGAGCCTTCGGCCGTCTGCGCGTGAGCCGGCCAGCTGCCTTGCGCTGCCAGGGCAGCCCCGAGGAGCACGCGCCTGACGACGGCGGGAATCGACTGACGGCGGACGGGTCTCGACATGGCAGTGGACCTCAGGGGCGCGCGCGAATTGCGGCGACGCCACTATAGGAACCACCAGACCGTCCACTTTCGAGATCGGCCGACCCGTTTTCGAGACCGGCAGTTTTTCGGGCCCGGCGCCTCGGGTCGGCCGGCGGGCGCCGGCGTATCAGCCGGGCTTGCGGATGACCGCCGCGATGGCGTCGATCTCGACCAGGGCGCCGAAATGCAGCGCATTGGTGGGCACGATCGCCCTCGCCGGCCGGTGGACGCCGAGCGCCTTCTC
>JBGAIL010000017.1:0-41793 GCA_044225565.1 Steroidobacteraceae bacterium | reverse complement strand
GTGCCGCTGAAGCCATCGGCGCGTTCGATGCGGGCAATACGCAAATCGCTACGCAGAGGTTGCGCGACGCGCTGGCCCTGCTGGCCAAGGTCGAGCGCAAGGCCCCGGAAGCCCTCGAAGCGCAGCTTGCGGAGGGTGACCGCGCATTCGCTGCCGGCCAGCCCGAAGTCGCAAAGCAGGCCTACGAGATGGCGCAGCGCATCGACCCCAATAGCGACAAGGCTGCCGCGGCGCTGCAGCGCGTGGGCAGCCTCGGCGGCGTGCTGCCGCTGCTGGCCGATGCGCGCAACGCCGAGGCGTCGAAGGATTACGCGCGCGCCGTGCAGGATTACAGCCAGGCGCTCTCGCTGGATCCCAACAATGCGGATGCCCGGGCTGGCCTCAATCGTGCGCACGCCGCATTCGGTGAGGACAGCTATGCGAAGGCCGTCGGTGCAGGATATGCCGCGCTCGGCGCCGGCCGTCTCGAAGATGCGCGCGCTTCCTTCGAGAAAGCTCGCGACATGAGGCCCAATGCGCCTGAGGCAACGAGTGGCCTGGCGCGCGTCGGTGCGGCACTCGGCGCGCGCGGCTTCGCGTACACGCGCCAGCGCGCTGCCGCGCTCGAAGGCGAAGAGCGCTGGAGCGAAGCGCTCACCGAGTACGAATCCGCGCTCAGGATCGATCCCTCGCTCGCCTTCGCCCAGCAGGGCAAGGTGCGCACGGCGGAGCGCGCACAGCTCGCCTCGGCGCTGCAGGCGCTCATCGACGAGCCGGAACGGCTCGCCGCGCCCAGTGTGCGCGACGAGGCGGATGCCCTCATCGACAAGGCGCAGTCCATGGCCGGCTCCGGTCCCGTGCTGCGCTCGCAGGTGGCGCGGCTCCAGATCCTGCTCCCGGAGTTCGACAAGCCGGTGCGGCTCGAGCTGGTGTCCGACAACGCGACCCAGGTCGCCATCCAGCGAGTCGGTGAATTCGGCTCGTTCACGCGCCGCGAGATCGAGCTGAAACCCGGCAAGTACACCGTCGTGGGGCGCCGCTCAGGCTTCCGCGACGTGCGCCGCGACGTCACCATCGCGCCGGGGAACGATCAAATGCAGACGATCAGCGTCAGCTGTGTCGAACCGATCTAACGAGTCGGCCGCAACCCAGTCGGCGGCCTATGCGCAGATCCGGATCCGCGAGCCCGGCGGGGAACGGACTTTCGGCGAGAGCCTGCAGATCGGCGGTGAGGGTGCTGCCATCGTCGTGCCGGGCGCGGCCTCGAGCCGGCTGAGCATCGAGCGTCACGAGGCGCAATGGCTCGCGACGCCGGCGGACGGGTCCTCCATCCTCATCAATGGCCGCACGCTCACGGCCCCGCGCGAGCTGCGCCGCCACGATTCGCTGTCGGTCGGCGAGGCGCAGGTCGAGGTCGTCGACGCATCGCGCACCTTGCTGAGGCTCGACGTCCACCACCTCGCCGGCAACGCCACCATCGCACCGATGGCCGAGGTGTCCTCGCTGGCCGGGGATGGCGACGACGAAGATCTGGAGATCCGGGTTTCTGCGCCACTGCCGCTGACTCGTCCCGCTTTCGTTCCGGCTGCGGCGGGCGCACCCGCCGTACCGTCGCAGCGCGAAACCCGGCCGCCTTCGCACATCCCGTCGCGCGTGTGGACCATCGCCGCCGCAGCCCTGGCCATCATGATCGTGGTGGTGTGGGCGCTGTCTTCTCTCGAGCCGGTGAAGCTCGACGTGCAGCCGTCCGATGCCAGCGTCAGCACGCCGGGAACGTGGGTTTCGTTGCACAGCGCGGGGCAATTGCGCGTACTGCCGGGGGCGCACGTGGTGAGGGCGGAGCGGGAAGGCTACGTGCCGGCGCAGGTCGCCGTGACGGTCAATGAAGGCGCCGCGGACACCACGGCGCGCCTGCGGCTCGAGAAGCTCCCGGGCCATCTCAATATTGATACGGGTGGCGTGCCGGTCACGGTGAGCGTGGATGGCGCGCAGGTCGGCCGCGCGCCCGGTGAAGTCTCCGTGCGGGCCGGCTCGCGCACGCTCACGTTGCGCTCGCCGCGGCACCTGGATTTCGTCGCCACCGTGGAGATCGAAGGTGCCGGTGTGCGGCAGGAGCTGAAGGCGACGATGCTCCCGTCCTGGGGCACGCTCAGGATCTCCGCCAGCCCCGCCGCCGCCCGCGTCGATGTGGACGGGAAGGATGCGGGCGCAGTGCCGGCCTCGCTCGAAGTGCCTTCGGGCGTGCGCAAGGTGCAGATTTCGGCGGCAGGCTTCAAGACGTGGGAAAGCAGTGTCGTGGTGAAAGCCGGCGAGACGCTGTCGATCGGGCCGGTGACGCTGGGGCAGCCCGATGCGCGTCTCACGCTGCGCTCGCAGCCCACCGGCGCGGAAGTCACCATCGGCGGAACGTTCCGGGGCCGCACGCCGCTGGTCGTGGAGCTGCCGTCCGGCGTCTCGCACGAAGTGGTCGCGAGCCTGCCGGGGCATGCGGGCTGGATGCGCAAGGTGCCGGCCGAGCCGGGCAAGAGTCTCGTGATCGACGCGCGGCTCGAGCCGATCCTGGCGGCAGTGAGCGTGAGTGGCGAGCCCGAAGGCGCGGAGCTAGTGGTGGACGGCACGCCGCGCGGGCAGACGCCGTTGTCCGTGAACCTTACCGCTCAGGAGCACCGCATCGAGGTCCGCAAATCGGGATTCGTGACCTTCACGACCAGCGTCACGCCGGCGAAAGGCCTCGAGCGCGTAGTCGAGTACCGGCTCACCTCGTCCGACCGCGCCACGGCGCTGCTCGATTCCGCGCCTACCGTGCGCACCAAGGACGGCTACGTGTTGAAGCTCGTCCCCGGCGGCACCTTCATGATGGGCAGCGAGAGGCGCGAGCAGGGCCGGCGGCCCAACGAGCCGCTGCGCAAGGTCACCCTCAAGCGGCCGTTCTACATCGGCGTCACCGAAGTGACCAACGAGGATTTCCGCCGCTTCCGGCCCGGCCACGCCTCCGGCTACATCGGCAAGCAGTCCCTGGACCTCGACAAGCAGGCCGTCTCGCAGGTGAGCTGGAACGAGGCCGCCGAGTACTGCAACTGGCTCTCCGAGCGCGAAGGCCTGCCCGCGGCCTACGAGAAGAAGGACGACAAGTATTCCCTCAAGCGGCCGGTGACCACCGGCTATCGCCTGCCCACCGAGGCGGAATGGGAGTACTCGGCCCGCCGCGCGGGCCCGAACAAGTTCCTGCGCTTCCCGTGGGGGGATGCGCTGCCCGTAGCGCAGAACACCGGCAACCTCGCGGGCTCGGAGGCCTCGAAGATCGTCGAAGGCTCTCTTCCGGGCTATCGCGACGACTACGACGTCATCGCACCGGTCGGCAAGTTCGCGCCGAACGCGCTCGGCCTGCACGACTTCGGCGGTAACGTGAGCGAATGGGCCAACGACTTCTATCTGTCCTTCGTGGACACCGCGGACTCGACGGACCCGCTCGGCCCCGAGCAGGCCGGCAAGCACGTGGTGCGCGGAGCGAACTGGCGGTCGAGCGCCGTGTCGGAACTGAGGCTCGCCTGGCGCGACACGGCGGACGACCTGTCCCCGGCCCTCGGTTTCCGGATCGCGCGGTACGCGGAATGAGCGGGGTGATGTCATGAGACGCAGATTGAGATCCTTCGGCATCGTGGTGGTGACCTCCCTGCTGTGCCTCGGCGCAGCTTTCTTCACGCTGCGGGCGGTCGCCCAGTCCAAGGAGAAGGAGGCGCCGGCGGCGCAACCCTCGAAGGAGGAAGAGAGCGCCACCATCAAGGACGATCCCACCGTCGCGCCGGACGCCAGGCAGTCCGCCGACAACAACGTCTCCTTTCCCACGGACATCTGAGACCCATGCGGCCATTCGCCATCGGGCTCGCTGATCACGCGCTCGGTCTCGCCCGGGACGGCGAGGTGCTGGCTCGCGGCGCCGGGGTTCCGATGGAGCCTGGCTCGATGCCGGCATTGCGGGCAACACTGGCGCGATGCCTCGCCGAGCAGCCATTGAAGGAAGGCGAGCGCATATGGATCGCTTCTTCGGCGAGAGCCGATGCGCGCGGCCTGAGTGCCGTAGTCGACGCGACCCGCGGCATCGGCCTGCCGGTGGACGGCTTCGTCGATGCCGCCGCCGTCACCGTTGCGTCGCTCGCCTCCGAGCGCAATGCGCTGGTTCTCGAGCTGGGGCTGCATCACGTCGCAGTCACCGCAGTGGAGCGCGGCGCACAGGCGCGCCGGCGTCGTGCGGTGGTGTCGACTCGCGGTGGGTTTTTGGAGCTTCAGGAAGCGTGGCTCGCTCTCGTCAGCACGGCGATGGTGAAGCGTACGCGCTTCGACCCTCTGCACAATGCCGCCACTGAGAAGCAGTTGCATGAGCTTCTCCCGCAATGGGTGAGCGAGTTGAGTGGCGCCGCGAGCGTCACGGCCAGTGTCACCGTCGGCACGGAGCGTTTCGATGTCGAGCTGAGCCGCGACCAGTTCGCTGCCGCCGCGCAACCGGTCTATCGGGAGATCCTGCGCCTGCTGCACGAGCTGCGCCCGGCCGGTGCCGCCATGGCATTGGTGATCCCGCGCTCCGTCGCCGAGCTTCCGGCGTTGCGTGCCGCGCTGCAGGCGTTCGTTGGCTGCGAGCTCATCACGCTCGAGGAAGGCTATGCCGCCGCAGCCACTTCGCTGCTCGATCTACCGCAAGCGCAGGACGATCAATCCGTCAGGCTGCTGCGCCGCCTTCCCGTGAATCCGCAGGCCTCCCTCGAGAAGCTCGCCGTCCGCGAGACGCTGGGTGGGGAGCGTTCCACCGGGCCGGTGCCATCACACGTGCTGTTCGAAGGTCGAGCGCATGCCCTGACGGGGGCGCTGGTGGTAGGCCGCGATCCGGGCGCTGCATCGTCGATCACGCTGCCGGAGGGTCTCGCGGGCGTTTCCCGCCGTCACTGCACTTTCGTCAGTGAGGCGGGCGAGCTGCTGCTGCTCGATCACAGCCGCTTCGGTACCTTCCTCAACGGGGAGCGTGTTTCCGAGCGTGCTCGTGCGCATGCCGGAGACAAGGTGCGCATCGGCGATCCGGGCATCGAGCTCTCGCTCATCACGCTCGGCTGACCGCCTGCATCGCCGGACGAGCGTATGCCTTTCAAGCGCCGCAGCGTCGAAGTCTTCAGCCTCTCCTTCCTGGACTGCATCTGCTGCGGCTTTGGCGCGGTCATCCTGTTCTACACCATCATCAGCGCGCAGAGCGGATCGGAGCGGGCGCAGAACACGCAGAAGCTCACCGCGGAGGTGAATCGTCTGGAGGAGGAAGTGCTCGAAGGAAGGCGCAATCTCGTCGTACTGCGCAACACGATGGAGAAAACCAACAGTCAGACGGCGAGCGATGCCGCGCGAGCCCGCCGCATCGTGACGGAGCTCGAGAGCAAGCAGGAGCAGATGTCGTCGTACGACGAGACGAGTCTCGCGCGCCGCGCGCGCATCGAGAAGCTGAAGGCCGACGTGCGCGCGCTGGAGGAAGGTACGCGCCGCCTCGAAGCCGGCGCCAAGGACCGCGCCGCGCCGGGCCAGCAGATCCAGGCATTCCGTGAAAGTGGCGGCGAGCGGCGCTACATCACGGGGTTGAAGATGCGCGGCAAGCGCGTCCTCATCCTCGTGGACCGCTCGGCCAGCATGCTTCACGAAGACCTGGTGAACGTCATCCTGCTGCGCAACTCCAGCGACGCCGCCAAGCGGGCGGCTGCCAAGTGGCGGCGTGCCATCGACACGACGGACTGGCTCGTCACGCAGCTGCCGCCGGGCAGCCAGTTCCAGGTGCTGGGCTTCAACACGAAGGCGGCGCCGGTGCTCGCGAGCAGCGCTGGCAAGTGGCAGAGCTCGGACGATCCGCTGCAGCGCTCGGCGACGTTGCAGGCGCTCGCCGCCCTCGTGCCGCAGGACGGCACCAGCCTCGCCAACGCGTTCGCGGCCACCAAGACGCTGAATCCGCGCCCGGACCAGATCATTCTCATCACGGATGGGCTGCCCACACAGGGCAAGACCGCAGGGCTGCGCCGCTACATCGACGCGAACGGCCGTGCGCGGCTTTTCGATGATGCGGTCGCCGAGCTGCCGGACGGCGTGCCCGTCGATATCGTCCTGCTCCCCATGAAGGGCGACCTGCCCGCGGCGCACCGTTTCTGGCAGCTCGCACGGCTCACCAACGGCACGCTGCTGATGCCGTCGAAGGACTGGCCATGAGGCTGAAGCGCCGCGAGGTCGAGATCTTCAGCCTGTCCTTCCTGGACTGCATCTGCTGCGGCTTCGGCGCGCTGATCCTGCTGCTGGTGCTCACGGAATACGGCCAACCGATCCAGCTGGAGGAGAGCCGCCAGAACCTGGAAGGCCAGGTGCTTTCGCTCACCGAGCAGCTGCACGAGATCCGCGGCGAGACCGACCTGCTCAACCGCGACCTCAAGGAGAAGATCGAGCGGGCGGAAAAGGAGCGGATGCGCGTCGCCCGGCTGGCGGGGGACCTCACCAGCATCCAGGGGCAGTACAGCGCCAGCCGCAGCGAGGCCTCGGTCACCAACATCGTGGAGAGTGAACTGGTCGCCGCGCAACAGACACTCACTGCGGAGATGCAGCGCCTGCTCAAGCAGCAGCCACAACGCAAGCCGAGCGACACGGTGGGCGGCATCCCGGTGGACAGCGAGTACATCATCTTCATCGTCGACACTTCCGCGAGCATGACCACCAATCACTGGGACGTGGCGACGCAGGTGCTGAAGGAGATCCTCGGCATCTACCCCCGGGTGAAGGGCCTGCAGATCATGGACGACGAGGGCAAGGTGATGCTCGACCGCTCGCGCGGCCAGTGGCTCACCGATTCGCCCATGCAGCGCCAGCAGATCGTCACCCGGATGAAGGCCTGGCACGCGTTCAGCAACTCGAGCCCGGTCGAAGGCATCGAGGAGGCCATCCGCACCTACTGGGCGCCCGACAAGCGCATCAGCCTCTACGTGCTGGGCGACGAGTTCACCGGCGAGTCCTATCAGGCGGCGCTGGACGCGGTCGCGAAGGTGAACAAGGTCGACGCGAACGGGCGCCGGCTGGTGCGCATCCACGCCGTCGGCTTTCCGCAGGGACCGGGCATGACGCCGTTTACAAGCGTGCGATTTTCGGCATTAATGCGGATGATGTGCGAGCAGAACAACGGCACCTTCGTCGGGGTCAACCAATGACCCGCGTCGCGCTGCTCGCGGCGGCGTCGCTGGCGCTCGCAGCCTGCGGCGGCGTCGCCATCAAGCCGGACCCGGTCATCCCGAAGGCGCTTGTCGAGCCGCTGCCCACCGACGTGGGCCTCATCGTCGCGAGCGACATGCGCAACTTCAAGCAGGAGGAGACGCGCTGGGGCTCGGAATGGAAGATCGAGCTCGGCGACGGCCACCTGCACATGGCGCAGAAGGTGTTCGCGGCCGCGTTCCGCGGGGTGAAGGAATTCCCGGATCTCGAGTCGGCGCGCGCGGCTTCCGGCCTCAAGGCGTTGTTCGAGCCGCGCATCGAGCAGTATTCGTTCGCCACGGCGCGCGAGACGGGTGGGCGCTACTACGCGGTCACGGTCCGTTACCGCATCAACATGTATACGCCGTCCGGCGAGCTGGCGGACAGCCTCACCCTCACCGGCTATGGCAGCTCGCTGGCGAAGGGCATGTCCAGCGGCAAGCCGCTCGAGCTCGCGAGCATCGCCGCGATGCGGGATGCGGCGGCGCGCTTCCTGGTGCAGTTCCCGGCGCTGCCGGCCGGTCAGCGGCTGGCGCGCAACGAGCCGATCCTGGTGGAGGAGAAGGCGGTCGTCGCTTCGGCGGCAGCCGATGCGGCCGGCATCGAGGCCCTGCCGATCGAGGAGGGCTCGCCGGATCCGGCGCCTGCGCTCGCGTCACCGGGAGCGGCGAAGCCGCCGGGCACGCCGGAGAGTGCAATGCCGCCTTCCGATCCGCAAAGCGCGCCGCAACCGCCGACGCAGGAAAGCCCCGATTCCGTTCCGCCGAACGCCACGACGCCACCGCCGCCGGGAAGCGCTGCTCCGGCGCCGCGCCCCAACGATTCGGCGCCCGCGCCTCAGCCGCCCGGGCCGCCGAAGCGCCAGCGCTGAGTCACTTCGCTTCGGGTTCCTTCTTCGGCTTGAGCAACAGCTCTTCCCGCAGCGTCACATCGGACGTCGCCACCGGTTCGCCGTTCTCGAACCTCGGCCGGTAGCGCGCTTTCTTCGTCGCGGACTCCACAGCGCGCTGCAGGGCTTCCGGCGCATCGCCGTTCCCGGCCCGCACTTCCTTCACCTGTCCCTCGCGCGTCACGGTGAAGAGCACCTCGACGAATCGATGATCCGCTTCGGCAGGGTCCAGCGTCGAGCGCTTCGCCGAAGCGGAAGGCGGCTTGTACGCAATCTGATACGGCGTGCCGAGCAGCGAAGTGTCCTTCGCCTCGGAGAGCTCTTTCCACGCGCCGCGATACACCTCGATCCCCTTGTCCAGGCTGGCGCCCGCCAGGTACCAGTCACCGAGCGCCACGAGCGTCTCACCCAGCAGCCGGTGATCCAGCGGCTTCGCGCGTCCGATGGTGACCAGCGCCTGCTTCAGCGCGCGCTCGCCATCCGGATTGAGGCGGGGCCCGGCTTCCTGGCGCATGTTTCCCATGCCGAACGTGGGCTCCTGGCTGCTGCTCTCCGCGGGCTCTTCGGCGCCGTTCAGGTACTCGAGCTGGTAGGTGCGCGCGAAGCCGACCAGCGGCGGCACCGTGGTGACCGAGGTCATGCCATTGGCTTTCTCGGCGATGGTCAGCGCGCGCGCATGCATGGCCCGCGCGGTGGTGTAACGACCCGTGCTCTCCAGCCAGCGCGCATACCGGTCCAGCGGGCCGAGCAGCGAGGGATCGTCCTTCCCGTTCGAGTTCTCTATCACGCGTAATGCGTACTGATGCTCCTTTTCCGCTTCCGTGCGCCGGCCCAGCGCCACGTAGCCGGTGATGAGCGGCTCGAGATATTCGAGCTGGTCGATGTTGAACAGCCCATCCACGTTGCGGCTGATGTCCACCGCCTGCTCGAGCGGCACGATGGCGCGCTCGAAATCTTTCTGCGCCAGGTACGTGGCGCCGAGCCCGTGCAACGGGCGAAGGAGCTGTTTGTCCGTGTTGCCTGCGGTGGCGCCGAGAATCTCCACGCTGCGCGCGTAGTTCTTCTCCGCCGTGGGGTAGTCCTTCATCCGGTAGGCGACCGTGGCGAGGTTGGTGAGCGGATTCACCAGCGCCCGGTCCGCGGCACCGTACTGTTCCTCCGTGAGGGTGACCAGCCGCTCTGCGAGCGGCAGCGCTTCCTGGTACTTGCGAGCATCGAAGAGCGTGCGGAACTCGCGATACACGGCGGCGCGCTCCGCATCGGTGACCGCCAGCGCAGGAATGCATGACAGAGTGGCCACCACGGCGAGCAGCCAGCCGGGACGCGCGGATGCGATGCGGTGGGACAAGCTTTGAATCATCCTGGGGCAGACGCTAAGCTCTTGCAAAACAACACGCAAGGGCAAGTCGCAAGTCATGGCAGACTCGGAACCCAAGGTCGCGCTGCTCGCGGGCGCGAGCGGCCTGGTCGGCAAGCACCTGCTCGATGGCCTGCTCGAGGCGCCCGACTTCGGTCGCGTCTTTGCCATCACCCGCCGTCCGATCGCCCGAGAGCATCCTCGGCTCGCGAACCGCATCATCCAGTTCGACCGGCTGGAAGCGCAGCTCAAGGGCACGGTCTGCCACGTGGCGTTCTGCTGCCTCGGCACCACCCGTCGCCAGGCAGGCTCCGAAGCCGCTTTCCGGCAGGTGGACGTCGATTACGTGCTGGCCTTCGCCCGCGCGGCGCGGGCGGCGCAGGCGCAGCGCTTCGTCTTCGTCTCTTCGGCGGGGGCCAGTCCCCAGTCAAAGCATTTCTACCTGCGCGTGAAGGGCGAGGTGGAGCAGGCGCTCGCCGGCCTGGGCTTCCCCTCCCTCGACATCATCCAGCCCGGCCTGCTCTTGGGGTGGCGTCGCGAGCTGCGGCCGGCCGAGCTGGCCGCCATGATCTTCATGCCGCTGGTGAATCCGTTCCTGACCGGAGGGCGGGAGCCTCTGCGCGCCATCCCGGTCCGGACGGTGGCCCAGTCCATGATCGGCGCCGCCCGCTCGGGTCGGCGCGGGGTCTACCGGTACACTTACGCGAACATTCGCGCCCTGGCCCGGTCGAAGCCGGGCCGAGTCCTGCAAGGAGAGTCTCCATGAACCGTCTCGCCGCCTGTGCCCTCGCCCTCGTCGCCGCCGCCTTCACCCTGCCGGCCGTTGCCGGCGCCGTCGGCAGTCCCGCGCCGGACTTCTCGCTGAGCTCGCTCGATGGCAAGCCCGTCAAGCTCTCGGACTACAGGGGCAAGTACGTGGTGCTGGAGTGGGTGAACCCCGGTTGCCCGTTCGTGCAGAAGCATTACGACAGCGGCAACATGCCGCGCCTGCAGAAGGATGCCACCGCCCAGGGCGTGGTGTGGCTCACGGTGAACTCCACCAATCCCTCCCATGGGGATTTCAAGTCCGCTGCGCAGCTCGCGGGCTGGCTCAAGGACAAGGGTGCCGCGCCGAGCGCCGCGATGCTCGATCAGGACGGCAAGGTGGGCAAGCTCTACTCCGCCAAGACGACGCCGCACATGTACGTCATCGACCCGCAGGGCAAGCTCATCTACGCGGGCGCCATCGACAGCATCCGTTCCACCGACCCCGCGGACATCAAGACCGCCACCAACTACGTGAAGGTGGCGCTCGCCGACGCGAAAGCGGGCAAGCCGGTGAGCCCGGCGAGTACACAGGCTTACGGCTGCACCATCAAGTACTGATCGGCCGCCGCTCGAGCCGCGTCCGCAGCCACACCAGGGCACCGCCCGCGAGCACCGCGGCCGGCGCCCACAGGTCGGCCGTCTTCCCCGGCTGGAGCAGCTGCGCCAGCTCGATGAGTACCGCTGCCGTGAAGAGGGGCGGCACTGCGCGGCGCAGGCCCATGCCCGATTCGTTCGCCAGCCACACCATCCCGATGTAGAGAAAGCAGGCTTCCAGCACGCCGGGCTCGCCGGCCGGCGTGCGGCGGGCGAGAGGCAGGTCGAGCGTCCAGGAGAGCGGGCTCTGCTGCGCGCCGAACACGAATGGCGCCAGCAGGAAGAACACGAGCGCCGGGGCAACCCAGAGCAGGGTCCGCAGCACTGGCGCCTGGAACACAGCGAACAATGGCAGCGCTAGAGCCAGTCCCGCGCATTCGTTGAATTCAAGCTGCTGCGCGCGGAACACCACGCGCGCGAGCAGTGCGATGGCGGCCATGGCGGCGAGCACCGGCCAGAAGCTGGCGGGCTGCAACAGATTGCGCAGCGCGAGGCCGAGCAAGGCCCATCCGGCGAAGAAGCCCGCGATGGCCGCGAGCGTCCAGCTCCAATCCACGAGCATCGCGGGTTCGCGCAGGTAGCGGATGAAGCTTGCCGTCGGCATGAATGGCGCCGCATGCAGCGCGAGCCAGATGGCGACGAGCAACAGCGCCACGCCATCCGGGCGATGCGTGCGCAGCTGCGGCAGCACAGCTCGCACCCCGAGGCCGCGCGCGCTCAACGCCAGTGCCGCACCGATACCTGCGCTCAGCGTATTGAGTGTGAGATCCGCCAGCGCGGGATCGCGGCTGCGCGTGGTGATCTGCAGGCATTCGATGAGTAGCGAAAGCAGGCCGCCGGAGAGCATCGAGAACGTGACGCGCCGCAGCGAGCTCCAGCGTCGCGGAGTGAGGTACACCACCCAGATCCCGAACGGCATGTAGAAGAGCAGGTTCGCGATCAGGTCGGTGCGGGGCGGCTTGCGCCAGCCCAGGCGGCTCAGCCAGTTGCCGTGCGCCAGTTCCCGCAGCCGCGACAGATCGAACTCGAACGGGTAGAACGACGCGTAGAGCATGAACAACACCGTGAGCGCCAGCAGCCAGGCGATGGCTCGGCGCAACACGGGATCGGGCTGACGTTCCCCGGGGCTCATGAGCCGCAGTGTATCGTGACCCGGTTAACATTCCCGAACGCGGTGGTGGCGCCACACTTCCCCGCTCTTTCGCGGGAAAGCGCGCACATGGATCGAATGGCGGCAACGGGCGGCATGGGCTGGCGTCTGGGCATCGCACTCGCGCTCTGCGCGGTGCTGCCCGTCCTCCTGTTCGCCGTCATCGCCGCGCACGAGGTGGGGGCGGATGGCGCGCGGGATCTCGCAAGCCGGCTTGCCAATTCGAGCCAGTCCCATGCCTACGGGCTGCGGTCACGGCTCGGTGCGGCGGAGGCCATCATCCAGACGCTCACCGCGCGCGACGTCGGTTACGACGGCTCAGCGCTGCGGCAGCAGGTCGTCAACTCCCGCGTCTTCAAATCCGTGGTCGTGGTGGATCGCAACGGGCTGCTCGCTGGTGGTGATGCTGCGCTGCGACCGAATGCCGCGCAGCTGCGCGCGCTGGATGCCGGTCAGACCGTGCTGTTGCCCGTGGCGATGGAAGGTCAGTTCCCCGCCATCTTCATGGCCCGGATCGCGAGCGCTTCAGGCTTCGAGCGTCTCGCGTACTTCGAGATCGCGCCGGACTGGCTGTGGGAAGGAGCTTTCGGCACGGAGGAATTCTCCATCGCCGTGGTGGACTCGCAGGGACGGATCCTGCAGGCCGTGCGACCCGTCACCGCGGACGTGGCCCAGATGGTCGGGCGCGCCATTTCCTCGAACACGCACGGGCTGCGCAGTCGCTCGCTCGCGTGGCAGGGGGATGGAAAGGCGTGGCGCGGCAACTTCACGCAGCTGACGCTGGCCCACGAACGAATCACAGCGCTTCCCTGGGCCGTGGTCGCTTTCGAGCGCGAGCCGGGCACGTTCTCCAGCAGCATGCCTATCGGGCGCATCCTGCCGTTCGCGCTGCTGTTCGGACTCCTGCTCGCGGCGCTGTTCTTGTCGCGCGTCGTTCGCCGCTACGTGCCGGCGCTCATGCGGCTCGAGCGCGCGTTGCCGGCGCTGGCAACGCGCACGTTCGACCGGCTTCCGCTGGGCGAATCCGCTGATGAGCCGCTGCGTGCACTGAAAGCCTTCAATCGCACCGTGCCCCGGCTCGAAGCACAATTCCACGCGCTGGAGACCCTGGGCGAGATCGACAAGCTGCTGCTCGGTTCCGCGGAGATGGAGCAGGTGCTGGATGTCATCCTTTCCCGCGTGCAGGCGGTGACCCGCTGCCATAGCGTAGGCATCACGCTATGCGATGCGGATGCACCTGGCCACGGGCGCACCTATCTCGCCGCATCGGGCGTGGGCAGTCTGCCCGTGAGCCGCGTACTGCTGGACGAGGACATGCTGGATACCCTGGCCCACTCCACGGAAGGCCTCACCGTTACGCGCTGCGAGGAGCATCGCCACAGCTTTCTCAAGCCGCTGCAGGAGACCGGTTCGCAGTTCTTCTGGGTATGGCCGGTAGTGGCGGAGGAGCGCGTCGATGCCATCCTCGTGGTGGGTTATCGGGAGACGCCGCTGGCGGATGCACAGATTGCGAGCTATGGCAGCCAGTTCGCCGAGAGGCTCTCGGTCGCACTCTCGAAGACCGCGCGCGACGAACGGCTGTACCGGCAGGCGCACTTCGATCCGCTCACTGCGCTACCGAACCGGTTGCTGTTCCGCGATCGCCTCGCGCTGGAGCTGGCCAGCTCCACGGCGGGGCTGAGCCGTGGCGCGCTGCTCTACATCGACCTCGATCACTTCAAGCGCGTGAACGATTCAGTGGGGCACAACGCCGGCGACCAGCTGCTGGTCATCATCGCGCAGCGGCTTCGTTCCGCGGTGAAGGATGGGGATACGGTCGCACGGCTCGGTGGCGACGAGTTCGCGGTCATCCTGCGCAACGTGGCGGATCCGGATGCGGCGCGCACGGTCGCGGAACGCATCATCGAATCCGTGCAGCTGCCGGTGAGCGTGGCCGGGCGGGATCACTACGTGTGCGCGAGCATAGGTATCACGCTGTTCCCGGACGACAGCAGCGCCATCGACGAGTTGATGCGCAACGCGGACATGACGATGTATCGTGCCAAGGAGTCGGGGCGCGGCCGCGCCATGTTCTTCGACGTCAACATGACGGTGAAGCCCATGGCACCCACCGAATCGGGCCTGCATCGCGCGCTGCGTCGCCGCGAGTTCTCACTGTTCTATCAGCCGCAGTTCTCGATCGTGGATGGCAGCCTCGATGGGATCGAGGCGCTGCTGCGTTGGCAGCCGCCGCGCGAAAGCATGCGTTTTCCGGCCGAGTTCGTTCCTGCCGCGGAGGAGACGGGCCTCATCGTGGATCTGGGCGGCTGGGTGCTGGATGCGGCCTTTGCGCAGCTCGCGAGCTGGCGCGACCGCAGGATCGAGCCGCCGCGGCTCTCGCTCAACGTGTCCGCGCATCAGCTGCGGCATCATGAATTCCCCAGGCAACTGCGGCGTACCCTGGACAAGTACGGGTTGCCGGCCTCGCTCATCGAGCTCGAGCTCACCGAGAGTGCGTTCACGGACGAGCTCGCGAGCGTCGGCCTGGACCGACTCTGCCAGCTCGGCGTGCACCTGGCGCTGGACGATTTCGGATCGGGGCATGCCTCGCTGGATTCCCTGCGCCGCTATCCCGTAGGCAAGGTGAAGATCGATCGCAGCTTCCTGGAGGAAGTGCCGCGCAGCCGTGCCTCCATCACGCTCGTCGAGAAGATGATCTCGACGGCCCATGCGGTCGGCAAGCGCGTGGTGGCCGAGGGTGTGGAGAGCATCGAGCAGCTGGAATTCCTGCGCGAGCGCCGCTGCGATGCCGCTCAGGGTTTCTATCTCGCACGGCCGCTCAACGAGGCGGCCATCACCGCGCTGCTGCAGGGACGCGCCGGCGCTACCGCGGAGGCTGCCGAAGTCCGCGCTGCCGGTTGATTTATGTAGCATCGCGGACCGCATAAGTACAACTCACGTCACAGCACCGCGGCGAACGTGATTTTCCGCACACGGCGACGCTTGACTCCAATCGGCGACGCTTTGACACTGCATCCCCAGTTGAATACTGGAAGCGGGCCCGATGGCCCTTCCAGCGTGTCAAAGGCAAACCCGTCGAAAGGCGGGGACGCAAAGCCACCGGTCTAAGGGCAGAGTCCTACGACGGCGGGGCCGCCACGATCCTGCGCCTTGGTGCGGGTCCGCGCCCATTCCCCGTCGTCAGTCCTGGCCGGAGGCCGTATCGGGTCGACGAGCGTTCATGGGGAAGCGATTCAATGACTGCACAACCGAAACTGGCGACCGAGGCGGAAGCGACCGGGCCTTTCGTCGTCAACCTCTGCTCGTCGACCACGCCGATGGCGCTTGCGCAGCCGAAGACGGAAGAGCTCAAGCGCTTCAACTTCTTCGTCAGCCGGCGCCGCGCGGACGGCCGCGACCGGTTTCACCTGCACATGGGCCACTTCATGACGCTCACCGAAGCAGAGGAGTGGGTGGCCGTGGTGCGCGACATTTACCCAGGAGCCTGGGCTGGCGAGGCGCCGGGCAAGAAGCTCGCGCAGCGCGCTGCGGCGAGCCTTGCGCCGAATGTGCCGGTGGCTCCTGCGGTGGCGGTTGTTCCTTCGCCGCCGGCCGCTGCGACGCCAGCGCTGCCTGCTGCGCCGGTTGCTGAGCAACCTGTTCTGACGCTCGCGCCGGAGATGCCTGCAAGCGCGCCGCCGGTCGTCGTGCCGACGTTGCGTGCCGTGCCGGAGGCCGGGCCCGCGCCTATTGTGGCGACCACTTCCGTGCCCGTTGCACAAGCACCCTTGGCGGAGCCCGTGCAGGCTGCCGCTCCTGCGGCGCGTTCAGTTCCGCCTGTCACGGCGGCCACGCCCGCTGCGCCTAGCGTCTCTCAGAAGCTGAAAGCGGCGCCCACCGCAGCAAAGAAACCGCTGCCGCCGGGTTCCAACGTGCGCGAAGTGCTGAAGTCCCTGGATGACACCGCGCCTACCCGGAACATGCCCGCGTCGGTGGTCGAGCCGCCGTCGCTCTCCGATACCGCCGTGCTGCGCATCCTGGAGGATCGCCGTTCCGACGGGCGTTCGAAAGGCGGCGAGCAGGCTGCGCGGGGCATCGAGATGCTTCGACCCGACGATACGGCCACAGTGCGCGCGCTCAAGGATGCCGTGCGCGACAACGCTCCCGTGTCGTTTGCCGTGCAGCTGCAGTGGTCCGTGGCGCCCATCGATCTCGCCAGCATGCCTCCGCTCGCCATCTTCAGCGCCTACACCCTCTACACGGTGGAAGGCAGTCGCGACGGTCGCAAGTGGTACGGTCTGCGCCTGGGTTTCTTCACCGATGCCATCTCCGCGAAGCAGGTCGCTTCCTATGTGCGCTCGGAGTTCACGAGCGTCGCAGTGATTCCGGTCACTACGCAGGAACGTAGTCGCGCCACGGATGGGGATCCCAAAGCCGCTGCTGCCGCCGCATCGCGCCCGCGCAAGGAAGCGGAGCGCAAGACGGAAGAGTTCAAGTTGATCGACGACGTCACGGACGACATCGTCTCCCCCTCGCTGCTGGCCGCGCAGGCGCAGATGAAGCCGTCGGCCGCGAAGCCCGCACCGGTCGCGGGGGCCAAGAAGAAGCCCCTCGGCAAGGTGCGCGCCAGCGAGAAGCGCTCCGCGAAGAGCCTCGAGGAGACGCTCGAGATCCTCGGCGCCAGCGACCTCGAGATCGACAACGGTCGTGGAGAGCTGCTCAACGATTCGGGCGTGCGCCACATCCGCGTGGAGCAGGTCGCGTCGAAGAACTCTCCCTTCTCGAAGCTGCTCGACCGGCTGACCGAGCGGGTGAAGAAGAGGGCCTGAGCCCGCTTCGCCGGCCGTGGACACAGGAGCGAGACTCGCCCGTAATCCCGGCATGGCTGTCGAGGGTGTCCGGGCGTCGCGCCGGATTCGCCTCTTTCAGATTTTCTTTCCGAACAGCTTTTCCAGCTCCGACAGCGCCTGGCTCGCTTCCGCAGTGCTGCCAGGCTGATACGCGTCCGCGCGCGGCTTGTAGTGATCGCAGAAGTTGGCGCGCGTCTTGTCGCTCACTTCCTCCGCGGTAGGCTCGCGGCAGTGCTTCGCCACGCGCGTATCGTAATCGACACACATGCGGCAGACGTGCAGCTCGGCCCGGCACTTCGGGCACTCGTCGCGCCGCATGAGCGGCAGGCTGAGCGCCGACAGCGAAGCCCCGCATTTCCAGCAGCCGAGATCGTGGCCCATGGCGGCGATGGTACCGCTTCCGGCGCCTAACGCGAGCGGGCGCGCTCCTTCAGGAATTCGTCCAGCACCCTGCCGGTGTGCGAGCGGGACTTCCTGCGGGCGATCTCTGCGGGGGCGCCTTCGGCTACGACGCGGCCGCCGGCCTCGCCGGCTTCCGGGCCCATGTCGAGGATCCAGTCCGCCTCGGCCATCACGTCGAGATTGTGCTCGACCACCACCACGCTGTTGCCCGCATCCACGAGCCGGTGCAGGACGTGGATCAGCTTTTCCACGTCCGCCATGTGCAGGCCGACGGTGGGCTCGTCCAGCACGTAGAGCGTGTGTTTCGGACCGTGCATCCTGCGCCTGCCGCGGGCGGCGCTGCCGGCTTTGCGTTCGGCAGGTGAGGTGCCCGGCAGCTGCTCCGGCGCCTTGGCCAGCTCCGTGACGAGCTTGATGCGCTGCGCCTCGCCGCCGGAGAGCGTCGGACTCTGCTGGCCCAGCGTGAGATAGCCGAGCCCCACGTCCTGCAGCAGCTTGAGCGCACGATGGATCTTCGTGTGCGCCTGGAAGAACTCCACCGCGTCGTCCACGTTCATCGCGAGGATGTCACCGATGTTCCTGCCGCGCCACTCGACCGAGAGCGTCTCGGAATTGAAGCGTCGGCCGCCGCACACGTCGCAGAGCACTTTCACGTCCGGCAGGAAGCTCATTTCCACCGTTTGCACGCCCTGGCCCTCACAGGCCGTGCAGCGCCCGCCAGCGGTGTTGAAGGAGAAGCGACTCACCTCGTAGCCGCGGATGCGCGCTTTCCGTGGTGCCTGCATAGATGCGGCGGATGTCGTCCCAGAAGCCGATGTAGGTGGCCGGGCAGGAACGGGGCGTCTTGCCTATGGGGGTCTGGTCCACTTCAGCACGCGGTCGATGTGCTCGACGCCGCGCATCGCGCGGCAACCGACCAGCTCGGCGCGCGCCTTCTTGCCGTTGTGCTCGCCCACACAACGCTTGAGATTCGTATACAGCACGTCCCGTGCCACGGTGGACTTGCCGGAGCCGGACACGCCAGTCACCACGACGAGGTGGCCGAGCGGGATCTCCACGTCCAGGTTCTTGATGTTGTGCAGCTGCACGCGCTCCAGCTTCAGCGCAGCCCGCGCGCGTCGACTTCACGATACGGTTTCGCCGGATGCTGCAGCGGCTCTCG
This sequence comes from Steroidobacteraceae bacterium, assembly GCA_044225565.1. Classification (GTDB taxonomy): domain Bacteria; phylum Pseudomonadota; class Gammaproteobacteria; order Steroidobacterales; family Steroidobacteraceae; genus CAVXAE01. The sequence continues at coordinate 23,373 of JBGAIL010000017.1, read as the reverse complement.
CAGGAACCGTCCTGTGATGGATTGCGGGTTGCGCACGAGATCCTTCACCGTTCCCGATCCCACCACTTTTCCGCCGCGCACGCCGGCGGCAGGCCCGAGATCCAGAACGTGATCCGCGCGGCGGATCGTGTCTTCGTCGTGCTCCACGACCACAAGCGTGTTGCGGTGCGCCGCCAGCTCCGCCAGCGAATCGAGGAGTATCGCGTTGTCCCGCGGATGCAGGCCGATGGTGGGCTCGTCCAGCACGTAGCACACGCCCTGCAGGTTGGAGCCGAGCTGTGCCGCGAGCCGGATGCGCTGCGCTTCGCCGCCCGAGAGCGTGGGTGCGGACCTGTCCAGCGCGAGATAGCCGAGCCCCACGCGCCCGAGGAAAGCGAGCCGCGCCCGGATCTCCGCGAGCAGATCGCGGCCGATTTCCTTCTCTCGCGGGTTCAGCTTGAGTTTCGCAAAGAATTTCGCGGCGTCCCCAATCGGCTCGCCCGCCAGTGAGGCGACGGAAAGATCGCGGAAGCGCACGTTGAGCGCGACGGGATTCAGTCGCTGGCCATCGCAGACGCTGCAGGCCGGCGGGTCGCGGTCGAGCCAGTCGTTCCACCAGATCTCTTCGCCGCTCTGCTCCTCGTCGAAGCCGCTCATCTCCAGTCCCGTGCCGAAGCAGCTCTCGCACCAGCCGTGCCTGGAGTTGAACGAGAACAGGCGCGGGTCGAGCTCCGCGAAGCTGCGTCCGCAGGACGGGCAGGCTCGCTTGGTGGAGAACACGACGACGTCGCGCGAGCTTTCGGAAGCGCCGCTGCGCGATTTCCGCTTGCCGCTGGCAGCCGTTTGCAGGGCCGGGGCGGATGCGCTGTGCGACAGCACGTGTACGATGCCTTTGCCGAAGTCGAGCGCGCGCGTGAGCGCCTGGTGCAGCTCCGTATCCGTCTTCGCGCCCACCTCGATCTCGGCCACCGGCAGCTCGATGGTGTGCTCCTTGAACCGCGAGAGGCGGGGCCAGGCCTTGGTGGGCGTGGCGACGCCATCCACGCGCAACGTCTTGAAGCCCTTCTTCGCCGCCCATTTGGCGAGATCCGTGTAATAGCCCTTGCGCGCCACGACCAGCGGCGCGAGCAGGGAGATGCGCTGGCCGCGATAGTCCTTCAGCAGCTTCGCCGCGATGGAAGCGGCGCTCTGCGGCTCGATGGGCACGTCGCATTCCGGGCAGAACTGCGTGCCGAGCTTCACGAAGAGCAGGCGCAGGAAATGATAGATCTCGGTGAGCGTCGCCACCGTGCTCTTGCGGCCGCCCCGGCTGGTGCGCTGTTCGATGGCGACGGTGGGCGGGATGCCGTGGATCGCGTCAACGTCCGGCCGCGCCGCAGGCTGTACGAACTGGCGCGCATACGCGTTGAGCGATTCCAGATAGCGGCGCTGGCCTTCGTTGAAGAGAATGTCGAAGGCGAGGGTGGATTTGCCCGAACCCGAGACGCCCGTGACCACCGTGAACCGGTCCCGCGGGATCTCGACATCGATGCTCTTGAGGTTGTGCTCACGCGCGTTGTGGATGACGATGGCGTTTTTCGCCATCGCGCGCCCCCGGCCATACTCCAGGCGCGGCTCGGCAACGCCGGGCGATTCGCCATCGGGCCCGGGGCAGCCGGTGCGCGAAGTGCCGGTGGCTGCGGTACTGGCGAGCGAGGCACCCGCTTCGTCCCGGGCCTGCTGCTCCAGCTGCGCGATGTATTCCTTCAGTGCCCTTCCCGTGTGTGAGCGCTCGTTCCCGAGGATCTTCTGCACCGTGCCTTCTGCGACGATCTCGCCACCGCGATCGCCACCTTCCGGCCCGAGGTCGATGACCCAGTCCGCCGCGCGGATGAGATCCAGGTTGTGCTCGATGACCAGCAGCGAATGCCCTGCGGACAGCAGCTTGCGGAACGCGCGCAGCAGCTTCGCCACATCCTCGAAGTGCAGGCCGGTGGTGGGCTCGTCGAACAGGAACAGCTTGCCGTTGTGCGTGGTGCTCGATTCCACCGAGCCCGCCGAAGCGAGATGGCCCGCGAGCTTCAGGCGCTGCGCCTCACCGCCCGAGAGCGTGGGCACCGGCTGGCCGAGCTTCACGTACTCGAGACCGACATCGGCCAGCGGCGCGAGCCGCAGCGCGACCTCGCGGGAGTCCTTGAAGAACTCCAACGCCTCGGTGACCGTCATCTCGAGTACGTCGGCGATGCTGGCGCGCACGCCCGTGGCGCCTTCGCGCTTCACTTCGAGCACTTCGTCGCGATAGCGGCGGCCGTTGCAGTCCGGGCAGCGCAGGTACACGTCGGAGAGAAATTGCATCTCCACGTGCTCGAAGCCGTTGCCACCGCAGGTGGGACAGCGGCCGTTCCCGGAGTTGAAACTGAACGTGCCGGCCGTGTACTTGCGCTCCTGCGAGGCGGGCTCGCTGGCGAACAGCTCACGGATGCAGTCGAATGCGCCGACGTAGCTGGCGGGATTCGAGCGCGTGGTACGGCCGACCGGCGACTGGTCCACCATGATCACGTCGTCGATGAGCTCGGCGCCGCGCAGACCCTCGAAGGGACCGGGCGCTTCCGTGGGCTTGCCCTTGTATTTGAGCAGTGCAGGGTACAGCACATCCTCGATGAGAGTCGATTTGCCCGAACCCGATACGCCCGTGACGCACACGAGCCGCTTGAGCGGGATGCGTACGTCCACGTTCTTCAGGTTGTGCTCGCGCGCGCCGCGCAATTCCAGCCAGCGGTTGTGCACCGCCTCGGCGACGACCATTTCACTGACTATGGGGTCGGGTCTTGCAACCGCACGTTGCTTTGGATGCGCGGTTGCAAGAACCGACCCCGTCGAGCCGACCACCTTGCGGCCGCTGAGATAGTCCCCGGTCAGCGAGCCTTTCGCCTTGCGGATCTGCTTCGCGTCGCCGAAGAACACGATCTCGCCGCCGCGCTCGCCGGCGCCGGGGCCCATGTCGAGGATACGGTCCGCCTCGAGCATGATCTGCGGGTCGTGCTCCACGACCACGAGCGAGTTGCCCGCATCGCGCAGCCGCTTCATCACGCCGATGACGCGCAGCATGTCGCGCGGGTGCAGGCCGATGGACGGCTCGTCCAGCACGAAAAGCGTATTCACCAGCGATGTGCCGAGCGCGGTGGTGAGATTGATGCGCTGCACCTCGCCGCCCGAAAGCGTGCGCGACTGGCGATCCAGCGTGAGATAGCCGAGGCCCACGTCCGTGAGATACCGGAAGCGCGAGCGGATCTCGCCCAGCAGCAGATCCGTCGCCTCATCCAGCGGCTTCGGCAGTTCCAGGCGGTTGAAGAACTCGCAAGCGCGCTCCAGCGGCAACAGCATGACGTCGTGGACGTTCATTCCTTCGATGCGCCACAGCAGCGATTCCGGCTTGAGCCTCGACCCGTGACATGCCTCGCACGGCGTATACGAGCGATAGCGCGACAGCAGCACGCGCACGTGCATCTTGTACGACTTGGTCTCCAGCCACTTGAAGAAGCGCCTGACGCCGTACCAGACGTCCTTCGCCCATTCGCCTTCGCCCTCGATGACCCACTCGCGCTGCGCGGTGCTGAGCTCCCGCCACGCGCGGTCCAGCGGGATGCCGCGTTTCCTGGCGAACTTCTCGAGGTCGTCCTGGCATTCCGAGTAGGACTCCGTCTGCCACGGCCGGATGGCACCGCCGCGCAGCGATTTGCTCTCGTCGGGCACCACGAGCCCGTAGTCGATGCCGATGGTGCGGCCGAATCCGCGGCAGGTCTCGCACGCACCCATCGGAGAATTGAATGAGAACTGGCTCGGCACGGGCTCTCGATACGAGAGGTCGCACTGCGCGCAGTGCAGCTGGTTCGAGTAGCGCCAGCAGTCGAGGCTCCGCGGCGGATCGCTTTCGTCCACCACGTGCACGTCCACGCGTCCGCGGCCCGTGCGCAGCGCGGCCTCGATGGATTCGAGCACGCGCCCACGCTCCGCGCTACCCGCGCGGAAGCGGTCCTGCACCACTTCGAGCACCAGGGTCTTCTCCGGCTCCGCTGTCTTGCCGCGGCCTTTTCTCCTGCCTTTGGCGGCCTTGGTCTTCGCGCCGGCAGGTGCTGGCGGCACGCTGATCCAGCGGCTGGCCGTTTCGAGGAAACGCGTATAGCCCTGCCTGGCCAGCAGCTCGCGCACTTCCGCTTCCTTGAAGCTCTTCGGCACCGGCACGGGGAAGCAGAGCATCAGCCGCGGATCGCCGGCGTTTGCGGCCCGCGCCGCGAGGTCGGCATGGATGCTTTCCGCCGTGTCGCTGCGCACCGGCTGTCCGCACTGTTGGCAGGAGAGGGAGGCCGCCCGCGCGAACAGCAGCTTCAGGTGATCGTTGAGCTCCGTCATCGTGCCGACGGTGGAGCGCGAGGTGCGCACCGGGTTCGTCTGGTCGATGGCAATGGCAGGCGGGATGCCCTCGATGCGATCCACCTGCGGCTTGTCCATGCGATCGAGGAACTGGCGCGCATACGGCGAGAAGGTCTCGACGTACCGGCGCTGGCCTTCGGCATACAGCGTGTCGAACACCAGCGAGGACTTGCCGGAGCCGGACACCCCGGTGACCACCACCAGCTCGTTCAGCGGAATCTCCACGTCGAGATTCTTGAGGTTGTTCTGCCGCACACCGTGCAGGCGGATGGAATCTCGGGCGGTGTCCTTCATTCGAGACCGTGGTTCGGGGGTTGAAGAGGCTGGCGAGCGTCGCCTGCCGGGAAACGGACTAGTCTAGCGGAGCGGATGTGGTGGCGCAGCGCCCGACTGCAAGAGCAGGGCTGCATCCAGTATTGGCATCGTCTGCGTACTGTATGCCGGAGCTGTAACGATCCCGTTTCCGTCCTCGTAGGGTGTCCGGGAACCGTGAGGACCCCGTCTCCGTTGTGGGGGGTGACCGGCGGAAAGGAACGGTGCGCGTCGAGCGCCCATCCCTGTCTGCCGGCCGCGACAGCTCTGCACAAGCTTTGCCGCTTCCGTAGAATGCCCGCTCGTGGCGTGCGCTCGAAACCCTGTCGAGCGGCGCGCATGGGCCCGCGGGGAGCAGGGTCCGCGCGGTTCCGGAATCCTTCAGAAACGCTCACTGTCTCAATCCATCCGTTCGGATACTCAAGGAGAAATCGAATGAACCCGTCCAAGATCTCCGGTCTCGCTCTCGCAGCCGCAACGGCCGCGCTCTTCTCCGTCGTCTCGGTCGCCCACGAGGGCGAGCACGGCGACAAGGTGAAATGCGAAGGCGTGAACTCCTGCAAGGGCAGCTCCGCCTGCAAGACGGCGAACAATGCCTGCAAGGGCCAGAACTCCTGCAAGGGCATGGGCTATCTCGAGATGTCGAAGAAGGAATGCGATGCCGCGAAGGAGAAGATGAAGGCCGACGCCGCCAAGTAAGGCGCCGGGGTCAGGTCTTGCAATCGCGCAACGCACGTCCGGCGAGCGTTGCACGATTGCAGACCTGACCCCTTTATCCGAGTCCCGCCGCCCTTCCATGACCACCCCTGCCCATCCCGCGCTGGGTTTCGGACTCGGTCTTCGCGTAGACCATTACGACACCCTGCTCGCCGAGCGCCCTGCCATCGACTGGCTGGAGGCGCTCACCGAGAACTATCTCGTGCCCGGCGGACGGCCGCTGCACAATCTCGTCCGGCTTCGCGAGCACTACCCGATGGCGATGCACGGGGTGTCCCTGTCCATCGGCAGCACGGCGCCCCTGGATCGCGAGTACCTCGCGCAAGTGAAGGCGCTCGCGGCGCGCATCGAACCCGCCTGGATCTCGGATCATCTGTGCTGGACGGGGGTCCACGGCAGGAACCTGCACGATCTTCTGCCGCTGCCCTATACGGACGAGGCGTTGAAGCACATCGCGGGCCGGGTGCGCACCGTGCAGGACGTCCTCGGGCGGCGGATCCTGCTGGAGAACGTCTCGAGCTACGTCAGCTTCCGCGATTCGCGGCTCACGGAATGGGAGTTCCTGCGCGCCGTGGCGGAAGAGGCGGATTGCCTGATCCTGCTGGACGTGAACAACATCTACGTCAGCAGCGTGAACCACGAGTTCGATGCTCACGAATACCTGAATGCGATTCCGGCGGAGCGCGTGCAGCAGATGCATCTGGCCGGGCACCAGGACCACGGTGATCATCTGATCGACACGCACGATCACCCGGTGTGCGATCCCGTCTGGGATCTGTACGCCGCGGCGGTGCGCCGCTTCGGGCGGGTTTCGACCATGATCGAGCGCGATGCGAACATTCCGCCGCTAGCCGAATTGCAAGGTGAGCTGGACGCTGCGCGACGGTTGAGCGAGCGTGTACTGGCGGAGGCGGCGTGACGGCCCCGCTTGCGAAAGTTCAGGATGATTTCCAGGCGCTGCTGCTCGGCAATGCCTCGGATATCGCATCGCAAGTCGTCGGCACGCCGCGCGTTCCGATCGCGACCCGGCTGGCCATCTACGCCGATGGCTATTGCGCGCGGCTGGTCGAGGCGCTGCAGGCGAACTATCCGGCGCTGGCGAAGCTGCTGGAGGAAAGCGACTTCGCAACGCTCGGCAACGCTTACGTGCGTTCGCACGATTCACGCTTTGCCTCCATTCGCTACTACGGCGCGGACCTGCCGGAATTCCTCGCGACCCAGCCAGGCTATGCCGAAGCGCCCGTGCTCGCCGAGCTCGCGCGCTGGGAATGGACGATGACGGAGGTGTTCGATGCTGCCGATGCGGAGCCGATCGGCGTGCCCGCGCTGGCCGACGTGGCGCCCGACCGTTGGGCCGCACTGCGCTTCGAGTTTCATCCTTCGGTGCGCCGGCTCGCGCTGCACTGGAATGTGCCGCAGATCTGGAAGGCGCTGACTGAGGACATGGAGCGGCCGCAGGCCGAGGTGCGGGAAGAGGCCGCACCCTGGGTATCGTGGCGGCAGGGCCTGCAGAATTATTTTCGATCGCTCGAGGTGGCAGAGGCGCAAGCGCTCGATGCGGCCCGGGGCGGCGCCCGCTTCGGCGGGATATGCGAAGACCTGGGCCGGCACTTCGGTCAGGATGAGACGCCGTTGCGGGCAGCCGGGTTTCTGCGGCGGTGGGTGGAGGCGGGGTTGATCGTCGGAGTTCGTTGAGAGTGCGCGTCGTGCCGCCTGTGCCGGTAACCGTTCGCCAGCTCACGCCGGACGACGTCGGCCGGATGGGGGCCCTGTCGACGGTCTTCGGTGAAGCCTTCAATGATGCGTCTGCCTACGCCGGGAATCGCCCCGGCACCGCATATCTGCGCCGGCTGCTCGGCAGCGATTCCTTCATCGCGCTGGTCGCGTTGAAGGAGGACGAAGTCGTCGGGGGCATCGCAGCCTACGAGCTCAGGAAGTTCGAGCAGGAGCGCAGCGAGATCTATCTCTATGACCTGGCCGTCGCATCGGCGCACCGGCGCGCAGGAATCGCGACGGCCTTGATCGAAAAGCTGAAAGGGATCGCGGCGGAGCGCGGTGCCCATGTGATTTTCGTTCAAGCCGATACCGGCATCGAGGACGCGCCCGCCATCGCGCTGTACACGAGGCTCGGATCGCGTGAAGATGTCCTGCACTTCGATATCGAAATCGAGAGCGGGGATGCGCCGCAAGGCGGTCGATCATGAGCAGGCCCGATTCCAGCATCCGTTTCACGGCGAAACTCCTCCGACCGGAGACGGCCGCGAGAGCCGGCTCGTGGCTGTTCCTCATCCTCCCCAGGGATGCCAGCGCGAAGCTCCCGTCGCGGAGCATGACGGCGGTCGAAGGCACCCTCAATGGCGCTTCCTTTCGCGCCACGCTCGAGCCGGACGGTCAGAAGAGCCACTGGCTCAAAGTGAGCCGGAAGGTGAGCGAAGCTGCAGGCGCGGACGCAGGCGACGTCGTCACGCTGGAGATCGCGCCGGCAGCCGAGGAGCCGGAGCCCAGGGTGCCGGCAGATTTGCGGAAAGCGCTCGCGGCCGCGCCGAAGGCGCGGGCGGTGTGGTCGGACATCACGCCGATCGCGCGCAGGGACTGGATCCAGTGGATCGTCTCCGCCAAGCGGCCAGAGACGCGCACCCGTCGGGTCGAGAATGCCCGCTCGATGCTCGCCGCCGGGAAGCGAAGGGTCTGCTGCTTCGACCGGTCCGGGTTCTACAGCAAGAGCCTCGGCGCTCCCAAAGCAGCAAAGTGACTGCAAGCACGCTCGCATCGCTGCCTGAGACCTGCGCATCGACGGTGCGCGGCAGGGACGTCGCCTGGCTCGCGAAGGGGTAGGCATGGCGGCAACCCGGTCCTGTCTGGCGATGATGCTCACGCTCGGATGCGCGACGGCGGGCGCCGCGGAAAAAACGCCGCTGTTCGAGGTCACTCCATTCGCCGGTCTGCGCCTCGGCGGCGATTTCAAAGTGGACGATCCCTCGCGCAAGCTGGACGTCGACGATGCCGGAACGGTCGCCCTCGCCCTCGACCTGCGCATCGACGACATCTCGCAGTACGAGCTCTTCTACGGCCGCCAGTCCACCAGCCTCGAGCGCGATCCGGCGCTCGGCAAGCTGGACATCGACGTGGAGTATCTCCATTTGGGCGGCACCATCGCGATGGAAGGGCAGCGGCGCGTGATTCCCTATCTCGCCGGCGGGCTCGGCGCCACGCGCTTCAGCCCGGACGCGGCGAGCGACAAGACCCGGTTCTCAATCTCTCTAGGCGGCGGCGTGAAAGTGCCGTTCAACGAGCGCTTCGCGCTACGCCTGGAAGGCCGCGGCTATCTCACGTTCGTCGACACGGATACGTCGTTCTTCTGCCGCTCCGACGAGGGCGGCGCCGTGTGCCGCATCCACGGCAGCGGCTCCACGTTCTTCCAGTTCGAGCTGCTGGCAGGCGCCGCTTTCGCGTTCTGACCGCGCCCTAGCTCTTGAGCCACGCCACGGTACCGATGCCCGCGAAGGTCATCACGACCGAGCCGAACAGATGCGCAGCCACCGCCCCGAGCGCCCAACCCATCTGGCCCTGTTGCAGCAGGGTGACCAGCTCTGCCGAGAATGCCGAGAAGGTCGTGAGCGCGCCGCAGAACCCGGTGATCACCAGCAGCCGCCATTCAGGCGAGAGCGCCGGCGATTGCGCGAAGAAGGCGATGGCGAATCCCACGACATAGGCGCCTACGAGATTCGCGACCAGCGTTCCCGGCGGCAGTGTTGGAAAGAGTGCGTTCAGCTTCACGCTCAGCACCCAGCGCAGCAGCGCTCCCACGCTCGCCCCCACGCAGATGGCGATGATAGATTTCAGCAGCATCGGCGAATCATAGGCGCGTCGCGCGATCCGGGCCAAGCTGGGTGGAGCGCGCAGGACCGCCGCTCTAGACTCGGGATCCGAAGCCCATGGCTGCCGGGAGCATCGCGATGGCGATCGAGCTGGACCATTTCATCGTTTCCGCGCGGGACCCGGTCGCCGCGGCGAAGCAGCTCGCGGAGCTGCTGGACGTGCCCTGGTCGCCCCGTGGCGTCGGGCCGTTCTCGCCCGTCTACCTGAATGACGGGCTCACCCTCGACTTCATCGGCTCGGACGAGCCATTCCCCATCGAGCACTTCTGCTTCCGCGTCAGCGAGGCTCAGTTCGATGCGATCCTCGCGCGCCTGCGGGCGGCAGGCATTCCTTATCGCAGCAATGTGCGCGGCGCCGTGGACATGAAGGTGAATACGGATTATGGCGGGCGCATGGTGTACTGGAACGCGCCCGAGGGCCATCAGTGGGAAATGCTGACTGCGAGCTACGCCCGCCGGCCGGCTGGAATATGATCCGGCCCCCGTCTCCGAGCCGTCGCACACGATGAGCCCAGCATCCCAGCGAGAATCCGCGTTCCGACCCGAGATCGAAGGCCTGCGCGCCGTCGCGTCGATGCTGGTCGCCGTGTTCCACATCTGGTTCGGCCGGGTCTCCGGCGGTGTGGACGTGTTCTTCGTGGTCTCCAGCTTCCTCATCACCACCGGCCTGCTCGGCCAGATCGACCGCACCGGCACTGTGGATTTCGCGCGCTTCTGGGGGCGCCTCATCCGGCGGCTGCTCCCGGCGGCGCTCTTCGTACTGCTGGTCGTCGTCGTCGCCTCGGTGCTGTGGCAGTCGCAGTCGAGGTGGCGAGACACCATCGAGCACGTCGCGGCCTCCGCGGTGTATCTCGAGAACTGGAAGCTGGCGAAGGACGCCATCGACTACCTCGCGCAGAACAGCCCGCCGCCGCCCGTGCAGCACTACTGGGCGCTGTCCGTGCAGGGGCAGTTCTATTTCATCTGGCCCTTCGTCATTCTCGGCACGGCCTGGCTGGCGCGTCGCGCCGGCATGACTTTCCGCGGCATGTTGGTGCCCGTGCTTGCGCTCGTGTTCGCCGCGTCGATCGCCTTTTCCATCTACATCACGAACGTCGATCAGCCGCGCGCCTACTTCAATACGTTTGCGCGCGCCTGGGAGTTCTGCATCGGCGCCCTGCTCGCGGTGCTCATCTCGAAAGTGACGCTGCCCAACGCGCTGCGCTTGCCGCTCGGCTGGATCGGGCTCATCGCCATCGTGAGCTGCGGCTTCCTGTTCCAGGTCTCGCGCGTGTTCCCGGGGTACGCGGCCCTGTGGCCCACGGTCAGCGCGGCGCTGGTCATCCTTGCCGGCACCACGCGAGGATTCGGCGCAGACAAGCTGCTCGGCTCCAGGCTCATGGTGTACCTGGGCAGCATCTCCTACGGCATCTATCTCTGGCACTTCCCCATACTGTCGTTCTGCCGTGCCTATGCCGAGCCGTATTCCATCGGGCTTGCGGGAGGGCTGGGCATCATTGCCGCGTCCGTGGTGCTGTCGGCGCTGACCACGCGCTTCGTCGAAGCGCCGCTGCGCGGCTTCAAGGCCAAGAACGACAAGTCGTGGCATTCGTTCGCGCTCGGCGCGGCGTTGCTCGTGCCCATCGTGGTGAGCCTCGCGCTGTGGACCTGGCAATACCGCCAGCTTCGCGACGTGGCACGTGATGCCGCCCATGTGGCAAGCGTCAACCATCCGGGCGCGCTGGCGATGGAGCCGGGATTCAAGGCGCCGGAGCATTACGCCGCGCCGAGATACCCCGGCCCTCTCGTGGTGTACGACGATCGCGAGACGTTCAAGGACCGCCGCTGTTTCCAGCGTCGGCTCGCGAGGCCATATGACTGTGTGCTCGGCGACCCCGAAGCGAAGCTCACCCTGGCCGTGGTGGGTGGCTCCCATTCTTCGCAGTGGATGCCCGTGCTCGAAGTCATCGCGCGCAAGAAGCACTGGAAGCTGCTGCACTTCGCGCGGGCCAACTGTCCGTTCTACCTCGGCGAGCGCGTATCCGAAGGCGAGTCCGAGACCTGCGACGACTGGAATCTCGACGTGCTGGAGAAGCTGGTGCGGCTGCGGCCGGACGCCGTGTTCATGACCTCGACGCGCGAGAAGGACGGTGACGAGTACGTGCCCGAAGGCTATGTGGACGCGTGGCGCGCACTGGGCAAAGAGAACATCCGCGTCGTCGCCGTGCGGGACAATCCCAAGGTGACCTTCGATGCGCCGGAGTGCGTGGAGCTGCACGGCGAGGACGAGCGGAAGTGCTGGCTGGCGCGCTCCGAAGTGCTGGAAGTGCCGAGTCCGACGGAGACGCTGACCAGCCCGCCGGCGAACGTGCGGTTCATCGACCTCAGCGATTATTTCTGCGACGCCGTCCACTGCCGCCCCGTGGTCGGCAACGTGATGGTGTACCGGCATTTGAGCCACATCACCGGCACCTTCGCGCGCTCGCTCGAGCCCATGCTCACCCGCGAGCTCGAGCGCGTGCTCGAGTTGCCCGCCACCTGAGCTGCAAGCCGTCGCGCGACGGCCGAGCCCGGGCGGACACGGCTCATGCCTGCGGGGCGCGCCCGCCCTTCACCAGCCCGAGCCTTGCCAGGCTTTCGCCCGTGGCCACGAGTGCTTCTTCACTGGAGCGCGGTGTCCACCCCAGCACGCGGCGCGCCTTCTCGTTGCTCGCGTCCTTCACCTTGCCCAGCTCCGGCAGCGCCTGCCGCGCGCCCGCGTTGCCCAGAGCAGCGAGGCGCACGAACCAGTTGGGAAACTGCAGCGTTGGCACCCGCAGCGCCGCAGCGCCCATGCGGCGCTTCAGCACTTTCGCGATGTCTCGTGCGGACAGGAACTGACCAGCCACCGCGATGAAGCGCTCTCCCTTCGCTGCCTCGTGCGTCATCGCGCGAATGTGCAGATCCGCGACGTCCCGGACGTCGACGACGCCGAAATACAGTTGCGGCACGCCCGGCATGGCGCCGTCCAGCAGCTTCTTGATGAGCCCGATCGATGCCGCGAAGTCCCGGCCGAGCAGTGGGCCGAAGATCGCCACGGGATTCACGGCGGACAGCTCGAGCCCGTCGCCGTCCCGTGCGATGAAATCCCATGCCGCCTGCTCTGCCAGCGTCTTCGATTTGGCGTAGGCGCTCATTCCGGACGCCCCGACGTTCGTCCAGTCCGCCTCGGTGAACGGCGCGCTGCGCGGCTCGTGCCCATAGCCGATGGCTGCGAACGAAGAGGTGAGCACGACTCGCTTCACGCGCGCATCTCGCGCGGCGCGCAGCACCCGCAAGGTGCCTTCGCGCGCCGGTACGATGAGCTCGTCCTCGTGCTTCGGAGCGCCGGGAGGGAAGGGCGAGGCGACGTGCAGCACGTGCTCGCACCCCGCGACGGCCTCCGGCCAGCCTGCATCCTTCTCGAGATCGGCGAACACGAAGGAGAGGCGATCTCCCGGCGAAGCGCCGTTCGCCTCGAGCAGCGCACGGGTCTCACCTTCGCGCTTTGCGTTGCGAACGGTGGTGCGCACACGATGGCCCGCAGCCAGCAGCTGCAGGATGCAATGGCTCCCCACGAAGCCGGAGCCGCCCGTCACCAGCACCGTGCTCATCGTGAGCTCAAAGCGCTCCCAGGTCTCCGTGCACGGCCTTGCCCTGGAACAGGGTCACCAGCACCTTCGTGTCGGAAATCTCCGTCGGCGGGATGGCGAACAGGTTCCGGTCCAGCACGATGAGATCGGCGAGCTTGCCCACCTCGATCGATCCGGTCCGCTCTTCGATGCGGTTGGTGTACGCCGCGTTCACGGTGAATGCCGCGAGCGCTTCGGGCAGATCGATGCGCTCGGCGGGCAGGAACGGTGTCTTCGTCTCGCCCGCCGGCCCCATGCGGGTGACCGCGACTTCGATCTCCTCCAGCGGATTCGCCGTGGAGACGGACCAGTCGCTGCCGAACGCCACGACGGCGCCGCTGCGCTGAAGCGTGCCGATGGGATACAGCCGGCTCGAGCGCTCGGGCCCGATGAACGGTACGGTGAGCTCGGTGATGTACTCGTCCGCGAACGACCACACCGGCTGGAAGTTCGCGATGACGCCCAGCTCGCGAAAGCGCGGCACGTCCGCGGGATCGATGAGCTCGAGGTGCGAGATGTGATCCCGGTGCCCGAGATCGCCATTCGCCCGGCGCGCCGCCTCGATGGCATCCAGCGCTTCGCGCACCGCACCGTCCCCGATGGCGTGGAAATGCACCTGGAAGCCTTCTGCGTCCAGCCGCGTGACGATCTCCTTCAGCTTCTGCGGATCCACCATCGGGATGCCGCGTACGTTCCCGGCTTTCTTGAGATACGGTTGCAGCATCACGGCGGTGTAGTTCTCCATGACGCCGTCCTGCATGATCTTCACCGTTCCCGCATCCACGTTGCCGGCCGTGAATTCCTTGCGCAGCCGCTTGATGTTCTCGATCTGCCCGAGCCCCTCGCCGCGCTCCCACCAGATGGAGGCGGTCACGCGCAGGCTGAGCTCGCCTTTGCCGTCCAGCGCTTTGTAAGCCTGGAGGTCGCTCTCGCCCACCGAGGCATCCTGGATCGCCGTGATGCCATAGCCGTTCAGCAGCTTCACGGAGTAGCGCAGGCCTTCCTGCAGCTGCGCAGCCGTCGTGGCCGGCTTCACTTTCGAGACCAGTGCGTCAGCGCCTTCCTGCAGGCTGCCGATGGCCGCGCCCGTCTTCGGGTCCCGATCGATGCGGCCATCCGGCGGGTCGGGTGTGTCGTTCGTGATGCCGGCCAGCTCCAGGGCCCTGGTGTTCACCCAGGTGGTGTGGCCGTCGGAGCTGGAGAGGAACACGGGACGATCCGGCACGATGGCGTCCAGCAGCTCGCGGCGTGGCATGCCGCCCGGGCCGAATGCGGACATGAGCCAGCCGCCGCCGGTGATCCACGGCTCCTGCGGATGCGCTTCGGCGTATTTCCGGATGGCAGCGATGTACTCGTCCGCAGTGGTCAGGCCGTGGAGATCGCAGGAGCTCGCCTCGACTCCGCCGCTGATGGGGTGGATGTGCACGTCCTGGAAGGACGGCATCAGCATGCGGCCCTTGAGGTCCACCACGCGGGTGTCGGGTCCGACATGGGCATCGAGTCCCTTGTCTGGGCCGACGTAGACGATGCGCCCTTCACGGATCGCCACGGCCTGCGCCCAGCTTCGCGCGCCGTTCAAGGTGTAGACCGCGCCGTTCTTCAGTGCGAGATCGGCGACCGCAGAGGCAGCAACCTTCGCTGCCGATCCCGGCTTCCCGGCGCAGCCGGCGCCGAGCGTGATCGTTGCGGCCACGAGCAGGAGGGAGGTGAGTCTCGACGCGATCATGGTGCCCCCGGTTGTAACCATTCGTGCGTGTGCCATGCAGTATATTCCTGCGGCGCCCTGCAACTGAAAGGCCCGGTCATGGATCTGCAGCTCCGCAACCGTCTCGCGCTCGTCTCGGGCAGCACGGCTGGCATCGGTTACGCCATCGCGGAAGGTCTGGCGCGCGAAGGCGCGCGGGTCATCGTCAATGGGCGCACTCAGGAGGCGGTGGACAAGGCGATCGCCGCCATCGAGTCTTCCACCGGCGGCGAGCTACAGGGTTTCGCGGGCGATCTCGGGCAGGCCGCGGTGGCCGAGGCGCTGGTCCGGCAGCATGCGGGCATCGAGATCCTGGTGAACAACCTGGGCATCTTCGAGCCGAAGCCTTTCGAGGAGATTCCCGACGAGGACTGGACGCGCTTCTTCGAGATGAACGTGCTGAGCGGCGTGCGGCTCGCCCGCCTGTGCCTGCCGGCCATGAAGCGTGCCGACTGGGGCCGCATCATCTTCATTTCCAGCGAGAGCGCGGTGCAGATCCCTTCGGAGATGATCCACTACGGCATGACCAAGACCGCGCAGCTCGCGGTGTCGCGCGGACTCGCGGAATCTCTGGCTGGCACCCGCATCACCGTGAATTGCGTGCTGCCGGGGCCGACGCGCTCGCGCGGCGTGGGCGACTTCGTGACGACGCTGGCGAAGAGCGAAGGCAGGACCTTCGAGGCGTTCGAGAAGGAGTTCTTCGAGAAAGTGCGGCCCACTTCGCTCATCAAGCGGTTCGCGACGCCGCAAGAGGTGGCTGCGCTCGTGGTGTACGTCGCGAGCCCGCTGGCTTCGGCGACCACCGGCGCTGCCCTTCGCGTGGATGGTGGAGTGCTGAAAAGTGCCTTCTGATGCCGCTCGTCCGCCGAAGCAGCTCTCCATCGATGAGCTGGAAAGTTACCTGCACACGAACATTCCGCTGACGCGCGCGATGCAGGTGACGGTGCGCGGCATTTCAGACCAGGGCGTCACGCTCGCGGCGCCGTTCGCTCCGAACATCAATCATCACGAGACGGTGTTCGGTGGCAGCGTCTCGACGCTTGCCACGCTCGCGGCGTGGTGCCAGGTGCACACGCGCCTGCTGAGCGAAGGCATCGTGAGCCGGCTGGTCATCCAGAGAAGCACGATGGAATACGAAGCTCAGATGTGCGGGGATTTCACCGCGACGTCGGCATTCGCCAGGGAGGGGGATTGGCCGGGATTTCTGAAGCTGCTGCGCCGTCGGGGCAAGGCCCGCATCGCCGTGACTGCGCTGGTGGCGTCCGCCGGTGAGATTGCGGGACAATTCCACGGGGAGTTCGTCGCGCTGGAGGCTGGCCATGCTCGAGCTGAGACCGACGTGTGAGCACTGCAACAAGGCGCTGCCGCCCGATTCCACGGACGCGCGCATCTGCAGCTACGAGTGCACGTTCTGCTCCAACTGCGTCGACAACCTGTTGTTCGACGTGTGCCCGAACTGCGGCGGCGGGTTCGTGCCGCGACCGGTGAGGCCGGCCAGCAACTGGAAGGGCGACAACTATCTCGGCAAGGATCCCGCCGGTACGAAGGTGAGGCACCGGCCGGTGGACCTCGCGGAGCACGCGGCGTTCGCGCAGAAGCTGAAAGGGATTCCGCCGGAGCGGCGTTAGCCGGGGATGGGCGCTTTCAAACCCAACCGAAGCCCTTGGCCATGACGCCGAGCGTCGTGCCCATCGTCGCGATGATCAGCGCGGCCAGCTTCCACAGGAGGCGGGTTTCCCGTTTCGCGGACACGGATTCGAAGTCCTTGAACTGCAGGTGCAGGGAGACCACCGAATCCTTGACATCGTCGATCCTGGAGGAGAGGCGGACGTCCACGGCGTCGATCTTCGCCGCCAGTTTCTGATCCAGCCCCTCGATCCTGGCCGTCAGCCTCTTGTCGACGTCCTCGATCTTCGTGGTGAGGCGGTGATCCATTTCCTTCATGTCGCTTCGGATGCCGCGCACCTCGATCCTGAGGTCCGAAATGTCGGACTGGGCGCGATCGGCCTTCTCTTCGAGCCTTGCCATGCGAGCTTCCATTTCCATGACCCCTTCGTCCTCGATCTTCAGTGCCGGCAACCCCATGGCGATGAATCCCTGAAAAGCCAATCGACAAGCCGACGCGATGATTCCTTGCGCTGCAGCATCCGTCAACAGCATCGCTGTCGCGAAGCTGCGCAATTCTGTCAATGGGGGAAGATCAATGCCGCGCGTGATTCACGCGCGTTCAACGCAGGCGATGTGCACGCGTACATCGCGCGCTTTCAACCACGGCAATCCATCGTCGGCCAAGGCGGATGCAGTGGACTAAGTGGCCTTGAGCGCAGCATCCAGGTCTGCCAGCAGATCGTCGACGCTCTCGATGCCCACCGACAGCCGCACCAGCGAATCGCTGATGCCGAGCTCCTTGCGCATGGCTGCGGGCAGCGAGGCGTGCGTCATGAGTGCTGGATGCTCGATGAGGCTTTCCACGCCACCCAGGCTCTCCGCCAACGAGAACAGCTCGCAGCGCTCGAGGAAGCGCCGCGCATCGTCCA
This sequence comes from Steroidobacteraceae bacterium, assembly GCA_044225565.1. Lineage (GTDB taxonomy): Bacteria > Pseudomonadota > Gammaproteobacteria > Steroidobacterales > Steroidobacteraceae > CAVXAE01. The sequence goes on along the minus strand of JBGAIL010000017.1, from coordinate 6,167 downwards.
GACCGCCGCGAAGCACTGCCGTGACGATTCCACCGAAGCCATTCGCCATTTGCGTTCGAGCGAGCGCATGCTGTGGATGGCTGGCCAGCCCGGGGTAGTAGACGCGCTCCACTTTCGGATGCTTCTCCAGGAACTGCGCGATGGTGAGCGCGCTCGCGCAATGCCGCTCCATGCGCAGCGCCAGCGTCTTGATGCCGCGCAGCGTGAGAAACGAATCGAACGGCCCCGGCACCCCGCCGATGGCGTTCTGCAGATAGCCGACGCGCTGTGCAAGCTGCGAGTCCTGACGCACGATCGCCGCGCCGCCGATGGAATCCGAATGTCCGTTGAGATACTTCGTGGTGGAGTGCACCACGACGTCGAAGCCCAGCTCCAGCGGCCGCTGCAGGAACGGCGTGGCGAACGTGTTGTCGCACACGCTGAGAATGCCGTGCCGCCTCGCGACTTGCGCTACCGCCGCGAGATCCACCAGCTTCAGCAGCGGATTGGTCGGCGTTTCCGCCCACACCATGCGCGTGCCCGGCCGGATCGCTGCTTCGAGCGCCGCGGGCGAAGTGAGATCCGCGAAGGTGATCTTCAATCCCGCCGAGCGCGTGCGCACGTTCTCCATCAGCCGGTAGCTGCCGCCGTAGAGATCGTGCATCGCCACGATGTGCGAGCCGCTGTCCAGCAGCTCCAGCACCGTGCCCGTGGCCGCCATGCCGGAAGCAAACGCGAATGCTGCGTAACCGCCTTCCAGATTCGCCAGGCTGGCCTGCAGCGCATCCCGCGTCGGGTTCGCGGTTCGCGAGTACTCGTAGCCCTTGTGCCTGCCCGGGCTCTCCTGCACGTAAGTGGAAGTGGCGTAGATGGGCGGCATCACCGCGCCCGTACGCGGATCGGGCTTCTGCCCGCCATGGATGACCCGCGTACCGAAAGCGTGTCTGCTCTTTCCTTCGCTCATCTCACATCCGCCTCCGCAGCCAGTTCAGCACGTCGATGCGCGTGACCAGGCCCTGGAACTCGTTGCCGTGCATCACGATGGCCACCATGCCGCGCTTGAAGATCTCCATCAGCTGCTCGACCGGCGCGTCGGCCTGCACCGTGACCAGATGCCTCGACATCGCCTGCGTCACCGGCTCGTCGAAATGCTTCGGATTGCGGAACACCTCGAGCAGGATGTCCTCCTCGTCCACCAGGCCGACGATGCGGCCTTCCTGCATCACCGGCAGCTGCGACACGTCGTACAGCTTCATGCGACGGTGCGCGGCGGCTACCGTCTCCGTGGATTGCACCGTCACGGTCGCATGCTCCTTGTGGCGGCGGACGATCAGATCCCGCAGGTCGCCGAACTGCTCGCGCTCGATGAAGCCGTTGTCGATCATCCAGTAGTCGTTGTAGACCTTCGACAGGTACTTGTTGCCGCTGTCGCAGACGAAAGTGACTACGCGCTTCGGCGTCTTCTGCTCGCGGCAATAGCGCAGCGCGGCCGCGAGCAACGTGCCCGTGGAAGTGCCGGCGATGATGCCTTCCTTCGCGAGCAGCTCGCGGCAGGTGTGGAAGGCTTCGGCATCGGGAATGGAGTACGCCTGTTTCACCCGCGAGAGGTCGCAGATGGCGGGCACGTAGTCCCCCCCGATGCCTTCCACCAGCCAGCCGCGGCCGGAAGGCTCGATCTTGCCATTGCGCACGAAGCCCGCCAGAGCCGAGTTCGCGGGGTCGGCCAACACCATCTGCACGTCGGGAGCGGTGTGCTCGAAGTATCTGGAGATGCCGGTGATGGTGCCGCCGGTGCCCACGCCGCAGACCACGGCATCCACCTTGTGCCCCGTCTGCGCCCAGATCTCCGGCGCCGTGGTCTCCTCGTGCGCGCGGATGTTGGCATCGTTGCCGAACTGGTTGACGTAGTAGCTGCCGGGCGTTTCCCGCGCCATGCGCGCGGCAAGGTCCTGGTAGTACTCGGGATGACCTTTGGTGACGTCCGAGCGCGTCATCACCACTTCCGCGCCCATCGCCTTCAGGTGGAAGATCTTCTCCTGGCTCATCTTGTCCGGGATCACCAGGCGCAGCCGGTATCCCTTTTGAGCCGCCACCAGCGCGAGGCCGAGCCCCGTGTTGCCCGCGGTCGCCTCGATGAGCAGGTCGCCGGGGCGGATCTTCTTCTGCCGCTCCGCCGCTTCGATGAGATAGAGCCCGATGCGGTCCTTGATGGAGCCGCCCGGATTCTGGTTCTCGAGCTTGAGGAACAGCCGGCAGGGGCCGGTGTCGAGGCGGTGGACGGCCAGCATCGGCGTATGGCCGATCATCTCCAGCGTGTTGATGTAGGGCTGCGTGCGCACCGCGCGCATTGTACGCCATGCGATGCTGGGCCTGAGCAGGAACGGACAGTAGACTGCGCACATGCCCGCCACCAGCGCGTTCGATCTTCATCCGCACCCCTCGACGCCTTGCGCAGCGGTTCGGGGATTGCGGGTGCAGCTGGATCTGACGGAGGACAAGCCGCTGGCGCTGCGCTATGCGCTCGATGCCGATATATCGCAGCTCCGTGTGCCGTCCGCCACGGCGCCCGCGCGCACGGATGGGCTCTGGCGGCACACGTGCTTCGAAGCCTTCCTCGCAGCCGGCGACTCGCCCGCCTATTACGAAGTGAACCTGGCGCCTTCGTCACAGTGGGCGGTCTACCGATTCGATTCGTACCGGCAGGGCATGGCTTCCATCCCCATCGCACGCGCTCCTTTGATCGCGCCCACCGTTTCCTCGCAGGGCCTCGAGCTCGCCGCGGTAGTGAGCTTCACCGATCTGCCCGAGCTGCGCGTGGGTGCGCCGCTGCGCGTAGCGCTCGCGGCGGTGATCGAGACACGAGAGGGCAGCCTGTCGTACTGGGCTTTGCGGCATCCGGCAGGCAAGCCTGATTTCCACAATGCCGAAGGCTTCGTTCGGGCCCGGAAATAGACAGTGTCCCCTATGGACGGGATGAGAAGCGTTCAGGAAGGGAACTGACGTCCATGACGGTAGTTCTTCCCGATGAGCTGATCCGGCAGGCCCGGGCTGCAGGCCTGCTCACTGGAGCGGAGCTCGAGAAGCTCTTGAGGCGCGTATTGGATCAGCGTGCTGCTGGGGACCGCCTCGGCGAAGTCTTCTCGCGGATCGATGCGCTGGATGAGCCGCCGCCCGCTGACGGAGAGGTCGCTGCCGAAGTGGCCGCAGCGCGTCGTGATCGTCTGCATCGTCGCTGATACCAATGTCGTCGTATCGGGCGCTCTTTGGAGAGGAATTCCGAGAGCGATACTGGACATGGCCCGCTCCAGGGGCATTCAGCTCGCGACGAGCTCCCCGTTGGTCGCCGGTGAAGTGCATCTGGATCGTTTCGGGTGACGATGATTTGCTGCAGCTTGGGCAATACGACGGAGCGCCGATCGTGAATGCCACTTTGGCGTTGAAGAGACTTCAGCAGGCCGTTCGTCCGTGACGCGCAGTACGGGTGGCGGTGATTGAGAGGATTTTCCGCGCCGCGCGCTGACCGCTCTGCAGCGCACCGGCGACTGTGCCGGCTTCTCCTGCGACGTCCGTGGCCTCACCCGCGAAGAACAGCGTGCTGTCGAGAGGTCTTGCGAGCAACTTGCGGGCGGACTCTCCGCCTGAGACGACGTAACTGTAGGCACCACGTGCGAACGGATCGCTCTGCCAGTCGTGCAGCCATGCGCCTTCTAGCTGCTGTTCCGTGCGCGCCTTGCGGGAGCGGAGCGCGCCGATGCCGAGCGTCGAGCGCAGTCCTTCGACGGCCTTGCGAAAGAGGGCATCGTGGCTCAGCGCCGCGAGCCGTTCCGCCTTGGGTCCACCGGCCCATGCGGTGATCAGTGGCACCCGCATCGGCAACGCCGTCCAGTACGTCGGGAACGGGGCGTCTGCGGAATGGAAGAACGAGACGTTCGAGCAACGCCCGTCGGCCAGCGATTCCCAGAACGCGCTGCGAAATCTCAGCACCACCTTGATCACCGGACCCGAAGCGAGCCCCAGCAGCGCCTCGTGCTTGCTCTCGAGTCCCGGCTCGAAGCGAACCGCGCCTGGCGAATCGTCCGCTAGCTGCAATACACCGAGCGGCAAGGTGATGATGGCGCGCGCCGCAGAAACGGTGAACGGGTTGCCGAGAAAATTCCCCGTGACTTCCACGAGCCCGCGCTGCCAGCGCACCGCCTTCACGATGCTCGCGAGGCGAAGCCGTACCGGGCTCCCATCCAGCCTGCATACGAGCGAGTCCATCAGCGAGCCGTAACCGCCGCTGGGCCTGAACTGATCCGAATCCGTGGCCCCGCCCTTCTTCCACTCTTCGGCGATGGAATGCGCGCTGACGCGCTGCGGGTCTGCCGCGTCGAAGCCTTCAACCATCATTCGCGCGAAGCGGCGGCCCTCTTCGGAAAGGCCGTGCCTGCCGGCGCGGGCGAGAAAGTCCGCGAAGGGCTCGTCCTTGCGGCGCAGGACGCCGGCGCGCTTCAGGGAGTCGCGAATCTGCCGGAACAAGGCGTCGTCCATGCGCTGCAGCCTGCCGCTGCGCCGCATCCAGTGTTCTTCCGGCGCATCGATGGCCGGCAGGCCGGCTTGCGCGAGCCGCGAGAGCGTGGCTTCCGGGCGGCCATGGATGAATTCCGCGCCCAGCTCGATCGGGACGGCCACGCCCGGTTCGCGATGCGTCCAGATGCGCCCGCCGATGCGGTCCCGCGCTTCGAGCACCAGCACGGAAAGCTGATCGGCGCCCGTCAGCTCCGCGGCCGCCGCCAGTCCAGCAGCTCCCGCCCCGATGATCACCACGTCGTATTCAGGCTGGGTCATGCGCGCTCCGGCGCAAATCCTATGCCCATTTGCCTCGCCTCGCCCTTCGCCGTCAGAATGCGCCCTCGTTGCGGGCGGCCGGCTCCGTTGCGCTTGGCGCCGGCGCCAGCCATCCATCTTCCTGGGGGATTCGTCATGAAAACTCGTGCAGCTGTGGGTTATGCGGCGGGCAAGCCGCTCGAAGTCGTCACGGTGGACCTCGAAGGACCGAAGGCAGGCGAAGTGCTCGTAGAGATCAAGGCGAGCGGCGTGTGCCACACGGACGAGTTCACGCGCTCGGGCGCGGACCCGGAAGGCCTGTTCCCCGTCATCTTCGGGCACGAAGGCGCAGGCATCGTCGTGGACGTGGGCCCGGGCGTCACCACCTTGAAGAAGGGCGACCACGTCATCCCGCTCTACACGCCGGAATGCCGGCAGTGCAAATCCTGCACGTCGCACAAGACGAACCTGTGCACCGCCATCCGCGCCACCCAGGGCAAGGGCGTGATGCCGGACGGCACCAGCCGCTTCTCCATCGGCGGCGAGAAGGTGCATCACTACATGGGCTGCTCCACGTTCTCGAACTTCACCGTGCTGCCGGAGATCGCGCTCGCGAAGATCCGTGAAGACGCGCCTTTCGAGAAGGTGTGCTACATCGGCTGCGGCGTCACCACCGGAATCGGCGCCGTCATCAACACCGCGAAGGTGGAGGCGGGCGCGAACGTCGTGGTGTTCGGTCTCGGCGGCATCGGTCTCAACGTCATCCAGGGCGCGAAGCTCGTCGGCGCGAACAAGATCATCGGCGTGGATCTCAATCCCAAGCGCAAGCCGCTCGCCGAGAAGTTCGGCATGACGCACTTCGTGAACCCGAAGGAAGTCGGCGGCGATCTCGTGCAGCATCTCGTCGCGCTCACCGATGGCGGCGCGGACTACAGCTTCGAATGCGTGGGCAGCGTGGACCTCATGCGCCAGGCGCTCGAGTGCTGCCATCGCGGCTGGGGCGAATCCATCATCATCGGCGTCGCCGGCGCGGGGCAGGAGATCAAGACCCGCCCGTTCCAGCTCGTCACCGGCCGCGTCTGGAAGGGCACGGCTTTCGGCGGCGCGCGCGGCCGCACGGACGTGCCGAAGATCGTGGACTGGTACATGGACGGCAAGATCAACATCGACGACCTCATCACCCACGTGATGCCGCTCGAGAAGATCAACGATGCGTTCGATCTCATGCACAAAGGTGAGTCGATCCGCAGCGTGGTGAAATTCTGAATTCATATAAGGTGAGATCAGGTTGCGCGCGGCGTAGAGAGCCCTCGGGGGGACGCCGTGAATCCGTCCATGGAGGCTTATCAAAAACATCCCTGTTTTTGATACCCCCCGAGGGC
>JBGAIL010000267.1:0-4794 GCA_044225565.1 Steroidobacteraceae bacterium | reverse complement strand
ACGAAGAAGAAGTCGTAGCACACCCCGTGCAGCAGGATGCCGGCGAGGATCAGCGCCATGCCCGCCGAGGCATCCCCGTGCGCGAACGCGAAATAGCGCAGCGACCACGCGAGCATGCCGGCGAGCATGATCACCTTGATGCCGAATCGCCGCAGCAGGAACGGCAGCAGCAGCATGAAGCCCACTTCGGACATCTGCCCGAACGTCTGGATGAACGCCGCCTGCGGCACGTGGATCTCGTTCAGGAAGGGGTTCGCGAACGTGTAATAGAACTGCAGCGGCACGCACAGCAGGAACGAGCCGATCACGAACACCAGGAAATCCCGGTTCTTCAGCAGCCGCAGCGCATCGAGCCCCAGCGCGTCGCGGATCCTGAACTCGGTGCCGGCCGCCTTCGGCTCGGTGTGCGGCAGCGTGAATGCATAAAGCCCCATCACCACGGAAGCGCCCGCGGCCAGCTGCATGGGCAGCACCAGAGCATCGGCATGCAGCTGGCGCCCGACCAGCACGCCCGCGACGATCCAGCCCACCGTGCCGAGCACCCGCAGATACGGGAACCGGCTCGCATCGGGCACGTGATGGAACGCGATGGAATTGGTGAGCGACAGCGTGGGCATGTAGCACAGCGCGTAGCAGATGAGCAGCGGATAGAACGTGGCGAAGGTGGTCTGCTTCGACACGGCCCACATGAGCACGCCGCCGAGCAGATGCAGCACCGCGAGCAGCTTCTCGCTGGCGAAATAGCGGTCCGCGAGGATGCCCATGAAGAACGGCGAGACGAGCGCGGCGATCGCCGTCGCCCCGTAGGCCAGCCCGATCTCGCGGCCGCTGAAATGCAGCGTCTGCCCGAGGTAGGTGCCCATGGTCACGAACCAGACGCCCCAGATGAAGTACTGGAGGAACATCATTGCCGCCAGCCTGGCGCTCTTCATGGCACTCTCCTCGCGACGGCGGGAACGAACTCATCCAGGCCATCGGGTGGGAACGGCACCGTCCGGCCTTCCTCCGCGCTGTGATATGCCGCCATGAGGATGCGCACCACTTCGAGCCCGTCGTGGAACGTGAGGCGCGGCTTCTCCTTGCCGAGGAAGACGCGCGCGAAATGGCGGTCTTCGTTCTCGTAGCCGTACGCGGCCGCCTCACCGGCGACCACGGGCATGAGGCCCGATTCGGCGTTCTGCTTCTCGATGAGGTCCTCGCCGGCCTGGCCCGTCACCGAGCGCGAGAAGAACAGCTTCAGGCCGGTATCCAGCGTGTTCCAGGACATGGAGTACTCCGGGCCCAGCAGCTCCGCCGACAGGCGCAGGCCCGCGCCCACGAAGCTCCAGGACGTGGTCGCCTCACCGAGCACGGTGTGGCCGTCGTCCGTCTCGAACTCGATGGTGACGCTCGCGAAGTCCTCGGACGGGCGCTGCGCGTAGTTCACCTCGGGCCCGTGCGTCTTGATGAGCTGCTCGACGTAGTGCGGGCGGGTCCACTTGAGGCTCGCGATGTGGGACGTGATGCGCACCGGGCGCACGGAAGAATACGGCTCGCCCGGCTTGGTGAGCAGATGCCGCACCAGCAGCGCCGAATGGCACATCATGTCGTTGAGCACACCGCCACCCTGGAGATCGCCGCGCCAGAACCACGGTGCGTGGGGGCCACTGTGCTCCTCGGCTGCGCGGGCGAGGTAAGGACGCCCCGCGCTGCGCGCGCCACGCGCCCACAGCAGCGCATGACCGGTTTCGATCTGCGGCGCAAAAAGCTGGTTCTCGAGATAGCCGTGCGGGATGCCGATGCGCTCGATGAGCTGCACCACGCGCTTCGCTTCGGCCACGTTGCGCGCAAGAGGCTTCTCGCAGGCGATTCCCTTCAGCGTGCCTTTGCCGCTCTCCACGGCATGGACGATCTCCTCCACGTTCTCGAGCCGCGCATGGTTCGGCCCGGTGAGCCACAGCGCTTCGATGGCGGGGTCCGCCACCATGGCGGTGATGGAGTCATAAGGCTTCGCGGCACCCACGTCCAGCTGGCGCGCCAGAGCGGCGGCGGAGGCGGCATTGCGGGCATTGGGGCTCCAGATGCCGAGCACGTCCGCATCGCGGACGGCGCGGAACGCCTGCAGGTGGAAGCGGGCATTGAACCCGCTGCCGATGATGCCGACGCCGAGCGGGCCGGTTCTGGTGAGCATGGACTTTCCCGGGTATTCCGGCGATGTAACCGGTTACATCATAGCCTGCGCCAACTTGTCGGGGCGGTCAAGATCGGTCAAAGTGCCGCCCCCTTGGGTTGACCGTTCGGGAGCGCCGTGGCCGGCATTCGGGAGGTATCCGCGCGAGCCGGAGTATCGGTGGCAACCGTATCGCGGGCGCTGCGCACACCGGAGAAAGTCACCCCCCATACCCGGGAGCAGGTGCTCGCCGCCGTGCGCGCGCTGGATTACCGCCCCAACCTGCTGGCCCGCAACTTCCGCAGCCGCCGGTCGTTCGCGGTGGTGGTGCTGGTGCCCAACATCGCCAACCCGTTCTTCTCCACCGTGGTGCGCGGCATCGAGCAGGTGGCGCAGCAGAACGGGTATGCCGTGCTCCTGGGAGACACCCAGGGTAGCGCGGAGCGGGAGAACGAATACCTGGGCCTCGTCGCCTCCAACCAGGCGGACGGCATCATCCAGTTGAGCGCGCGGCTGGACCAGAAAGCGCTGCGGAAAGCGTGGCGCAAGAGCGGCACGCCAGCCATCGTGAACGCCTGCGAATGCGTGGACGATGCCTTCTGCCCCACCGTGCGTATCGACAATGCGGGCGCCGCGCAGCGCATGACGGAGCATCTGCTCTCGCTCGGGCATCGACGCATCGTCGCCGTGCTGGGGCCTGCGGGCAGCCCGCTCACGCGTGATCGCTTGAACGGCTATCGGGCCGCGTTGCGCGCCGCAGGCATCGCTCGCGAGCCGGCTCTGGAGATTCCCGGGGACTTCTCGTTGCAATCGGGCTCGGAGGCGGCGCGACGCATCGTTGCGTTGAAACGTGCGCCGACCGCCGCGTTTTGCTTCAACGACGAGATGGCGATGGGCGTGCTGCACGGGCTGAAGGAAGCGGGCATCGCCGTGCCTCGGCAAATGTCCGTCGCCGGCTTCGACGACATCGAGTTCGCGCGCTTCGCCTCCCCGCCCCTCACCACCATGAGCCAGCCGATGAAGCAGATCGGCGAGACCGCCATGCGCGCGCTGCTGGATCTCATGAATGGCAAGCGCCTGGCGCCGATGCAGCACGTGCTGCAGGGAGAGCTGATCGTGCGGGAAAGCACCGCGGCACCGGGCAGCAACGCTTCCTGATGCAGTGCGCCCGTCCGGGTTGCGCGGCCGGCGGACCAGGATCGCTCAGGCCTTCGCAGCCCTTCAGGGGCTCACTCGGAACGGCGCGACCCCCAAGGTGACGAAGGTCTCGTCGTGCATCAGCCGCAGCTCGTACTCGCCGGGTGGCAGCGGCGCATGTGATGGGTCGGCGGACACCGCAACTTCGCCATCGAACATCGCTTCGGTGTACGCGAAGCCCAGATAGCGCATCACGTCCGCTTCGCCCGCTCTGTAGATGCCTATCCAGTCGCGCAGATCGCCTGGCGTATTGCGCCACCGCACCCGCACCGGCGCGCCGCGGCGCACGGTGGCATCGAGCACCGAGATTTCGGGTTTGCCGTCCTTCTCCGCAAGCACGAACGCATGGCGCTTGAGCACCTTGCCGTCCTCGCCCACCAGCAGCGCATCGTATTCACCAGGCTCCATGCCGAGGCTCGAGAGACGGATGGTGCGCTGATAGCTGTCGGGGAGATCTTTCACGCCGGTGATGGCGTCTTTCGGGCCGCCGCCGCGTCGTACGATCAATCCAGTCCAGCTCTCGCCGACCGGGTCGTAGGTGCGCAGCAGGAAGCTCTCCCCGAAGGGCACGCGGCGCGGAGTCACGGAGATCATGGGCGGGGCCGCGGCAGGCACCACCTGGAAGGTCGACACCACCGCGCGGTGGTCTGCGGGCCAGGGCGATACGCCGATATCGACGTTCGGCCCGCCCGGCTCACCGACGATCTGCGAGCGCAGCGTCGTCGTGCGCCCAGCCGTCCAGATGAGGTCGATGCGCTCGCGTCCCGGCGAGGGCGGCTGCACCGGATGTGGCGTGCCCGGTGTCCATGTGAGGCCCGGTCGCGCCACCGGATCGGGATACACCTCGCGATAGCTGTCGCGCAGCCCCGCGTCGGCCAGCACCTGCGTCGCCGGCCATCTCACGATGTAGGGAAGGTCTGGCCGTGCACGCTTCGCGGCTTCGGTCCAGTCCAGGTGCGAAGGCGTGTTGAAGTCCCCGGTGAGGAACACCGGCGTCCCATCCGAGCCCAGCTTGCCGAGCGCCGCGAGCGGCGCCGCTTCGGCAGCCCGGCCGCTCTCCTCCACTTCCAGCACTTCCTTCAGCGAGCTGCCGGTGCGCGCCATCTCGAGCCCGCTCGGGTCGCTGGAGAGGTGCACGTTGGCCATGGCCACGACCTTGCCTGGCCGCACCATCACCCATGCGTGCAGCGCATCGGAGTCGAGCGCGGTGGTCGAGTAGAGCGAGGCACCCTTCTCGGTGCGCTCGCCGATGCCTGAATCGAAAATAGGCCAGCGGGAGATGAGGCGGCGCCTCGGGTCGACATAGGGCATGCCGGCGAGATCGGCGATGCGCTGCAGGCTCCCGTCCGACTCCTGCAGGCCGACGATGTCGGCATCCGCCGCACGAATCGCCTCGCCGACCTTCTGGATGCTGACCTGCTCGCCGCCGTACCAGACGTTGAAGGTCA
>JBGAIL010000016.1:0-42082 GCA_044225565.1 Steroidobacteraceae bacterium | reverse complement strand
GGGCGCGAACCTCCGCACCATTGCGCTGAACGCCGAAGGCGAGCACCTGGTGCTCAACGGCGGCGCCCTGGAGGGCGGCGCGCTCTCGCCGGAGGATCGCAAGGCGCTCGGCGAGTACCACGCGCAGATGCTTAAGTTCGCGGCGGTGCTCGGCAAGCAGCACAATCGCCGCCCGCCCCGCCTCGGCGGTGGTGGCCGCTCGGATTTCCTGGGCGCGGCGCTGCTGGGCCTGGACATCCGCCGGCTCGGGCGCGAGCCGATGCAGGAATTCCTGCGCATCGCCGGCATCAACATCTACGACGTGCTCGAGGAAACCTTCGAATCCGGACTGCTCAAAGGCGCGCTGGCGCTGGACGCGGTGCTGGGCACGAACCTCGGTACGCGCTCGAACAACTCCGTGCTCGCGCTGCTGCATCGGTTGAGCGGGCAGGCCGGCGGTACGCCCGGTGGAGTCTCATTGCCGGAAGGAGGCATGGGCGCCGTGGCGGAAGCCATTGCCGCTTCGGCCCGCGCCAGCGGCGCGAAGGTGCGCACCAGTGCCGCAGTTGCGCGCATCACGCTGGATGGCGACAGAGTCTCCGGCGTGGAGCTCGAAGGTGGAGAGAAGATTCCGGCCGGCATCGTCGTCTCTAACGCGGACCCCGCACGCACGCTGCTGCAGCTGCTCGGCGCGCGCCATCTCGAGACTGGCTTCGTGCACCGCGTCCGGCATTTCCGCTCCAAAGGCATGGCCGCGAAGCTGCATCTCGCGCTCGATGGCCTGCCGGATTTCGCGCGGCTGCCGGCGGGGCTGGTCGGCGAAAGGCTGCTCATCGCGCCGGACATGGGTTACATCGAGGCCGCCTTCGACCATGCGAAGTACGGCCGGTGCTCGCCGGACCCTGCGCTGGAAATCAGCATCCCCAGCGTTCGCGATCGCACGCTCGCCCCGCAAGGTGGCCACGTGCTCTCCGCCATCGTGCAATACGCCCCGTTCGATTCGAAGGCAAGCAGCGACACCGCTCGCGCCGAGCTGCTCGAACGCACGCTCGGCGTGCTCGGCCGCTACGCACCGGCGCTGCAGCGGCACATCGTGGCGTCGCAGCTGTTGCTGCCCTCGGACATCGAGAGAGAGTTCCGCATCACGGGCGGCCACTGGCATCACGGCGAGCTCGCGCTCGACCAGCTGTTGATGCTGAGGCCCGTGCCGGGCGCGGCGCAGTACGCGATGCCGGTGAACGGCCTTTACCTGTGCGGTGCGGGCTGCCACCCGGGCGGAGGCGTCATGGGCTCTGCCGGGCGCAACGCGGCGCAGGCGGTGCTGGATGCGGAGCGGGCAGCATGATGAACAAAGAGCACTTCCGGACGGCCGTCTACGAGACGCCTTTCCATCCCCGCACCTCGCAGCTCAACACGCTGAACGAGTGGCATCGCTGGAAGGACTACACCACCGCGGACGCCTATTTCGACACGGCGCTGGAATACGCGGCCATCCGCAACGCCTGCGCTGTGTTCGACCTCACGCCGATGACGAAGCATCGCATCACCGGCCCGGACGCCCTGCCCTTCCTCAATCGCCTCGTGACGCGCGACGTCGCGAAGATCAAGCCGGGCAAGGTCGGCTATTGCGTCTGGTGCGACGACAACGGGCAGGTCATCGACGACGGCACCATCTTCCACCTGCGGCCGGGCGACTACCGCCTGTGCTCGCAGGAGCGGCAGCTCGAATGGCTCATGCGCTCGGCATTCGGCTTCGACGTGTCCATCGTCGAGGATACGCACGAAGTCGCCGCCGTCGCGCTGCAGGGCCCCACCAGTTGCGCGGTGCTGAAGGCCATCGGCTGCACGGGAGTCGAGACGCTGCCGCCGTTCGGCATCGCCTACTTTCCTTTCGCCGGCGGCGAGCTCATGGTGTCGCGCACGGGCTTCACGGGCGATCTCGGCTACGAGCTGTGGATCGACCCCAGCCGTGCGCTCGCGCTGTGGGATGCCTTGTTCGACAAGGGCAGGATCCACGGCATCCGCCCCATGGGGACGCACGCACTGGAGGTGGCCCGCATCGAAGCAGGCTTCATCCAGGCGCACGTGGACTTCCTGCCGGCGGACCAGGCGATCATGCTGGACCGTTCGCGCTCACCGTTCGAGCTCGACCTCGCGCGCCTGGTGGACTTCAGCAAGCCCGTGTTCAACGGCCGCCGTGCGTTGCTCGAGGAGCAGAAGCGCGGCTCGCGCTATCGCCTGGTCCGCCTGGACATCGAAGGCAACAAGCCGGCGCGCTCCTCCTACATCTACAACGGCAAGCGCGGCGGCGAAGTGGTCGGCACGGTGACGTCGGCGGAATGGTCGCCATCCGCGAAATCGAACATCGCGCTCGCGAGCCTGCACATGCCCTGGGGCCGGCCGGGCGATGAGCTCTGGGCCGAGATCTACTATCAGCGCGAGCTGCAGTGGTCGCGCGTCATGGCGCGCTGCCGCGTGGTGGAAGGCGCGTTCTTCGATCCTCCGCGGCGGCGAGCGACCCCCGCTGCGGACTTCTGATCAGGGCCGGGAGCCGGCATGCCTCATCGGCTCGAGCCTCTGTTCCGCCCCCGCTCCATCGCCGTGCTCGGCGCCACGGAGCGCGAGGGTACCGTTGGGCGAACCGTCGTCGAGAATCTGCTGAAGGGCGGCTACGGCGGTGCGCTCTACGCGGTGAATCCCGGGCGTGAGGCCGTGCTGGGTGTACGCTGCTTCCCTTCTCTGGCAGCGCTTCCGGAACGCGTGGAGCACGTGATCTTCGCGGTCAGCGACGAGCGCCTCGAAGCGGCGCTCGACGATGCCATCGCTCATGGCGCCCGCGCCGCCACCCTGATGTCCTCTCTCGTCATCGGGAACGACCGCTCGCCGCCGTTGCGGGATCGGGTATTGGCGAAGATCCGCCACTCGGGCCTCGTGGTATGTGGCGCGAACGGCATGGGCTTCTACAATTTCGTCGACGGCGTGTGGGGCTGCGGCTTCGTCACCCGCATGCACGCACGAGGCGGCAACGTCGCGTACATCAGCCATTCCGGCTCCGGCATGTGCGGCATCGTCGACAGCGAGGAGCGGCTGGACTTCAACTTCGTCGTCTCCACCGGCCAGGAGCTGGTGGTGACGATGGACGAGTACCTCGATTTCGCGCTCGAGCAGCCGAGCACCCGGGTGGTGGGCCTGTTCATGGAGACGGCCCGCAACCCGCAGGCGCTCGCCAAAGCCTTCGAGAAGGCGCAGAGACGGCGCATCCCGATCGTCGCGCTCAAGGTGGGACGCACGGAGCTCTCCGCGAAGCTCACCGTCTCGCATTCAGGCGCCATCGCGGGAGAGGACGGTGTATACCAGGCGCTCTTCGACCGGTACGGCGTCCAGCGCGTGGACGACATGGATCAGCTCGCCACGGCGCTCATCCTGTTCGCGCAACCTCATCCGGTGGCCGCGGGCGGCCTCGTCTCGCTGCACGATTCGGGCGGCGAGCGACAGCTGCTCATCGATCTCGCGCACGATGCGAAAGTGCCCCTGACGCAACTCACGCCCGCATCCACGGCGAAACTCGCATCATTGCTGGATCCCGGCCTGCCGGCCGTGAACCCGCTGGATGCGTGGAGCACCGGCGGCCCGGACTATCACGACGGCATGCAGCAATGCTTCGCCGCGCTGATGAGCGACCCGGGTGCGGCGCTCGGCGCGGTGATCCACGATCGCATCGCGGGCGGCGGCATTCACGACGGCTACATCGACTATCTTCGCGCCGGCCACAAGGCGTCGGGGAAGCCGGTGTTCCTCGTGGCGAACCGACAAGGCACGGGCACGGATCCGGCCGTGCTCGCCGCGACGCGCGAAGGCTTCCCGGTGCTGGATGGCGTCGCTCCGTTCCTGCGTGGCGTGAAATGCCTGTTTGACTACCGCGACTTCCTGGCGCGCCCTCGCGGAACACCCGTTCAGCTGCCGCAGGCAGCGCTCGCCATCTGGCGAGCCCGGCTGGCGAGCGGCGCGAAGCTCGACGAGAACGACGGCATGCGCCTGCTCTGGGATTTCGAGCTTCCGGCCAACCCCGGGCGCATCGTCGAAAGCGAATCCGAGGCGCGGCAGGCGGCAAGGGAGCTCGGCTATCCCGTGGTGCTGAAGACTGCCGTGGCGGGCATCGACCACAAGTCGGATCGCGGCGGCGTGCAGCTCGATCTCGCGAGCGAAGCAGCGTTGTCCGCGGCCTATCAGGATCTTTCGAAGCGCATCGGCCCGCGCGCCCTGGTCGCTTCGATGATCCGCGCTCGTGGCGTCGAGATGCTGCTGGGCATGATCCACGACGAGCAGTTCGGGCCTGTGGTGGTGCTGGGCTTCGGTGGCGTGCACGTCGAAGCGCTCGCGGACGTGGTGTACGCACTGCCGCCGTTCGATGCGGCCGAGGCCCGTAATCTCCTCGGCAGCCTGCGGCTCAACGCTCTGCTGCACAGCCCGCGCCATTCACGGCCGCTGGCCGTGGATACCTTCTGCCGGACGGCTGCGCGATTCTCTTCGCTGGTCGCCGCGCTCGGCACCCAGATCGCCGAGATGGACCTGAATCCAGTGATCGTGCATGCGGACGGTTGCGCCATCGTCGACGCCCTCGTCGTCGCCCGCGCCGCGCGCAATCTTCCCGAGTCGAAAGCGAGGCAAGCCTCATGAGTCTGCAAACCCTGGCGGAGAAGGATCGCGGCGGCTGGCAGGCGGCGGCGAAGACCGCCCGAGCCAGAATCGAGACACGCCTGTTCATCGACGGGCAATTCGTCGACGCCGCGAAGGGCGGGCGGTTCGCCACGGTGAATCCGGCGACCGGCGAGACGATCGCCGAGATGGCGGCCGGCACTGCGGAAGACATCGACCGGGCCGTTGCAAGCGCGCGCCGTGCGTTCAGAAGTGGCGTGTGGTCGCGCATGGCGCCGCGCGCGCGCATGGATGTGCTGTACCGCTTTGCGATGCTGATCGAGCAGAACGCCGAATCGCTAGCGGTGCTCGAAACGCTGGACATGGGCAAGCCGATCGCCGACGTGGTATCCGTCGACATCCCTTCGGTCATCGACACCATCCGCTTCATGGCGGAGTGCATCGACAAGATCGAAGGCAGCGTGACGAACACCGAAGCCGGCGTGATGCACATGGTGCTGCGGGAGCCGCTCGGCGTGGTCGGCGCGATCTCGCCCTGGAATTACCCTCTGTTGATGGCAGCCTGGAAGATCGCGCCGGCGCTCGCTGCCGGCAATACGGTGGTGCTGAAGCCCGCCGAGCAGGCGCCGATGAGCTGCCTGCGGCTCGCGGAACTGTTCGCGGAAGCGGGCGGCCCGCCCGGCGTGCTCAACGTGGTGAACGGGCTCGGCGAGGTGGCCGGCAAGGCGCTCGCGCTCCACGACGACGTCTCGAAGATCACCTTCACCGGCTCGACGGACGTGGGCAAGCTGATCCTGCAGTACGCGGGCCAGTCGAACATGAAGCAGGTGTCGCTCGAGTGCGGCGGGAAGTCTCCGCAGGTGTTCATGGCGGACGTGGCGGACCTGGACCGTGCCGTCACCGCCGCGTATCGCGGCATCTATTCGAACATGGGCGAGGTGTGCAACGCGGGCTCGCGGCTGCTGGTCGAACGCTCGCTCTGCGAGGCTTTCGTGGAGCGCTTCATCGAGCTGGGGCGGGAAGCCTTCCAGCCCGGCGATCCGCTCGACCCGGCCACCAACATGGGCCCGCTGGTGACCCGCGAAGCGCAGCAGCGCGTGCTGCGGCTCATCGAAAAGGGCCGCAGCGAAGGCGCGAGACTGCGGTTCGGCGGCGCCGCACCCAAAGGGCTCGATGCCGGCGCGTACGTGGCGCCCACGCTCTTCACCGACGTCCGCAACGACATGACCATCGCCCGGCAGGAGATCTTCGGGCCGGTGGCGTCCGTGATCCCGTTCGACGGCGTCGAGCAGGCCATCGAGATCGCGAACGACACCATCTACGGCCTCGCGGCCGGCGTATGGACTCGCGACATCGACAAGGCGTTCAAGCTGGTGCGCGGCATCGAGGCGGGCGTGATCTGGATCAACTCCTTCGACGAGGGCGACATGACGCAGCCGTTCGGCGGCTTCAAGCAATCCGGCCACGCGCGCGACAAGTGCTTCGACAGCATCAAGAGCTACACGCAGACGAAGTCCGCGTGGTTCCGCGTGTCATGAGCGCCGAGCTGGTCCGCTACGAGCGTGACGGGTCGCTCGCGATCCTCACCTTCGACCGGCCGGAGAAGCTGAACGCCATCAACAGGGCGATGATCGAGCAGCTCGACCTGGCGCTCGATGAGGCCGAGGCGGACGAGGCCGTGAGGGCCATCGTGGTCGCAGGCGCGGGGCGCGCGTTCTCCGCCGGCTTCGACCTCGACATGGAGTCCGGCGACGCACCCGACCCCCAGGCCGTGCGCAGCGCGCTGCACGAGGACTTCAGGATCATCATGCGGTTCTGGGACAGCGAGAAGCCCACGCTCGCCGCGGTGCACGGCTATTGCCTCGGCAGCGCGATGGAACTCGCGATGGCGTGCGACATCACCCTGTCTTGCGAAGAATGCCGCTTCGGCGCGCCGGAAGTGCGGTTCGGCAGCGGCATCGTGGCGATGCTGGCACCCTGGCTCGCGGGGCCAAAGCACGCGAAGTACCTGCTCTTGAGCGGCGACGATCGGGTGACGGCGGCGCAGGCACTCGAGATGGGCCTGGTGAACCGAGTTGTGGCCACCGGGCGGCATCTGGAGGAGACGCTCGAGGTCGCCCGCCGCATCGCCTCGAACGACCGGCAGGCGGTCAAGCTGACCAAGCAGGCGATCAATCGCAGCATCGACATGGCCGGCATGCGCCAGGCGCTGATGCAGGCGCTCGAGCTCAACTGCATCATCGAGACCTCGGAAACGGCCGAGTCGCGTGAGTTCAACGAGATATTGAGACGGGACGGGGCCAGGGCCGCCATCGCCTGGCGCAGCGCTCGAGCCGCGAACCCGTCGGGGAGTTGAGCCATGAGCAAGAGCACACGCGGCCGGACGGCTGGCAGCAAGGCGGAGGAAAGCTTGCGCGAGCGCGGCCCGGCGACCCGCCCACGCCGCCTTGCCGGACACTCGCCCAGTGTCGACGAACTGCACACCTTCCTCGAGCGATATCCGCAAACGCAGATGCTCGAGCTCCTTCAGCCCGACATGCTCGGCATCCTGCGGGGCAAGCGCGTGACGCGCGACGAGTTCGCGAAGCCTTTCAAGAGCGGCGTGAATTTCTGTGGCGCCACCGTCCTGCTCGACAGCAAGGGCCAGACGTTCGAAGGCATCGACAACGGCGGCCGCGACGGCGACCCGGATGCCATCTCCACTGCCGTGCCCGGCTCGCTCGCCCCCGTGCCCTGGGCGCAGGTGCCCACGGCGCAGATGCTGCTTTCCATGGCCACCGCGAGCGGCGAGCCTTTCTTCGCCGATCCGCGCCAGGTGTTGCGCCATGCCGCGCGACCACTGCAGGAGATGGGCCTCACCGCCGTCGCCGCCACCGAGCTCGAATTCTATCTGCTGGAGCCGGATGGCGACCGCCCCACCCGCAAGGTCGGCCGCATCCCCGGCACCCGCTCGCTGCAGGACGGCCCGCACTATGCCTTCATGGAGGACCTCGAGGACATCGATCCCTTCCTCGCCGAGCTGTATTCCGTGTGCGCCGCGCAGAACCTGCCGGTCGGCGCGACGCTGAAGGAATTCTCTCCCGGCCAGCTCGAAGTGAATCTGCATCACGTCTCGAGCGCCGAGCTCGCCTGCGATCACGCGGTGCTCCTCAAGCGCGCCGTGAAGGCCGTCGCGAAACGGCACGGCATGGCGGCGAGCTTCATGGCGAAACCCTTCGAGGATTCCGCGGGCTGCAGCCTGCACGTGCACGTGAGCCTGCTCGATGAGTCCGGCCGGAACGTGTTCGCCGGCTCGAGCGGCGGCCAGCCCTTTTCGGAAAAGCTGCGCCACGCCGTCGGCGGGCTCGCCGCCACGATGGCGGAATCCATGGCCATCTTCGCGCCCACCGCGAACTCTTATCGGCGCTATCGCCCCGGCCTGTTCGTGCCGCTCACGCCGAACTGGGGCATCAATCATCGCGGCGTCGCCCTGCGCGTGCCGCTCTCCGCTCCGGAGGATGCCCGCATCGAGCACAGGCCCGGTGGCTCGGACGGCAACCCTTATCTCGTCATGGCCGCGATCCTCGCGGGCATCCACCATGGCCTCACGCGCCGCTGCGATCCCGGCCCGATGGTGTCGCCTGGCGAGGTGATCGAAGAAAAGATCACACTGCCGCGCCGCTGGGACGCAGCGCTCGATGCGTTCGAAGCTGGAAAGGTGCTGCCGCAATACCTCGGCAAGCGATACCACGATCTCTACGCTACCTGCCGGCGCGAGGAATGCGAGCGGTTCCACGCGCAGATCACCGATCGCGACTATGAGTGGTACCTGCGGGTGATCTAGCCCGGCCGGCGCGTCGAATTCCGCGGCGGCATGGAGCCGCGAGCCGGCTTGCTCTATATTTGCGCCCGCCAGCCCATGACCCACCTCCTTCGCCTCACGATCCTCGCCGCCGGCGTGATCGCCATCGGCTCCTGCGCCAACCAGCAGCAATCCCGCAACCGGGTCGATCCGGACGTGGCACGTGCGCGCATCGCGGCGCTGATTCCCGCGAAGACCGCTTCGCGGGACGCGTGGGCGGCGGACATCTTCACCGCCTTCGAGTCGCTCAAGATCGAGCCGAGCAAGGAGAACGCCTGCGCGGTCATCGCCGTGATCCAGCAGGAATCCACCTTCCGGGTCGATCCGACGGTGCCCGGACTGCCTGGCATCGCGCGGCGGGAGATCAACGCCCGCGCGGACCGCCTCGGCATCCCGGACGCGCTCGTGTCCGCCGCCCTGCGCATGCGCTCCCCGGACGGCAGGACTTACGAAGAGCGGCTGGCCGCAGCGAACACAGAAAAGGCCCTGAGCGAGATCTTCGAGGACTTCATCGGCTCGGTGCCGCTCGGCACGAAGCTGTTCGCGGACTGGAATCCGGTGCGCACCGGCGGGCCGATGCAGGTGAGCGTCGCTTATGCGGAACGGCACGCGAAGGAGAAGCGCTATCCCTATCCCGTGCCGGAAAGCATCCGTCGCGAAGTGTTCACGCGGCGCGGCGGGCTGTACTTCGGCATCGCCCACCTGCTCGACTATCCCGCGCCCTATCGCGACATGGTGTACCGCTTCGCGGACTTCAACGCCGGGCACTATGCGAGCCGCAACGCGGCCTTCCAGAATGCCGTGAACGTCGCAGGCAGGAAGAAGCTCGCGCTGGACGGCGATCTGTTGATCCATGACGGCGGGACCAGCAACACGGAGCAGGCCGTCCGCGAGCTCGGGCCCCGCCTGGAACTGAGCGATGCGCAGATCCACCGCGACCTGGAGAAAGGCGGGCAGGAGGGGTTCGAGAGCACCCGAACCTGGAAGCGCGTTTTCGAGCTGGCGGACCAGGCGCGCCCGAAGCCCGTACCCCGGGCGATGGCGCCTCGCATCCGGCTGGAGAGCGCCAAGATCACCCGCAAGCTCACCACCGACTGGTTCGCGAACCGCGTGAACGGGCGCTACGACCAATGTCTCACGCGCGGCGCGAGCCCGCGCAAGGTGCGCAACCCATGACCGAGCTGCTCTTTCGGGACGACGCCTATCTGCGAACGGCGAACGCACGGGTCGTGGAAGTGAGCGAGCGCGGCGTCGTGCTGGATCGAACGATCTTCTATCCGCTCGGCGGCGGGCAGCCCGGGGACACCGGCTCGCTGGTGCGCGAGAACGGCGAGCGCATCGCGATCGTGGATACCCGCAAGGGCCTCGCGCCGGACAGCGTGGCGCACGTTCCCGCCGCGCCGGTGCCAGGGCTGCAGCCGGGCGAGCCCGTCGCGCTCGAGCTCGACTGGAGCCGTCGCTATGCGCTCATGCGGCTGCACACCGCGCTGCACGTGATGTCGTGCGTGGTCGTCGCCCCGGTGACGGGCGGAAACATCTCACCGGACAAAGCACGTCTCGATTTCGATATCGACATGAGCCTGCTGGTGCCGGAGCGGATCGAAGCCGGCACCAACGAGCTGATCGCGCGCGCCGTGCCCACCAGGACGGTATGGATCACGGACGAAGAGCTCGACGCCCGCCCCGAGCTGGTGAAGACCATGAGCGTGCAGCCGCCCCGCGGCGCGGGCCGCGTGCGACTGCTCGAGATTCCCGGCATCGACCTTCAGCCCTGCGGCGGCACTCACGTGAAGAACATCGGCGAGATCGGCAGCATCCGCGTGCTCAGGATCAAGAGCGAGGGGAAGAAGAACCGCCGGGTGGAGATCGGGCTGGCGAGCTGAGCGGCCGCTCAGATGCCGGCCTTCCCCAGCGTATCGACGAGCCGCCGCAGCGTTTCCGCGATGGCGGGATGCTCGGCCTCGAACCGCACGGCGATGGACTCGAGGCGCGGCGCGGCCGAAGCTGCGGTGGGATCCTTGCCGGACAAGGCCTTCTCGATGTCGTGCATCACGGTGGTGAGCATCTCGCGGGCCGACGCATCGAGCGAGGAAGTATTCCGCAAGCGCTCGTGCACCTGGGCGAGCAACTGCACAGATCGTCGTTGCTCGCGGGGAGTTCCGTCTCCCGCACGGGTATCCCGACGGATTGTAGCGGTTATCATCCGACGGGCATACGCGCGCGGCCGCCAGCGCCCGGTTCCGCCGCCGGTCCACGTGATCCGGGCGTCAGCGCGCCGGCGAGGCTCTTGCCCCGCCGGCGAGCGTTTCAGGTCACCTTCGCCTTCCAGCGAAACATCTCGACCGTATAGCCGCCCGGGTCATTGGCCAGAATGCTGTCCACCGGAGAGTCGGTATTGCCCGAGGCCTTGCCCAGCTCCTTCAGGAACGTCGCGTTGCCCTCTTTCAACTTCGCATACCATCCTTCGAGATCGCTGGTCTCGATGCTGAGCATCACCGCGGGCGTGGTCTGCGCGGGCCTTGTGGTATCCCCGGGTCCCATCCGCCCAGGCCGACATAGGGTGGGGGTGATCTCGAAGATCTTGACCCATTCCTTGTCGAAGGTCTTCCTCAATCCCAGCGTGCCGCCGTAGAAGCGCTCCGCGGCGGCCAGATCCTTGTAGTACTGAAACACGACGTGCGAGCCGATCTGCGGGTGCGCCGCGGGGGCGCCTCCGCCGGCCTCAGGTGGATTCGCCAGGGCGCAGCCCGTGGCCAGTCCGCATGCGATGATCCATGTAGCCAGAATTTTCATCGACGCCTCCTCAGGAAACTCTTCGAAACTCCACACCGACCTCGCGCGGCCGGTTGGTGATGATATCCGGGCCGCGTCTGGCTGAACACCAGGCGCGTCACCTCCGCGCGCTCGTCGAACACATTGTTCACGAACAACGTCGCCTCCCATGATCCGCCCTGCAAACCGAACCGCAGGTTGGCGAGCGAATAGCTCGGCTGCAGGCGATAGGTGGGATCGGTCAGCGGCCGGAACGCCGTCTTCGAGGAGCCGACATACGAATAGTCGCCGCGCACCACGCCCGAGAACGGCATGTTCGCGATCGGGAACGTGTACTGCGCGCCGGCGCTGCCGCTGGTGCGCGGCACTCCGGGGATGTCGTCCCCCTTCAGGCCTTCCGTGCCGTTGCCGGTTCCGGTCGCCCTCGGCTGGTCTTCGGTCAGCTCCGCATCGCTGTAGTTGAAAGTGAGATTGAGCTGCAGCGCAGCGACCGGACGCAGCACCAGTTCCGCCTCCACGCCCTGAATACGCGCTTCGCCGGCATTGGCGATGCGCGCGTTGTTGCAGACCGGATCGAAGGCGCGCACCTGCATGTCCGACCAGTCGATGTAGTACGGCGTGACGTTGAGCACCGCGCGATGGTCGAGCAGCGACAGCTTCGCACCGATCTCGTAGTTCCACAGGCCGTCCGAGCCGAACGAGGAGGCGTTCTGGCAGCTCGGCACCACGCTGATGCCCGGCTCGTTGTTGCCGCCGGAGCGGAATCCCTGGGCGGCCTGCGCATACAGCAGGACGTCGTCGTTCGCCTCGAACGAGAGATTGAACTTGTAGTTCACGTCCTTGTCGGTCGAGGCGGTCGGCGCCGCCGGCCCGGGACCGGGAGTGTTGCCGCCGCAGCAGGCGACCAGCAGCGAGCTCTGCTCGTCCACGTCGAACTTGAACCAGCGCGCGCCGACCGTTGCGGTCAGCCGGTCGGTCAGCTCGTACGACAGCTCGCCGAACAGCGAGCGGTTGCGGATCTCCGTATCCACCGTTCTCCACAGGTAGACCAGCGGGTCCTGCTCCGCCAGGCCGTTGGCATCGGCGCTGTCGACGCGGCTGTTGAAATCGTTCCGCTCCTTCTGGAAGAACACGCCGGCCACCAGGTTGAACAGGCCGTCCACGCGGAGGAACCTCGCCTCGTTGCTCCAGATGGAGCGCGATTGCGGCTGCGCCAGCAGCCCGCGGACCTCCTCCGGAGAACGCGCGAGGATGCCGGAGAGTATGGTCGTGCCGTCGTTGTTGAAATCGATGTCGCGATCGAACCACGAGCTGGTCAGGAGCAGCGTCCCCCCATCGAACTTCTGCTCCGCCGTGAGGTTGGCGGCCTGGAACTCGTCGCTCCAGGGGGTCTTGGTGTAGAAGCCCACCTCGAGCTCGCCGGTGCTCGGCTCAAGCCCTGCTGCGGCCGTTGGATTCCGTCTTCTGTACAGCCCGCTCGCGGTCAGCGTCAGCGTGTCCGTCGCCAACAGCCGCAGCGACAGCCGTCGTCCCTGCGTCTCCTCGTCGTTGATGCCCTTCAGGCCGAGCCGGACGTTGTCGATGAAGCCGCTCTCGTCGCGCACGTAATAGACGC
This sequence comes from Steroidobacteraceae bacterium, assembly GCA_044225565.1. Taxonomy (GTDB): domain Bacteria; phylum Pseudomonadota; class Gammaproteobacteria; order Steroidobacterales; family Steroidobacteraceae; genus CAVXAE01. Next base: position 29,219 of record JBGAIL010000016.1, on the reverse strand, counting down.
CGCGCACGGCGAGCTGACTCTGGATCAGCGGCACGTTGAGCATCGCGTTCAAGCGGTAGTTCTCGCTGCCGTAGCGCGTGTTCGACAGGGTGCCTTCGACGCGGCCGGCGAACGCTGACGCATCGCGCTTGTTCGAGACCACGCGGATGGTGCCGCTCATCGAGCTCGCGCCGTACAGTGTGCCCTGCGGCCCGCGCAACACCTCCACCCGCTCGACGTCGAACAGCTTCAGGTCCGGCTGCCGCCCGCCGCCGTCCTGGCGGTTGTTGGCGGTCATGACGATCTCGTCGAAGTACAGCCCGGTGGTGGCGGCGCCGACCGATTGCACGCCGCGGATGACGTACTTCTTGTCGCCCGGGCCCTGGTCCTGGACGGCCAGCAGGCGCATGAGGCATGGTCGAGAAATTGTCCGCGGCGACATAGTTCTCCTCGTCGAACGCGGCGTACTGGTCAGGACATCCTGTTCTGCTTGCTGGCGGTATTTGTTCCTGCACGGCGTCGCTTTCCGCTTCCGGTGGCGCGGCGCCCGCGAAGCCGGCGGGCATCGTCGCCGCGACCAGCAGCGTCAGCGCGCGCCGGCGCCCCGAAGCGGACGTTCGTCGTGCCGCGTTTCTCGAGAAATGCATGTCGTTATCCCCCCTGCAGCGATGCAGACGCGCGACCCGCGGCGTCCATTTGAATGCTATATCATATATTTCAATATACTTTGCAAGAACTAATTTACGCCGTGCCGCAGGCCCGGCCCGCGAGCGCGGCCGGCGCGAGCAGGATGTCGCGAAGGTGCAACGGAATCGGAGCACGGAGCCGCGCAGCGGGCGGGAGCCGCCGGCGACGGAACGGAATCAGTCCGTCAGGGCGGTGTTGCGCTCGGCTACGCAGCCGCGAGCCGGTGCCTGCAGCAGTTGCGTCACGGGCAGGCGCGCGCGAATCCAGTCCTGGAAGCCCGCCAGCACGATCTCCTTGTCCGAGAGAATGCCTCGCGTATACGCGCCGGATGCCAGGCCCTGCTGCACGGAGTGCGTCAGCACCTCGTCTTCCGCCTGCACGCGCGCATTGAGCCGCGTGCAGAGCCAGCGGGCAGCCTTCATCTCGCGGCGATCGTCCTTGAAACCGTAAGAGCGCGCGCGGATGCGCGTGCGGCCCGGACCAAGCGGAACCAGCTGGAAGAAATCCATCCACTCCGGATAGATGTCGAAATACACCGTGGGGAACAGGCCGATATACGTCCAGCGACGGCGCATGTCCTGCGGCAGATGCTCGATGACCGGCAGGAATCTCGCGTAGCCCTGCGCGCTCCAGCTCTTCAGGGGCTTCTCCCGCATGCGATGACTCAGGCGCATCGTGCCGCCAGGGAACACCTCGCGGTCGTACTGCGCCTCCATGAGCGCGGAAAGTCCGGGATGACCCATCGGGAAGTGATAGTCCTCGACGTAGTTCTCGACGAGGTTCTTCCAGTCGATGTCGACGTCGTTCACCCACATGTCGTCGAGCGGCACCATCTGCTCCATGCGGTAGTGCGCCATCTCGGCGGCGTGCGGCTGCATGCGCTCGGCGACGCCGGGGCCGTCGCCACGGAAGCGCACGAACACGAAGCCCGCGAACACTTCGAGCTCGATGGGCTTCAGGCCGAACTTCGAGCGGTCGAACTTCGGGAAGGTGTCCGGCGCGCTGACGCTGCGATTGCGGCCGTCGAGGTGATAGGACCAGCCGTGATACGCGCAGGTGAGGAACTTCGGGCAATTGCCGCGCTCACCGCCCACCACCGCATGGGCACGATGCGCGCAGACATTGTGGAACGCACGGATGTCGCCGTTCTCGTCGCGCACGACGAAGCCGCGCTGGCCGAAGAGCTCGAACGCGACGTAGTCGCCCGTGCTCGCGAGCTCGCTCACGTGGCAGACGATCTGCCAGGAGGGCAGGAAGAGCTTTTCCTTCTCGAGCTCGTGGAATTCCTCGTTGTGATAGATCCAGGCGGGCAGCGTATGGCGCAGGGAGCCGTCGGACAGCGTCTGCGGCGGAGCTTCACGTCCGTTCGGCTCGCGAGCCCTGGCCGTCTCGCCCTTCGCCGCGCCCAGGCCGGCAGATGCCGCGCTGGCCGATGCAGTGTCTTGAATGCGGCCTGCGAGCCAGGGGAAGACGCTGCAGAGGTACGCGCGGCACTGCCGCTTTGCGGCCTCGCGGTCGAAATCGTCTCCGTCGAACAGGATGCTCTGCCAGAGCTGATCGATGAGACCGGTGAGGCCCAGCGAAACCGCGTCCGCATCGGGCCAGCCCGGCGCTCCGGGTATCGCAGCGCCGCGCTCGGCGATGAGCTGCTTGCAGCACTTCGTGACGGTGCGGCAGTAGAGCTCGTCGCGCTCGCCGCAGATGTGCTGATAGTCCTTGCGCGCGTTGGACTCCGCGAGGAATGCGTACCACACGGCCACCTTCTTCGCATCGCTCAACTGCCGGCTCAGGCTGGCGTCGACGATGGCGAGCAGGCTGCGCAAGGCATCGCCCCCGATGCCCTGGAGCACCCCCGCCATCACCTCCGCGAACTCTTCGGACACTTCGCGCAGCGTGGCGAGCAGCAACGCTTCCTTGCTGCCGAAGTGGAAGTTGATGGAAGCGGCGGTATGGCCTGCGGCCCGGGCGATCTTCGCGGACGTGAGCTCCGAGAGCCCGTGGCTCGAGATGGCGGCCACGGTCGCCTGGATGAGGTCGAGGCGCGAGCCGGTGGGGCGCAGATCGGAAGGCTCGGGATGGGCCGACATGGCGGTGCTCCGGCGGACGGGAATGTCCGCCATTCTAGCGCCGCGACCCGTTTGACTCAACGAACGTTTAGTAAATTAAATGATCGTTGAGTTTAGCACAGCTATCTGAATTTAATGACTATTTATCCGACCCCAGCACTCCGCGCCGCATCTGGTCCCGCTCCAGCGACTCGAACAGCGCCTTGAAGTTGCCCTCGCCGAAGCCCTCGTTCCCCTTGCGCTGGATGATCTCGAAGAAGCACGGGCCCACCACGTTCTGCGTGAAGATCTGCAGCAGCAGCCCCTGTCCCTGCGTGGGTGCCCCGTCGATAAGGATGCGCCGCTCGCGCAATCGCGCGATGTCCTCGCCATGCCCGGGCACCCGCGCATCCACTGCATCGAAATAAGTATCGGGCGTCTCCTGGAACTTCACGCCGCGCGTCCGCATGAGATCCACGGTCTCGCAGATGTCGCCCGTTCCGAGGGCGACGTGCTGGATGCCCTCGCCCCGGTACTCGTGCAGGAATTCCTCGATCTGCGACTTGTCGTCCTGGCTCTCGTTGAGCGGGATGCGGATCTTGCCGTCCGGGCTCGTCATCGCCTTCGAGAACAGCCCCGTCACCTTGCCTTCGATGTCGAAGTAGCGGATCTCCCGGAAGTTGAAGATGCGCTCGTAGAACTCCGCCCACTTCGCCATGTTGCCGCGCTGCACGTTGTGCGTGAGATGGTCGATGTACGTGAGCCCCGCGCCGCCCTCGCGCTCGCGCTGCGCCGCGCCCGGGATCGGCACGAAATCCACGTCGTAGATCTCGCGCGCGCCGTAGCGATCCACGAGATAGAGATACGAGCCGCCGATGCCTTCGATCGCCGGGATGTTGAGCTCCATCGGCCCGACTTTCCCCTCCACTTCCTTCGCGCCCCGCTCCACGGCCATGCGCAGTGCCCTGGCGGCATCCTGCACGCGAAACGCCATGGCGTTGATGGAAGGCCCGTGCCGGCCGCGAAAGTCCGCAGCCTGGCCGGAAGGCTCCTCGTTCAGGATGAAGTCGATGTCGCCCTGCCGATAGTGCAGCACGCGCTTCGAGCGGTGCCGCGCCACGGCCGTGAAGCCCATGGACTCGAACAGCGCGGCCAGAGCTTTCGGATCGGGGCTGGTGAACTCCACGAACTCGAAGCCATCCGTGCCCAGCGGGTTCTCGAACAGACTGGCGCTCAAGCGGCATCTCCTCCCGCCGCGCACGCGGCGACGCATCGCCCGTTGCTGCAGGGCATGGCGGCGGATTCTGCGGCCGCCCATAATCAGCGCTCAAGACGATAGTACGGATTTTCATCATCCATGAAAACGATAGAAGGTGCGGGCCGCGGCTTCGATCTCAACCTGCTCAGGGTGCTGCTGGCGCTGGACCGCACCCGGCACGTCACCCGGGCGGCGCAGCTGCTGGAGATGAGCCAGTCCGGATTCAGCTCCGCGCTGGCGCGCCTGCGCCGCCATAGCGGCGATGCGCTGTTCGTACGCTCGGCCTCGGGCATGGTGCCCACTCCGCGCGCCCAGCGGATGATCGAGGCGGCCATCAATGCCCTCGCGACGGTGGACGAAGGCGTCCTCTCACCTGCGGCATTCGAGCCCGCGAACGCGCGCACGGAATTCCGGTTCGCCATGTCCGATCTCGCGGAGATCGTGTTCCTGCCGCGACTCCTCGCGCACCTGCAGCGCATCGCGCCCGAGGTGAGCATCCGCTGCGACGCGATCACGGAAGAGCGGCTGCCCCAGGCGCTCGCCGACGGCGATGTGGACCTCGCGGTGGGCTACTTCCCGGAGCTCTCCGCCCAGACCTATCTGCACCAGGGCCTGTACCGCCACACTTTCGTGTGCATGGTGCGCAGGGATCACCCGCTGGATCGTGGAAAGCTCACGGCGAAAGCCTTCGCGCAGCTGGGCCACGTGGTGGTCACTTCCCCTTCGCGAAGCGGGCGGCTCTTCGGCAACTGGCTGCAGCGCAAGGGCATCGAGCGGCGCGTGGTGCTGCGGACGCCGCATCACCTGAGCCTTCCGGCGATCATCGCCAGCACCGACCTCATGGCCACCGTGCCGGTGGTGGTCGGCGCGTATTTCGCTGATGCGGGCGCGGGATCGGTACGGTTGATGCCGCTGCCGTTCCGGCCGATCCTGTTCGACGTGCAGCAACACTGGCACCGGCGTTTCCAGCACGACGCGAGGCACCGCTGGCTGAGGCAGCAGGTCGCCGCGTTGTTCAACGAAAGCTCCGATGAGTGGCTCGCGTTGGAGCGCAAGCTCTACGGCGCGGGATTCAGGACGCGCGGCGCGCCTCGCGCGTGAGCCTCGTACGCGCGCCTTCGAACCACTCCCCGCGCGCCTCGCGAACATTACGAGAACTTCATCCGCGGAAAGCGGCCGGCGCCATAGAGTCGCTGGAACTCCCGGATCGCTCCGGCATTCAGGCTGTCGACTCCACTCGAGGCTTCGCTTGCAAGCATCTCCGGCATCCGCGGCATCTTCGTCGCCCAACCGCGCCACCTACGAGCGCCGCGACGTCGTCGGGCAATATGCCCGCTCGCACGAGCTCTATCCCGCCGAGGAAGACATCTTTCGCCGCCATCCGCAGTTCTCGGGCAGCGTGCTCGATATCGCCATGGGCGCCGGGCGCACCACGCGGGCCTTGCTGCCGGCATGCGAACGCTACGTCGGCATCGATCTGTCGCGGACGATGATTGCTTCGGCGCACGAGCAATTCCCCGATGCGGATCTTCGCGTCATGGACATGCGGCAGGCGCCTGAACGGTTCGCCTCGCACCGCTTCGACGCGATCCTCATCTCCTACAACAGCATCGACTACATCCCGTGGGAGGATCGGCGCCGGCTGCTGGCGCGTCTGCCCGGAATCCTGGTGGCGGACGGCGTGCTCGCGTTCTCGACGCACGACCTGCGAAGCGCCAGCTCGCAAAGGCGATTCCACCTGCGCGAGGACCTGCGCAACACGCTGCACACCGCATACCGGCCCCGCTCGCTCGCGAAATTCCTGCTCCGCGCGCCGCCCACGGTGCTCAAGGCCTGGCGCAACCGGCTGCGCAACCGTGGAATGGAGCGATTCTTCGGTGACTACGCCTACGTGAACGACGATGCCGAAGACTACGGCCTGCTCACGCTCTACGTGTCGACACCGCGGCAGATCGAGATGCTGAAGGCGGCAGGGTTCCGCACGGTGGAAGTGCTCCAGCCCTGGCTGCGCGGCGAGCCGGCTTATTTCAATTACTTTGCCTGTCGGCGCTGATCGCGCTGGTCGACGGCCGCGCCTGCGGCGCATGGGAGCTCTCACTCGCGCGGCCCGCACGAGCCGACCGGCGCTCCCGACCTTCATGAGCGGCCAGGCGCTGCAGGCCTTTGGCGATCTCGCCTGGCCCGCCGGACGGCGCCAGGCGCGAGGCGATGAAGCGCGTGAGGTAGGCGGCGCCGATGCTTGCGCCGCGACTCACCTGACCGGCTTCCGAAGTGTGCGTCACGCACGCCCCGAACAGCTTTTCGGATGCGTCGAGACAGGAAATCTCTCCGGGATCGCAACGCGCATCGCCGGTTGCGCGTATGACACCGGAGTAGCCCGCAGGAAACGAGATCGCACCGCGCGCCGGCGCCGCCGCGACGAGGATCATGCCCTGAGCCATTGCCTCCGCAACGGCGCTGGCCAGGACTGGCCGATCCTGGGCGAGCCCGAGGCTGAGGTGAACGAGCCGTGCATGCTGCGCCACGGCCCATCGCACGGCGGCAGCGACAGCAGCGGCCGTGCAGCGGCCCTGCTCGTCCAGGACCTGGGCGATCAGCAGCTCGGGAACCGGATTCTGCGCCTGGTGCGAGCGCGCCGACCCGATGACGCGGGCCACCGTCGTGCCATGACCGGTCGAATCCTCGATTGGCCCACATGCGGCAACGGCACCCCCGGTATCCACGAACCGCCGCACCGTCGCCGGAGTGGATTCCGTTCGATCGACCGCTCGCAGCCCACTGTCGACGATCGCGATACGCCACAACGACTCACCCATGAGCACGACCAGCCCTTTCGGTGAGCATCAACCGGCCCTCGCATAATTCGTACAGCGCATCGGCACGAGGCACCGCGTGCGGGGCATGAGTGATGACGATGCGCGTGCATTCCGCAAAGTGCCGGTCGATGAGGTCGTGCATCGCGCGGGTCGCTACGGCATCGAGATTGCTCGTCGCCTCATCGAGCACGAGCACCACCGGATTGCCAAGCAGCGCGCGCGATATGGCAATGCGCTGCAGCTGGCCCGTCGACAACCCCACGCCGCCTGAACCGATCTCCGTGTCGTAACCCTGCGGCAGCACCTCTACGAATGAGTCCACGCCCGCTCGCCGCGCGGCTTCCCGAACTTCTGCTTCGGAAGCCTCGAAGTGTCCATATCGCAGGTTGTAGCTCAGGCTGCCGCGAAACACGGCGGGCTTCGTCTCCAGCACCGTCACGTGCCGACGCAGCAATTCCAGCGAGTACTCCGACACCTCGCGCCCGCCGATCGACACCCGGCCTTCCTGCGGCTCCGCGAAACGGCGCAGCAGATCCGCGAGCGTCGACTTCCCACTCCCCGAATCGCCGAACACGACGATCTTCGCCCCCGCCGCCACCTCCAGCCGCAACCCTTCGAGCACCGGCCGCTCCGCTCCGGGCGGCTGGTACGTCACGCCCTCGAACGCCACGTCCGCAGGAACGGTCATGCGTCGTTCGCCCTCGTGCGACGACTGCGCAGCCGGCGCATCCAGCAACTCGCGAACACGCTGCAGACTCACCGCCGCGCGCTGGTACGCGGTATAAAGATTCATCAGTGAAACGGCCGATCCGGTCGTGCGCGTGAGATACGCCGTGAACGCCACGAGCGTTCCCACGGTGAGCGAGCCCTGCATCACGTAATACCCGCCGACGATGAACACTGCCGCGGTAGTCAGATGCGAGAGCAGGCTCGAGATCCCACCCACCGTGTATCCAGCCAGCTGCTGCGAGACGAGCCTGGAGAGATAGCTGCGATTCAGATCGACGAGCCGCCCGCTCTCCCAGCGCTCCGCCGCCGCGCCCTGCACCGCCTTTGCGGAGCCCAGCGTCTCGACGAGGAACTGAGTGATGCGCCCCGACTGCTCCCGCACCGACCGCGTCGTACCTGCGATGTATGGCCCGGCCCGGTGGCGCAGCCACAGATGGACCGGCAACGCACAGGCCGCGACCAGGGCGAGCTTCCAGCTCATCACCGCCATGATCGCGCCCGTCGCCACGAGCAGCAGCACGCCGTTCACGAACGCGAGCAGCGTATCCGTGCTGAAGCGCTGCACCTCGGCAACGTCGCCGTCCAGCCGCGTCACCAGGTCCCCGACCGGCCGGCTGCGGAAGAATTCCGGCGAGAGCTTCAGCAGATGGGCATACACGTCCTCACGCAGCGCGAACAGGATGCGCCCGGACATCCGCACGTACTGCAGCCGGTTAAGCGCCCCGAGACCGAATCCGATGGCGGCCAGCACCACCACGACTCCGCACAGCGCCACCAGCAGCCCGAAGCGGCGCCCTATCAACCCGTCATCGATGATGTGCTTCGAGAGATAAGGCAGCGCCGTCGCCAGCGCGGAGATCAACGCTGCGAGCAATCCCACGCCGAGCAGCGTGAAACGATGCGGCCGCACGTACGGCCACAGCCAGCGAAAGCTCGCGAGAGCGCTATTTGGATCGTCGGACGACACGCATCGTGGCCAGCGACTGGTCGGTGCAGCCCGGCAGCTTGATGTTGCCCTTCTTCTCCAGCGTCTGCGCGTCGTATGTGGCTATGTCGCACATCGCTCCGCCGAGATACACCAGCTTGCCGTCCGAGGAGATGTTGACCGCGTAGAAAGTGTGATCGAGATCCACGCGCTTCGCCAGCACGTTCTTCGCAGTGTCGATCTTGGTGAGCTGGGTGTAGACGCCGAAAGCCTCCGGCGCCGAAGGGCTCACCACGGTCGAGAAGATCAGCGCCGCGGTCTCCTCGAAGTCGTTGTATGCGAGCTTGCCGCTGCCGAGATCCAGGGTCATGAGCGACGTCTTCGCCTTCTCGCCCTCCGTCGAGTACGCCGGCGTCGAGAAGATGCCGGTAGGCTCGCTCACCGGCCAGAAGGCCAGCACGTCCGGGATGGAATATCCGGGCCGCTCCCAGCTGCGCACGCCGCGCTTGGATATCTCGCTGCCGGTCTGCCGGTCGAACTCGTAGAGCTCGAAGCCGAGCGCATAAAAGCTCTTGCCATCTCTCTTCGAGAGCACCATGTGTACGCGGCGTGGCGCCGGGAACTGCCGCACCGGCTTCGCGCTGACGCCGGCACGCGTGTCGTACACCGAGAACCGCGCATCACCAACGTGATATTCACCGAGGCCGAGCTTCGTGGGCAGCTCGTGCACGATGATCTCGCGGCCATCCGGAGTGACGTCGAATGCAAAAACGCTCTTCACCCGCTCGGTAGGCGTGGAAAGGTCCGCACGGAACACCACCTTGCCCGTGTCGAGATCCATGCCGACGATGCTCTCGAACTTGTTCACCAGCACGTAGGCGATCTTCCCGTCCGGCGAAGGCACGATGGAGGTGACCATGCCGCGCGCGTCGGGAATGCGGAACTCGTGCTTCACCGTCTGCGTCACCGGATCGATGACGAACAGCTTGTCCGGCTTGGCGCCCGTGATGATGTAATCCTGCGGCGCCGGCTGCGAGCGGGACGTGCTGCATCCCGAAATCGCCGCGAGCCCGGCCAGGCACAGCACGGGAGCGATCATCAATCTGGATCTCATGCGGGGATCCTCCTCGGCGCGCGCGCCCGATGTCTGCGGGATGCTCATTTCTTCGGGAACACGGCGTCGAGCTCGCGCCAGTCCCCCTGCGCGGAGGGAGCGCTCGAATCCCAGTCCGGATACGTGTTGATGGTGTCAGGCACCTGCGCGGGCCACCAGCAGGGGTCGGAGCAACCGTAGAGGTCCGCCTCCATCGGCTGGCACAGCGAGGCGACGCCGCCGAACGGGTCCACCTCCCAGCCCGGATCGAACGTCGTGGCGCAGCCGGCGATGGTCTCCATCGCCACCACTTCCTTCACGTGCCCCTGCTCCGCCGCATCGAGCAGCAGCTCCGCTTTCCGGTTGGCCGGTTTCATTCCGCTCATGAGAGCGCCCTCCGCGGTTCGATGTGAGTGCTGAAGAAAGACGGGTTGCGCGCCGTGATCTCGGTGTACACCCGGATGCCGAAGTCCACCCAGCGTCGCAGCAGGTCGCAATAATGGTACGTGCGGTGATGCGGGTCGCCGTAGCGGACGTAGGACTCGTGATAGCAGCCACCCGCGCAGAGATTGCGGATGCGGCACGTGGCGCAGTGCGTGCCTTCGCGGTCGGATGCGCGGCCGAGGAAAGCGCTCAGGCGCTCCCCGTCGATGCCGTCGGTCACGTTGCCGAAAGTGGGGAGGTCCGATCCGGTGAAGCGGTGGCAGAGATTCAGCTCGCCGGCCTTGTCGACCGCGAGCATGCCGACGCCCGCACCGCACGGCAGCGATTTGCGACGGCCCTCATGAAGGTCCGTCATGAGCTGGTGCAGATTCGAGAAGCCCGTATTGCGACCAGCGAGCGCCGCCGCGAGGTACTGCTCGCCGAGCCGCTCGAAGGCGGCGTGCACTTCGTGAAGCTCGGGATCCGTGAGCGCATACGGCACGTCGTCCCCCGCTGTCACCGGCGCATAACCCACTTCGTGAAAGCCCAGCGCGCCGCGCAGGTGCTCGTGTATCTCCTCGACCTCCGTGGTACCGCGAGTGAGCGTGACCCGCGCCCCGACTGGCTTCGCCGTGTATCGGTCCAGCAGCATGAGCACCTTGCGCGACACCACGTCATAGGTGCCACGACCACCAACCGTGCGCCGATGCCGGTCGTGCACGGCCTTCGGCCCGTCGATGCTCACCGAGATGCCGAAGCGGTGGGCATTCAGGTAATCGATCAATGCTTCATCCAGCAGCGTGGCGTTCGTGGTGAGCGAGAAATCCACGCGCTTGTGCGACTCCGCGGCACGGCGCTCGGCATGGTCGACCACCTGGCGGATCAGCGGCACGTTGGTGAGCGGCTCGCCGCCGAAGAACACGATGCCGACGCGATCGCGCTGCGCGGCTTGCGCCAGCAGCAGCTCCACGCTGCGCGCCGCCGTCTCGAAATTCATGCGCTCGCCCTTCGCCGGCACGGCGAGGTCTTCCTTGTAGCAGTAAGTGCATCCCAGGTTGCAGCCCGTGTTGACGTTGAGCACGATGGTGCTGAGCGGGTAATTCCCGACGTCCGCCCGTCGCGGATTGACCGGACGCTTCTCGTCCTGCAGCACCTCGAGCTGCGTGAGCCGGTCCACGAACTCCCTCACCTGCGCGCCGTCGAACCTTCCACGCAGCGTCTCGGTGAACTCCGCCACATCCAGGCTCGCCGCGCGCTGCGCGACGTCGATGACGGCCGTGCCGAGCTCATCCAGCGCGAAGAGCGCGGTGGTCGGCACGTGGAACAGCATGGCGCGCCCGTCGAATCGCACCACATGCCCGTTCGCCTTGTTGAAGATCATCCCGGGCTCCTTCAGTAGATGGGCGGCGTGTTCCAGCGTTGCACGGTGACGATGAGGTGCGAGCGGCCCTCGACCTCTCGATCACCATCCTTCACCTTCGCCACCACGAACAGGTTGCCGACGTTGTTGGCGGAGTACTTGCGCTCCTTGTTCGGGCCACCGCCCGCGGGCGTGAAGAGCCCATTCTGGTCGATGGTGCCCGCGAACTGCACGTCCCGGTCCTTCTCGGCCTGCGCGTTGTAGGGCAGCAGGCTCCAGGCGGCCGGCATCACGCCGAGCCGCACCCCGGGTTTCTTTCCCGCCGCATCCGCGGGCCCGTCGATGTAGGCCACCGCTTCGAACTGCGCGGTCACCCCGTCGATCCTGCCGCCGCCGACGCGGCCGATCGCGTAGCCCGGCTCGACCTGGACGCGGTCGATCTTCGAGTACACCGCGAACAGGCCCTCCTGGCTCACACGCCCCACTTTGATCGCACGGGCGCCGGCCGCAGCCCCCGCGCTCGCCGTGACGCTCACGGTCACCACGAAGCCGTCGCGCGAGATCACCTTCGTCGTCGTGCCCGGGCCGAAGCTCACCGGCCCGTCGAGCCCGCGCCCGACGAGCGTGACCTGCCGGGTCTTGCCCGCCTGCACGGCGCTGGGCGTCGCGGAGAACAAGGCTGCGGGACCGTTCGCACGCGTGGCATTCCAATCCCCGCCCACTTCCGAATGATCCTGTGCGAACCAGCGCCCCGTGATGCGCGAGCCATCCTCGGACACGGCGAAGACTTCACGCACCGCATCCGTCGCGAGATCCGCGCTGCCGCGCCACTCGTAGCCGGTATAGACGATGGATTTCGACGAGCCCTGGATCTGCTTTCCATCCTCGTACGTCAGCGAATACGTCGCGGCATACTCATCTGCGCCCTCCTTCGTGATGGCGGCCGTACCGTGGTAGTCGCCACGTCCAGGCGCATGTCCGTGGACGATCCAGCTCCCTTCTAGCGAGGCGGGCGTCCGCGCCTTCCAATCCTTCCAGGCCGCGGTCTCGAGCGGATACAGCTGCTGGAGCTTCTTCGGCACTTCCGTGGTCGCGGTCTGCCACCAGAGGCGATCACGGCTCGACGCCTGGTACTCGAGCGTCGGCCATTGGCCGACGTGCATGTGCACCAGCTTCAGCCATTCGTCCGCATCGCGGCGCTGCAGCGAGACGCGCGCTGCGCTATGGCAGCGGGCACACATTACCTGCAGATCGTCAGGCAGCTGCATGTCCGGAACGTTGGGCCGCCGCTCCAGCGCATAGCGGCCCTGGGCCGACTCCGAAGGAGCGATTCCGTTGGTGCCCGACAGGTAACGCACGATGCCGTCGCGCGTCGCATCGTCGATGGTGAGCCCGTGCACCTGGTGCATGCGGAAGATGGTCATCACCCAGCCTTCGGGCGTCTTGCGCATGCTGCTGATGCGCTCGAAGTATCCGGGCGCGCTCTCGTGATGGCAGCCCGAACAGTTGCTTCGCACCAGCGCGCGACCATCGACGGGCTCCTCGGCATGCACGCGCGGGGCGATCAGCACGAGCGCGGAAGCCAGCGCGAGCGCCAGCATCGATGTGAGCCGGAATGGCGGGAGATCCGCTTTCGCAAAAGTCTTCGCAGTCACCACTTCACCCTCCCAGGGCCATCGGCAGAGGCAGCTTTTCGCGTGGCGCGCCCTGCCGGCCGAAACGGGCGGCAGTCGCGAGAGATTCGTAGACCGAGGCGGCCTGCGTCCAGAAAAGCGTGGGCGCATGAGCCGCCTGGCGGCCATAGAAGTCCGCGGCACTTTGCGTCATCCGTTCCCATGCAACGCGGCTACGCCCGTTCATGACTTCGCCCACCCCGGCCCAGTCCTGGCCATCGAGGTATGCATGCATCGCGGCTGCACCGGCACGAGCGGAGACGAGCGCTTCGTGCATGCCATGGCCGGACAGAGGATCCATCGCGATGGAGGCATCGCCGACGCGGAGCATGCCGCGCGCAGTGGCGGGCAGGGACATCTTGGCGACCGCGGCACGAACCAGCGGCGAGCCCGCAGGGACGGCGCCGTCGAGGAACGACTTTCCTTCGGGAATGGCCTCGAGCGAGGTGATGATGCGTGCCGCGACATCCGTGCTGGCCTGCACGACGCTCGGCGCCGTAACTACCTGCGCCCACCGCATGCCCCGGCCGTCATCGGCGAGCCAGCACCAGCCCTGCGGAATCGCATGGATGGCAGTGCGCATTGCGCCGGATGGTACGGAACCGAAACGCTGAGACAGCGACACGAGCCGAGGACCGCGCAATGGCGCGCCCCGCGCATGCCGGCCGCGAGCATCGATTACGGCGGAGCATCCCGTAACCCCACTGCGCGTGACCACGCGCCAACCCTCATCGGAAGTTTCGAGCGAGGAAACGGCTTCGGCCCGATGCTCGACGCCCGCCGCCACGGCATCCTTCACCAGTGCCGCATCGAAGGCGGCGCGATCCACGAGATATTCGCGAGTGGTCGCGGTTTCTGCACCACCCCAGATGCCGGCCCGCTCCCCCGGGCCCCGCACGCAAGCCACCGCGCTCCAGAGACCTGCAGCCCTCAACCGCATCAGCGTGCGGTCCGACAGGCCTTCGAGCGCCGCGTTACGGGACTCGCCGAAGAGCGTCACCCGATGCCCCAGCCGGCGCAGCGTGCACGCGGCGGCGACTCCTGCCGGCCCGGAGCCGATCACTGCCACTTGCGGTGCGGTGGCCTTCATCGTCATCAGAAGCGGTAGCTCGCCTCCAGGCCGTATGTGCGCGGTGCTCCGCGATGCATGTAGTCGAACCCGAACCCCGAGAGCAGATCCGCAGCGGAAGTGATAAAGAACTTGTCCGTGAGATTCTTTCCCCAGGCGGCCACTTCCCAAGCTTCGCCTGCATGAAAGGCCATACGCGCGTTGACGAGCGTGTATGAGCCCTGCTTCAGGCGCTCCACGTTGAACGGCTCGAAGTATTGCGAGCCAGCATAACTCGCATCGGCGTACAGCGTAAGGCCGGAGCTCGTGCCCCAGTGAGCCGCTTCCCACTGCGCGGAGAGGGTCGCGGTCGTCGAGGGAGAGTTGGGCAGCTTCCTGCCGCTGATGTCCTCGCCGCGCAGCACGGCATCTTTCATCTTCGCATCGAGAATGCCCAGCGCTCCCCGGAGCGTGACGGCGGGAATCGGCCGCGCCGTGAGCTCGAGCTCCCCACCCTTGACGGAAGACTTGTCCAGATTCCTCAGGGGCTGCGAAAGATCGGGATTCACGTCGATGACCTGCTGGTTGCGATAGTTGAACCAGAACACCGCGGCGTTCGCCTGTACGCGGCCGTCGAGCCACTGGCTCTTCATGCCGACCTCGTAGGAATCGATCGACTCCGGCTTCACGACCGTGAGCTCTCCGGGACCGAAGAACGCCTGTGCGTTGAACGCGCCCGATCGATACCCGCGGCTGTAGCTCACATAGAGCAGCGCGTCGTTGGGCAAGGTGTAGTCGAAGCCGATACGGCCCGTTACCCGCTTGTTCTCCAGCGAGCGACTCGCAGTAGCGTCCAGATCGACGGGATCGCCGGGGATCAGATTCGCCAGCGGCACGCCATCGCTGCCGCGCAGTTGCGATAGGAAATTCGTCTGATCGCCCTTGTCGGTGGTGTATCGCAGACCCACGCGCAGCTTGAGCGGCCCCGCGAGCTGATAGCTGGTGTCCGTGTAGACCGCCCAGCTCTTGCGGTCCTGGTCGAACTGATTGCCGAAGCGACAGCCGAGGCCGCCGAGATCCAGACCGACGTCGAGGCAGTCGTTGAAATCGAGCGCGCCGTCACCGTTGAAGTCGATGTCGTTGAACAGACGCAACTCGGTCGAGTTGAAGATCTTCTCCTCGCTGTAGTAGGCACCGACGATATAGCTGAATCGGCTCTCGCCGGTGGAGGTCAGGCGCAGATCCTGGGTCCACTGGCGGGTGCGGCCGAAGTACGGGATCTCCACCACCGAAAGCGGACTGCCGTCCGTATCTTCCGGGTTGTACAACTTGCCCTTGTCCCACGACGTGATGGACGTGAGCGCCAGATCGTCGTTCGCGGCCCAGTTGATGGTCAACGAGACGGCGTCCGTATTCTGCTTGCGCTTGGGATTGAAGTTGGTCTCGATCTGGTCCTTCTTCAGGCCTTCCCGGAAATAGTCCTCGAGACCGAAAGCCGAATAGACTCCGAGTCCGACACCCAGATCGCCCGGCCGCGCATAGATGCCGTAGTCGTAGGGCTTCTGCTCGCTCGTGGACAGTTTCAGCAGCACGTCCAGAGAGTCGTTCGCCTTGTAGAGCAGGCTGAGGCGCACGCCGTACTGGTCGACAGCGTCCATGTCGGGCGAGCCGTTCACGCCCCTGAACCAGCCGTCCGCCTTCGTGTAGGTGAACGCGACCCGTGCGGCAAGCTTGTCGTCCACCAGCGCACCACCGAAGGCGCCTTGCGCTTCCCGCCGGCTGTAGTTGCCGAATCCGGCCGTCACGAAACCTTTGGTGTCGAAGGTAGGCTTGCGCGTGATGAAGTTGATGGCACCGCCGGTCGTGTTCTTGCCGTACAGCGTGCCTTGTGGACCCCTCAGCACCTCGACGCGCTCCAGGTCGTAGAGCTCGACGCCGAAGATTGCGAAATTGCCCTTGTAGACTTCGTCGATATAACCGGCCACCGGGCTCGACTGGTTCAGGCTGTAGTCGAACATCGAAATGCCGCGCAGCGAGAACACCGGCGAGGCCTCGCCGACGATGCCGTTCACCTGCAGGTTGGGAATCTGCGTCACCAGGGCGGAGGAATCATCCAGCTTGATCGCGCCGAGTTGATCACCCGTGAGTGCGGTGACGGACACCGGCACCTTCTGCAGGCTCTCCGCGCGCTTCTGCGCGGTGACGACCACTTCCTGCACGCCGCCCGATTCCTCGGCGGGTGCGGCGGCCTCCTGGGCCTGTGCCGCCGTGGCATGAAGGCTGCAGAGCCCGCCGATCGAGAGACAGACACTCATGGCGACGGATCGCGCGACGCGAGTATTCGACTTCATGCAGGCTCCCCCTGGGCAGCGGAAAACGACGTCTGGACGGTCAGCTGGCGTAGTTGATGCAGAGCGACTTGCTTTCGAGATACGAGTACACCGCTTCCTTGCCGAGCTCGCGGCCCCAGCCCGACTGCTTGTAGCCGCCGAAGGGCATGGTGGCATCGAGCACGTTGGCGCAGTTCACCCACACGGTGCCGGCGCGCAAGCGCGGCGCAATCTTGAAGACCCGGCGCACGTCGCGCGTCCAGAGGCTCGCGGCGAGCCCGTAGATCGAGTCGTTCGCCTGGCGCGCGACCTCGTCGAGATCCTCGAAAGGCTTCACGACGACCACGGGCCCGAAGATCTCCTCGCGCACGATGGACATGTCGTCGGTGACGTCCGCGAACACCGTGGGCTCAACGTAGTATCCGGCCGAGTCGACGGCCTTGCCGCCCTGCACGGCGCGGGCGCCACCGGCCAGGCCTTCACCGAGATACTTCACCACGCGCTCGCGCTGGATGGAGGAAACGAGCGGGCCCAGCTGCGCTTCGGGATCGAGGCCCGGGCCGAGCCTGAGGCTGCCCGCATAGGAGGCGACGCCTTCGAGCACCTTGTCGAAGTGCTTCTTCGCGACGTACAGGCGCGAGCCGGCGCAGCACACCTGGCCCTGGTTGAAGAAGATGCCGCCCGCGGTGCCGGGAATGGCGACGTCGAGATCCGCATCGTCCATCACGATGGCCGGCGACTTGCCGCCGAGCTCCACGGTGACCTTCTTCATGTTGCCGGCCGAAGCCTGCACGATGAGGCGGCCCACTTCGGTGGAGCCCGTGAACGTCACCTTGTCGACGCCCGGGTGCTTCGCGAGCGCCGCGCCCGCCGTCGGCCCCATGCCGGTGACGATGTTCAGCACGCCCTTGGGAAACCCGGCTTCCTGCGCGAGCTCGCCGAGGCGCAACGCGGTGAGAGGGGTTTCCTCCGCAGGCTTCAGGACGACGGTGCACCCTGCAGCGAGCGCGGGCGCGCACTTCCAGGTTGCGAGCAGCAACGGGAAGTTCCACGCGATGATCGCACCGACCACGCCGACCGGCTCGCGCAACGAGAATGCCGAGTACTCCTGCCCCGGGATCAGCGTCCCCGAGATCGGCAGGGTCTGGCCTTCGAGCTTGGTGGGCCATCCGGCCATGTAGCGCCACACTTCGAGCGCATGCTTCACGTCCACGTGGCGGGCCATGACGACGGACTTGCCGTTGTCCACGGCTTCGAGCTCCGCGAGCTCGTCCGCATGCGCTTCGATGAGATCCGCCAGCCGATGCAGCACTCGCTCGCGGTCCGTAGGCTTCATCCGCGACCACTCGGAATCCTCGAACGCCTTGCGCGCCGCACTCACTGCGCGATCGATGTCCGCGGCCTCGCCCGCCGCGACGGTGGAGATGACTGCGTCGCTCGAGGGATCGCGCACGTCGAACGTGCCGCCGCCTGCGGCATCGATCCATTCACCGCCGATGAGGAGCTTGTGCCGCCTGCGCAGGAAGGCCGTGTTCGCGGCGCGCAGCCCGGAAAGATCGTTCGCGAGCGCCGCAGCGCCGCTCCCCCGCTTCATGTGTTCCTGGCTTCGCATCGGTATCCCCTGCCGTGCAAGTTCGGGTGTGGCCGGCCGAGTATCGGCAGGCCAGGCGGCCTTGCCTATGAGCCCGTTGGCGGGGGCCGGAGCGATACTTTAGTATCAAAGCGCTCCTCCGCCCGCCGAGCGAGACCGATGTCGCGTGCCGCCGAAACGCTGATCGCCGAAGTGAAGCGCGTGCTGATCGCGGACGATCACCCGCTGTACCGGGATGCGCTGCGCGCAGTGGTACCACAGGCCTGTCCGGCCGCGGAAATCTCCGAAGCCTGCAGCCAGGACGAGGTGCTCGAGCAGGTGATCTCGGACTCCGCCTTCGATCTGATCGTGCTGGACCTCAACCTGCCCGGCGCGGTGGGCTATTCGTGCCTGAAGCGGGCGCGGCAGGCCGCAGGGCTCACGCCCATCATCGTGGTCTCGGCGCTCGACGAGCCGGCCGCCATGGGGGAAGCCGTGATGGCGGGAGCGACCGCCTACGTACCGAAATCGGCCTCCAGGCAGGTGCTGATCGATGCCATCCGCATCATCATGGGCGGAGGCACCTATCTCCCCGCCGGCGCGGTGGCGGCGCTGCGGAAGGCACAGGCCGCGCCTACGCCGGCCGAGCCGGGCGCAGCGCACGAAGAGCTCACTTCCCGGCAACAGCGGGTGCTCAAGCTGCTGGCCGAGGGTCTCTCGAACAAGCGCATCGCACGGGACCTCGACATCAGCGAGATCACCGTGAAGGCGCACGTTTCGGCCATCCTGAAGAAGCTGGGTGTCTCGAACCGAGTGCAGGCGGCCATCGAGGCACGACGCCTGCTCGCCAGATAACACGGCTACCAGACATCTCGCGGACGGGCAATCGTCCTGTCGCTGGGGCCACTTCCGGACCGCGCGCCGCCCTGCTGGAATGTGCTAAGACTGCGCTCCTCGACCGGGCGGGAGCGGTGACGTGCAGGACAACAACGCATTCCTGGCAGCGCGCGATCAGCTGTTGAGCCTGCGGGGCGATCTCGCGAAGGCCAGGCACGACTTCCATTGGCCACGCTTCGAGCATTTCAACTGGGCACGGGACTATTTCGACGTCGTGGCGCGGGACAATGCGCAGACGGCGCTGCGCGTCGTGGACGATGCTGGCTCGGACCAGCGGCTCTCATACGCGGATCTTTCCCGGCGCGCCTCCCAGGTGGCGAACTTCCTGAAAGCGCAAGGCGTCGGGGCGGGCGATCGCGTGCTCGTGATGCTGGGCAACGTCGTGCCGCTGTGGGAAACGATGCTCGGTGCGATCAAGGCTGGCGTCGTCATCATTCCCGCCACCACGCTGCTCGAGCGCGAAGACCTGAAAGATCGGCTCGCGCGCGGCCGCGTGAAGGCCATCGTGACTCACTCTCACCTGGCGGAGCGGTTCGCGGGCCTCGAAGGCTCGCCGGTGCGTATCGCCGTCGGCGAGCCGACACCCGGCTGGATCCCGTTCGCGGATTCGAGCTCGGCGAGCAGCGAATTCCAGGATGCCGCACCTACACGCGCGGATGACCTGCTGCTGCTCTATTTCACCTCCGGCACCACCGCGCGCCCGAAGCTCGTGGCGCACACGCACGCGAGCTATCCCATCGGGCACCTCTCCACGATGTACTGGATCGGGCTGCAGCCCGGCGACGTGCATCTGAACCTGAGCTCGCCCGGCTGGGCGAAGCACGCGTGGTCCTGCCTGTTCGCGCCGTGGAATGCCCAGGCTCAGGTGCTCTCTTATCAATACGACCGCTTCGATGCCCGCGCGCTGCTGGACCAGCTCGTGCGCTGCAAGGTCACCACGTTCTGCGCGCCGCCCACCGTTTGGCGCATGCTCATCCTGCAGGACCTGCGGCAATGGGCAGTGAGCCTGCGCGAGGTGGTGAGCGCGGGCGAGCCGCTCAATCCCGAAGTCATCGACCAGGTGCGCGAGGCGTGGGGACTCACCATCCGCGACGGATTCGGACAGACGGAGACCACCGCGCAGGTCGGCAATCCTCCGGGCCAGGCCCTGAAGGCAGGCTCGATGGGCAGGCCGCTGCCGGGCTACACCATCGCCCTGCTGGATGCGCAGGGGAACGCCGGCGACGAAGGCGAGATCTGCGTCGACATGCGCGACATCCCGGTGGGATTGATGAAGGGTTATCTGGATGACGAGGAGCGCACGCGCGCCGTGATGCACGACGGCTTCTATCACACGGGAGACGTGGCTTCGCGAGACGCCGACGGCTACATCACGTACGTCGGCCGCACCGACGACGTGTTCAAATCCTCCGACTACCGCATCAGCCCCTTCGAGCTCGAGAGTGTGCTCATCGAGCACGAGGCCGTCGCGGAAGCAGCGGTGGTTCCGAGCCCCGATCCACTGCGGCTCGCAGTGCCAAAGGCTTTCGTGGTGCTCGTGGACGGGCACGCGCCGGACGCGGGGACCGCACGCTCCATACTGCAGCATTGCAACGAGCGCGTCTCTCCCTACAAGCGCATCCGCCGCATCGAGTTCGCGGCGCTGCCGAAGACGATCTCCGGGAAGATTCGTCGGGTGGAACTGCGCAACGCCGAGCATGCACGCAATGCCGGCGAGGCGCGAAGGCCGCAGGAATTCTGGGAAGAGGATCTGCGCGGCCCGAAGGCGCCGCGAGCGTAGAACGGGGCGGCCGCCCTAAAGATGCCCAGAGCCGACGCCATCTCCCGCATCAGCACGCTCGCCAGGGACGAGCGCACGGCGGTGCAGGACGTCTGCCGCCAGTGCCCCGACGACGGCGGGCTCACGATGCTCTTCTCTTCCACCGGATACGATCTCGCGCGCCTCGGCGCAGCGCTGCGGGCGGCTGGCCGACGCGCGGTTGGAGGACTGACCAGCCGCACCATCGGGCCGGATGGATTCCGGGACAGCGGCCTCGCCGGCTTTCATCTGCCGTCCACTCGCTTCACGGTGGCGGATACGCTCATCGAGCAAGTGAGCCGCTTCGGCATCCCGGATGCGCGCGATCTCGTGCGCAGGCTGCGCGCGCGCATCGAAAGCAGCGGTGGCGCTCGACGCAAACACTGGTTCGGCCTGCTGCTGGTCGATGCGGAAGCACGCTGCGAGGAGAAGCTGATCGCGGCACTGGGCACCGAGCTCGCAGGGGTGCCCATCGTCGGCGGCTCGGCCGGGGACTTCCTGTTCAATCCCAAAGGCGACTTCGAAGGCTCCACGCGCTTGCTGTACGAAGGCCGCGCCTTGCGCGAAGCCGCGGTGTTCTGCCTGGTCGCCTGCGACTCGCCGGTGCTCGCCATCAACCACACGCACTACATTCCCGGGCAGCGCAAACTCGTCATCACCGAAGCCGACCCGGATCGCTGGCTCGTGCGCGAGATCGACGGGCGCAAGGCCGCCGAGGCGTACTCGGCGGCGCTGGGCCTGAAGCGGCCGGCCCGCGAGGTGGTGGAGCTCACCACGTTTCCCCTGATGGTGCGCGTCGGCGGGCAGTATTTCTGCCGCGGCGTGCAGCGCATGTATCCGGACGGCGCGCTGGAGTTCGCCTGTGCCATGGAGACGGGCATGGTCGTCACGCTGGCGCAGCCCGGAAACATGGTGGCGCGGCTCGAAGAGATGTTCGTCGACATGCGCGGAAAGCTCGGCGCGCCCGAACTGGTGATCGGCTTCGATTGCGCGGCGCGCACGGTCTGCATGGAGCGGGCAGCGCGGAAGCGCGATCGCCGGCGTGATGAAGCGCCAGTCGGTCGTGGGATTCGCGACCCTGGGCGAGCAGTTCAACACGATCCACGCGAACAACTCGTTCACCTGCCTCGGCATCGCCGCGCCCGGCTGAGCATGGCGGCGAAGCGCAAAAGGGCGAAACGGCGCAAGGCGCAGCCCCGCGCCCCGCAGGAACGCGCCCCGCTCAAGAGGCCGACGGTCGGCAGGCAGGCACGGAAGAAGTCGCCAGCCAGGAATCGCCATTCGGCGGAGGCGCGCACGGAACGGCGCCGCGCCGAGGGTCCGCAGGTCCAACGACTGCGGGCCGACAACGCCGCGCTGCGGAAAACCGTGCGCGCGCTCATGGCTCGCGTGGAGCGAGCCATCGACAGCCAGGGCACGTCCTTCTCCTGGTTCCAGGCCGCCGCGAAGCTGGAAGAGACGGTGCGACAGCGCACGGAGCAGTACGAAGCCGTCAACCTGCGGTTGAAGCGCGAGCTGGAATCCCGCCGCGAGATCGAGCTTGCGCTCAAACAGGCGAAGCAGCAGGCGGAGCTCGCGAACCAGAGCAAGACGCGCTTCCTCGCGGCGGCGAGCCACGACTTGCGCCAGCCCCTGAGCTCCGCCCTGCTGTTCCTGGAATCCATGGACGAGAGCGCCGTGAGAGAAGGCGACCGCGCGCTCCTGCACCGCTCCCGGCTCGCGCTCGTCTCGCTGAACAACCTGCTCGGCACCCTGCTCGACGTGGCAAGGCTCGATGCCGGGGACATCGAGCCGCACATCACGGACTTTCCGATCGCCGCGCTGTTCGAGCGCATCGGACCGGAATTCGAGTCCGTCGCGCGCTCGGTCGGCATCGACCTCGCCCTGCTGCCCTGCGAGGCCTGGGTGCGCACCGACCCTCACCTGCTCGAGACCGTGTTGCGGAACTTCATCAGCAACGCCATCCGCTACACGCCTGGCGGTCGCGTGCGCATCGGCTGCCGGCGCCGCGCCGATGGCCTGATGATCTGCGTCTACGACACCGGCATCGGCATCGAGCGGCAGCACCTCGATGCGATCTTCGACCCCTATTACCAGGTGCCGAGCGAGGCGAGGCGCAGCAGCACGGGCATCGGGCTCGGCCTCTCGATCGTCAACCGCATCGCGCGCCTGCTTTCGCTCGGGCGCGTGGTGCGCTCGCAGCCGGGAAAAGGCTCGATGTTCGCCGTGATCGCACCTTACGGCTCTTCGGAAGGAGACACTGCTTCGCGGCAGGCCTGGAAGCCCGGTTCGGCGACGCGGCCCGCGCGACCGCTCAACGTAGTGGTCATCGACGACAATCCCGACGTGTTGCTCGGCATGTCCTCCATCCTCGGCAAGTGGGGATGCCGCGCGGTGACTGCTTCCCTGGCGACGGACGCGGTGGTGCGGCTGATCGCCGCGGACGCGGAACCCGATCTCATCATCTCCGACTACCACCTCGACAAGGGCGTGAAGGGCGACGAGGCCATCGACGAGATCCGCCGCGAGTTCGACGGCGAGGCGCCCGCCGTCATCATGACCAGCGACCCGGACCCGGCGCTGCGCAAGCGCCTGCAGAAGCGCGGGCTCACAGTGCTGGAGAAGCCCCTCAACCTGGCGAAGCTGCGGGCGATGATCGAACGCTTGCCAGGCTGATGAGCTGGCAGCTGGGCCGTTTCCGTGAGTAGTATCCGGAAGTCCATGGGGAGAACTGCCATGCCCGCCAGATTCGCGCTGCGTCCTTTTGCATTCTCGGCCTTCGCCGCACTGGCAATGGCTTTCGCCAGCGGGACTACGCGCTCCGCAGAGTCACGCGACTGGCATGCCGCGGTGAAGGAGTTCGCCGCGAAGCACTTCAAGCACCCGGCGTGGGGCTATTCGCACAGCGAGCGGGACTACGCGCTGTCGCGGGAGCTGGCCGCAGCGGATCGCGTGAAGCTCGATGACGACGTGCTCTTTGCGGCGGCATATCTCCACGACATGGCAGCCTTCGCGCCCTGGGAGAACGAGAAGGTGGATCATGCGGACGAAGCAGCCCGCATCGTGGACACCGTTCTGAAGGACACCGGATTCCCGATGGCGAAGATCGATGCCGTGCGCGGAGCGATCCGCACGCACATGTTCGGGCGCGATCCCGTCGGGCCCGAGGCTCTGTATCTGCATGATGCGGACGCGCTCGACTGGCTCGGCGCCATCGGCGTGGCGCGGATCATCGCGCTCGTGGATTCGAACGGCGGCGCGCCGGACGGGCCGGAGGCGGTGAAGATGTTGGAGGAGAATCTGGCGCAGGTACCCGCTCGCGTGCTCTCGCCGGCCGGCAAGGCCCGCATGCCGGAGCGGAAGCAGGAGTTGCAGCAGTTCCTGCAGACCTTGCGGCGCGAGTCGGAGGATCTGCGGACGTTGTGATCAGACGAATGGGTAACGGCGGCCGACGCGAGCGAGGCGCGTGGCCCTCAGCCGCTCGTCTCGAGTACTCGCCGAGACATGCCGCAGCACGACCAGAACGCCGAGGAGTGCGAGCCACGCCACATCCGACGAGCCTCCGCCTCCCCTGCCGTCACTGCGCTGCGCGACTCGAACGTTCGCCTTGCCCGCCTTCACGTCCGCCTCGAACTTCGCGAGCGCGACGTCGAAGTTCTCGATCAACCGGTCCGTAGCGGCGTCATAGCCCTCGACCTGCGACTCGCGGGTCGCTCTCGACTCGCCGATGAGCGTCGTCGTGCCGTGGCGTGTATCGGTGCCGCCTGCACGCAGCATCAGCGAGCGCGACGCCGGATCGACGATCGCCAGGTCCATGAGCGTGGTCACATCGTGGCGGTTGCCCTTCAGCACGTACGCACCGACGATGGTGAGGTAGCCGAGCGAAAGCGAGTTCTCGTCCCGGTACGAAACCTGGTCGTAGGAGACCAGCCCCAGCACGTCCACGCCGTAGAGGCGCTGGATGCCTTCGAGCCCGGCGAAGCCTCGCTCGCTGCGCAGATAGTACTCGGGGATCACCACGATCTCGGCGACGAACTTGCGATCGGCGAACCGCGCCCGGATGCGTTCCAGCAGCGCTTCGCGGCGGGCGGCCTCGAGGCCTGCCGAAGGCTCCGCCTGGCTGGAGGGCAGGAATGCGAGGCCTACTCGCAAGGGCAGCTTGAGCTCAGGGATCGAATCCTGCACCGGCGGCGGCTCACCGTCCGGATAAAGGAAGTCGACGAGGCTGGAAGACGCGCGCGACTGCGAATGGCAGGCGGGATAGCAGAGTCCCCCGAGGGACGTACATCCGCTCAACAGCGCAACGGCCAGGATCGATCCCACCAGGGGCAGCTTTCTCATGGCGACACTCCCTCGGCCCGTGATGGAAGGCCGGCGGCGATGGAGTCTCGGCAGGGGTCTCGCCACGAGCAACTTCGGTGGGCGAAGTAGCACGCCGGTACGCTGAAGGTATTACTCCGTGATACCTTCTCCGTCATGGCCCAGAAGCTGGCACTCGTCGCGGAGCTGAAGCGGGCGCTCAAGGAGCGCGGACTCACCTACGCACACGTCGCGCGGCGCCTGAAACTCAGCGAGGCGAGCGTCAAGCGCCTCTTCTCCAAGGCCGACTTCTCCCTCGAGCGCCTCGACGGGATCTGCGATCTGCTGCGGCTCGAGCTCTCGGATCTCGTCGCGAGCATGCGCGAGCGCCTCACTCCGGTCACCCGGCTGAGCCTGGCACAGGAGCGCGAGATCGTGGGCGATCCGCGGCTGCTGCTCATGACGTGGCTGGTGCTGAATCGCTGGCGCGTCGAGGAGATCAGGCAGTCCTTCCGGCTGACCGACCGCGACATCCAGCGCTGCCTGATCCGGCTCGACCGCCTCGGCATCATCGAGCTGCAGCCCGGGAACCGGGCACGGTTGCGCATCACGCAGAATCTCTCGTGGAATCCGGGCGGCCCCATGCAGCGCTTCCTGCATCAGAAGCCGCTCAGGGAGTTCTTCGATTCCGATTTCTCGGATCCGCGCGCCGAGCTGCGGTTCTTCGGATCCGTGATGTCGGACAGCACCCTCGCGCAGATCCGCAAGGCGATCGAGCAGACGCTCAGGGAATGCGCGGACCTCGCGGATCGCGACCGCAGCCTGCCGCTCGAGCAGCGCACGGGAGCCGCCTATGTGTTCGCAGTGCGGCCCTGGCACTACAGCGGGTTCGACCAGTTCCGCAAATAGTCACGCCGCCACGAGCGCCAGCACCCGCAACGGGCTCCCCGATCCATTCACGATCTTCAGCGGCGGCGCGATGACCACCGCGCCGGTCGGCGGCAGCTTGTCGAGATTCGTCAGGCTCGCGAGCCCGAACTTGTTCGCCCCGTGCATGAGCGTGTGGCAGGGGAACATGGGATCGAACGTCGCCGCCTGCCCCGCATCCGTGCCCACCGTCTCGACACCCACCCCGAGGATGTCCCGCTCGCGTGCCAGGAACGGCACGCACTGTGGATGGAACCCCGGCGTATGCGGACCATCGGCGCCGATGTTGAGGAACGCTTTGGCGCCGGTGTGCCGCGACCAGTCCGTGCGCACCAGCACCCAGGAGTCCTTGGGAATGCGCCCGTGCTTCGCCTCCCACTGCTCGACCACCTCGCGGGTGAGCAGGAAGTCCGCGTTCTCGCGCGCCTGGGCCGAAACGTCGATGACGCACGCCGGCCCGATGAGCCGCTGCACAGGGATGTTGTGCGTGGCGTTGTCCGCGTAGTCCTTGCCCGTGACCCAGTGGATCGGCGCATCGAAATGGGTGCCGGTGTGCTCGCCGCAGGCGATGTTGTTCCAGTACCAGGCCGGCCCGCGCTCGTCGTACCGCGAGATCTCCTCCAGCGAGAACGGTTTCGACGGCGCGAATTGCGGCGGCAGCTGGATGGTGGGGGTCGCAGGCTCCAGAGGCACGGTGAGATCGATCACCCGGATCCCCCCGCTGAGGATGCCCTGCGCGAGCTGGGAAAGGACCTGGGCCTGGGCGGCCGTGGCGGGCTTCACGGGGGTATTCATGGCGCACCTGCTGGGTATTTGACATCTGAAGTGTCGGCCTGCCGGCCGCGGCCCGCAAGGAAATTCGTGATATCAGGGAGTTACTGGTAATCTACGCGGCCCCAAGCCGTCCGTAGCCCCGAATTTCCCGGCTTTGTCCCGCAAGGGCAGGCCCGGGCACGACGTGCTTTAACCTGAAACCGATGGATATCCGACATGGCTCGTACGACTGCACTCGCTGACATCCGCAACATCGGCATCATCGCCCACGTCGATGCCGGCAAGACCACCACCACCGAGCGCATCCTGTACTACACGGGCCGCAAGCACACGATCGTGGACGTCCACGAGACCAAGGACCTCAAGTCCTCGACCACGACGGACTACATGGAGCAGGAGCAGAAGCGCGGCATCACGATCCAGTCGGCGGCGGTGTCGACGTTCTGGCGCAAGAAGAAGATCAACGTCATCGACACTCCCGGGCACGTGGACTTCACCATCGAGGTGAATCGCAGCCTGCGCGTGCTCGACGGCGCGGTGGTGGTGTTCGACGGCGTGGCGGGCGTCGAGCCGCAGTCGGAGACGAACTGGCGCCTGGCCAACAACTACAACGTGCCGCGCATCTGCTACGTGAACAAGATGGACCGCAGCGGCGCAGGCTTCGTGCGCTGCGTGGAGATGATCAGGACGCGCCTCGGCGCGCGCCCCCTGCCCGTGCAGATCCCCATCGGCTCGGAAGACAACTTCAAGGGCATGGTGGACCTGGTCGAGATGAAGGCCCTCGTATGGGACTCGGACGACAAGGACGCCAAGTGGGAGACCATCGACGTGAGCGACGGCCAGGGCCTCGCCGACAAGCTCGGCATCACCGTGCCCTCCGACCGCAAGATCCTCGACGACGTCCTGAAGTACCGCTCGGAGCTGGTCGACACCTGCCTCGAGATGGACGACGAGGCGATGGAGAAGTACCTCACCGACGGCGAGCCCCCCTCGCCCGAGGTGCTGCGCAAGTGCCTCCGCAAGGGCACCATCACCAGCGCCTTCAATCCGGTGCTCTGCGGCAGCTCCTATAAGAACAAAGGCGTGCAGCAGGTGCTCGATGCCGTGGTGGACTACCTTCCCGCCCCCACGGACGTCGAGGCCATCAAGACCGTGGACCAGGACGGCAACCCGGTCGGCGAGCGCAAGTGCTCGGACGATGAGCCCTTCGCCGCCCTCGCCTTCAAGGTGATCAACGACAGCTACGGCGCGCTCACCTTCGTGCGCGTCTACTCGGGCGTGCTCGCCAAGGGCATGTCCGTCATGAACACCACGCGCGGCAAGCGCGAGAAGATCGGCCGCATGGTGGAGATGTTCGCCGAGAAGCAGAACCCCATCGAGGAGGCGCGCGCCGGCGACATCATCGCGCTCGTCTCGCTCGCCGAGACGGACACGGGCGACACGCTGTGCGACAGCGAGCACCAGATCATCCTCGAGCGCATGCGCTTCCCGGAGCCCGTGATCAGCGTGTCCGTGAAGGCGAAGAACAAGGCGGAAGCGGAGAAGTTCAACGCAGCGCTCGGCAAGATGGTGCGTGCCGATCCTTCGCTGCACCTCGAGACCGACCGCGAGACCAGCGAGACCATCCTGCGCGGCATGGGCGAGCTGCACCTCGAGGTGACGCTCGATCGCATGCGCACCGAATTCGGCGTCGAAGGCACCATGGGCGAGCCGCAGGTGGCCTATCGCGAGAGCATCACCCGGTCCGTCGACGAGCACTACGTGCACAAGAAGCAGACCGGCGGCTCCGGTCAGTTCGCCGAAGTGTGGATCAAGTTCGAGCCGCTCGAGCGCGGCAAGGGCTTCGAGTTCGTCGACGAGACCGTCGGCGGCTCCGTGCCGCGCGAGTTCGTGCCGGCCGTGGAGAAGGGCCTCAAGATGCAGAAGGAGGACGGCGTGCTCGCGCACTTCCCCACCGTGGACTTCCGCGCCATCCTGCACGACGGCAGCTACCACGACGTCGACTCGAACGCGCTCACGTTCGAGATCGCGGCCAAGGCCTGCTTCCGCGAAGGCATCCGCAAGGCGGGCCCGCAGCTGCTCGAGCCGGTGATGAAGGTGGAGACGGTGACGCCGGGCGACTACCTCGGCGACGTCATCGGCGACATGAACCGCCGTCGCGGCTCGATCCAGGACCAGATCGAGCGCGGCGCCAACATCGCCGTGGTGGCCACCGTGCCGCTGTCGGAGATGTTCGGCTACATCGGCCAGCTGCGCAGCATGACCAGCGGCCGCGCGTCGTTCACCATGGAGTTCTCGCACTACGATCCGGTGCCGAAGAACGTGGCGGACGAGGTGATCGCCGAAGTGGCGAAGGCGAGAGGCGGCGGAGCGGGCTGATCCCGGCCGGAGGATGGGCCTGCCGGCGATCGCCGCGGGCCTCGAGAAGACACTTAGGCCATCATTTCCACCAAGGAAGGTTTGAGGTCAGGGATCTCAATACGAAGGGCATGATAAAAGCCAAGACAACAATCAGTACGACACCTGCGTCTGCAATGAACCGCACTGACGGGGCCCACTTTGCGAATTGCGAAGAGTAATGAGCCCAT
>JBGAIL010000266.1:0-4825 GCA_044225565.1 Steroidobacteraceae bacterium | reverse complement strand
TCTCCCTCAGCCGCCGCTTCTGACATACCGCCGCCACAACCGTTCGAACGGCGAATCGTCCGGAAACCGGCCGTTCTTGTCGAACCCCGGGCGGGAGCGCATCTGGTTATTGGCGAAATGCACGGCATAGCTGCGGTCCAGCCACGCGTCCGCGCCCGGCGCCGGGCTCTCGTACAGCGAATGCCACTGCTCGAACGGCACGGGATAGAAATGCCAGCTGGGCAACGCCCGTGACAGCAGGCCGAAGTGCCGCACTGCGTGCGTCAGCCCTTTCGGCCCATATTCGCCCCAGCGCACGCGATCCCGCCGGTCGCCCTGCAGGAAACGCCGGCGCCATTTGCGCAGGCGCAGTGAGAAACTGTCGTAAGGCAGGATGCGATTCGGATTCTCGCAGCAGGCAGCGAGCCACGCCGCGAGCGCATGACCCTTCGGGAGGCCGAGCACGGCGTTGTTGAGATAGCGCTCCGTCTCCCAGCCGAAGATCTCATCGCCAGGATAGTCGAGCGGGCGCAGGCAGACGATATCGCTGTCCGCCCAGATGCCGCCCTGCTCGTGCAGCAGGCGATAGCGGAACCAATCGGAGAAAAGCCCCACGGACCCCGTGCGGCGATGATGGAACAGATATTCGCGCGGCAGCACCTGAGTCGCATCCAGTACGCGCGCGCCCGAAGGGACCGGACCCACGTCCTCGTACGTATGGAGATGCACCGGATGCCCGTGCGCGAGGAACGAGGCGATGCTCAGGCGCTCGAGCCGTGACAGCGGCGAGCCGAACCAGAACATCTGGATCGTCCGCAGCGGCGGCTCAGTCGCGCTCACGTTCCATCACGCCACCGCGCAACCTGCTTCAGCAGGGCGGAGACGGCAGGCGCGGTGGACGCATCTCCAGCCGGGTTCGTCACGGCGGGTGCAAGCTGGTCCGCCACCTTCTTGCCCAGCTCGACACCCCACTGGTCGAAGGCGTTGATGCCCCACACGATGCTCTGCGCGTACACCTTGTGCTCGTAAAGCGCGATCAGGCGGCCGAGCGTGGCCGGATCGAGGCGCCGGAACAGCACGATGGAGCTCGGGCGGTCACCAGGATAGATCTTCTGCTGCGGCACGCCTTCGCCCGACTGGCCGGACATGAACGCTTCGGCCTGCGCGAGGCAGTTGGCGATGGCGAGGTTCTGCTGTGCCTGGTTGCCGCACGAGGACAGCGCGGGCAGCAGGAAATCGAGCGCGGCGCGCGGCGTACCCTGGTGCAGCAGCTGGAAGAACGAGTGCTGCGCGTTGTTGCCCGGCTCGCCCCAGATGACGGGAGCGGTATCCCACTCGACGGGCGAGCCTTCGACGGTGGCGGACTTGCCGTTGCTTTCCATCTCGAGCTGCTGCAGGTAGGCCGGGAAGCGCCTGAGCCGATCGTCGTAAGGCAGCACGACGAGCGTCGGCAGGCGGCGGAAGTTCACGTTCCAGATGCCGATGAGCGCTGCAAGCACCGGCAGGTTCTGCCGCCAGGGCGCCGTGCGGAAGTGCTCGTCCATCTCGTGGCCGCCGCGCAGCAGCGCCATGAAGTTCTCGCGGCCGATGGCGATGGCGAGCGTCACGCCGATGGAGGACCACATGGAGTAGCGGCCGCCGACCCAATCCCACATCTGGAAACGGTATTCCGGATGCACGCCGAACTGGTCCATCGCGCTCTTGTTCACGGAGACGGCCGCGAAGTGCTCGCGAACGGCCTGCTCACCGAGCTTCTGGGCCAGCCATGCGCGCGCGGTGCGCGCATTCGTGAGGGTCTCGAGCGTGGTGAAGGTCTTCGAGCAGACGATGAACAGCGTGGTAAGGGGATCCGCCTTCTGCAGCACGTCCGCGAGATGGCAGCCGTCCACGTTCGACACGAACTCGCAGCGGGGCGAGCCCGCGGTGAACGGCTGCAATGCCTGCACGGCCATGGCGGGACCTAGGTCCGAGCCGCCGATACCGATGTTCACGACCAGCGTGAAGGGCTTGCGCGAGCTGCCCATGATGCGGCCGTTGCGCACTTTCGTGGCGAAATCGAGCATGCGCTCGCGCTCCGCCATAACGGCCTTCTCGATATCCGCCCCACCTATGCCGCCGCCCTTCGGCTGACGCAGCGCAACGTGCAACGCAGCGCGGTTCTCCGTAACGTTCACCACGTCGCCCCGCCACATGGCGTCGATGCGCTCGCGCAGCGAGACGGCATCGGCCAGCGAGCACAGGGCGCTCAAGGCCGACTCGTCCAGCTTCTGCCGCGAGTAGTCGAGGAGCAGCCCAGCCGCCTCGCAGTGGAACCGGCCATAGCGCACGACAGGATCGTGCTCGAAGAACTGCCGGATGTGCACCGTGCCCAGCCTCGCGGCATGGGCCTCGAGCTGTTTCCAGACCGCGGTGCGAGGGCCGGGCACGGCAGTCATGACCGGCTCAGCGATAGAAGCCGGCGACGGCGTCGACGACGTACCGCAGCTGTTCCGGCTTCAACTCGGGGTAGATGGGCAGGGCCAGGCTCTCGTGCGCCGCGCGCTCCGATTCCGGCAGGTCTCCTTGCTTGTAGCCGAGGTAAGCGAAGCACTGCTGCAGGTGCAGCGGCACAGGGTAGTAGATCTCGGTACCGACACCCGCAGCCATCAGGTGCTGGCGCAGTTTGTCACGGTCGCGCGCGCGGATGACGTACTGGTTGTAGATGTGTCGCACGCCGGCATTTGCGACCGGTGTCTCGACCGCCTTGCCGAGATCGGCCTGCTTGAATGCCGAATCGTAAAAGGCGGCATTGCGCTGGCGAGCCTCGCTCCACGCATCCAGGTGCCTGAGCTTGATGTTGAGCACCGCCGCCTGGATCTCGTCGAGCCGGAAATTGCCGCCGATGAGCGCGTGGTAGTACTTCGGCCTGCCACCGTGCACGCGCAGGATATCCAGCCGCTCGGCCAACGCCGCATCATTGGTGACCACCATGCCGGCATCGCCGAAGGCGCCGAGATTCTTGGTGGGGAAGAACGAGAGGCAGCCGATGTCTCCGAAGCTGCAGGCGCGCTTGCCTGCGGCATCGGCAGCACCGATGGCCTGCGCGGCATCCTCGATGACCCGCAAGCGATGCTCGCGCGCGATGTCCATGAACGCATCCATGTCCGTGACCTGGCCATAGAGCTGCACTGGCATCAGCGCCTTCACCACCCCGCCGGTGGCCCGGTTCACCAGATCGTCGCCGCGGCGCTCGCACTTCGTCTCGATGAACTCACGCACCTTCGCGGGCGAAAGGTTGAAGGTGAGCGGATCGATGTCGCAGAACACCGGCCGCGCCCCCGCCCGTGCGATGGTGCCCCCCGTGGCGAAGAACGTGTAGGCGCTGGTGACGACCTCGTGGCCGGTGCCGATATCGAGCGCCATCAGTGCGACCAGCAGCGCGTCGGTGCCGGAGGAGACGCCGATGCCGAAACGACACTGGCAGTACTCCGCCACCGCCGCCTCCAGCTGCTTCACCTGGGGGCCGAGGATGAACCCCTGGCTGGCGCAAACCTTGCGGATCGCCTCGAGGATCTCCTGTTCGAGCGACTGGTACTGAGGCTTGAGATCGAGAAGCGAAACCTGCATGCGGAACCCTCGAGGAACCAGCGGCGCTGGAAAGGCCGCGATTCTACAGCCGCAATGGGCGCACGTCTGCGCCGGAGGGACGCCCGAAGCTAGCGCTGGTACCCGTAGTACTCGCAGAACCAGTCGATGAACCGGTGGACACCCTCTTCCACCGGCGTCGCCGGCCGGTAGCCGACATCGGTCACCAGGTCATCGATGTTGGCCGAGGTCTCGGGCACGTCCCCGAGCTGGAGCGGGAGCATGTTCATCTGCGCCTTGCGGCCGAGGTATTTTTCTATGACGTCGATGTAATGCATGAGCTCGACCGGCCGGTTGTTGCCGATGTTGTAGATGCGATACGGCGCGTTGCTGGTCGCCGGGTCCGGAGCGTTGCTGTCCCACTTCGGATCGGGCGTGGCGATGCGATCCATCGCGCGCACCACGCCTTCGGCGATGTCCTCCACGTAGGTGAAGTCGCGCTTGTGCCGGCCGTGGTTGAACACGTCGATGGGCTTCCCCTCGAGGATGTTGCGCGTGAACATGAACAGCGCCATGTCCGGGCGACCCCAGGGGCCGTACACCGTGAAGAAGCGCAGGCCAGTGGTGGGGATCCTGAACAGCGAGGAATAGTTGTGCGCCATCAGCTCGTTGGCGCGCTTGGTCGCCGCGTACAGCGACAGCGGGTGGTCCGCGATGTTGTGCACCGAGAACGGCATGTTGGTATTGGCGCCGTACACCGAACTGGTGGAGGCGTATACCAGATGCTGCACGCCGTTGTGCCGGCAGCCTTCGAGCACGTTCAGCGTGCCGGTGACGTTGCTTCGGGTGTAGGTATGCGGCGCTTCGATGGAATAGCGCACGCCGGCCTGCGCGGCAAGGTGGATGACGCGATCGAACTTCTCCTTCGCGAAGAACTTCGCCATCGGCTCGTCGTCCGCGAGATCGAGCTTCGCGAAACGGAAGTTGCGCTGGCTCTCCAGGCGCGCGAGCCTCGCCTTCTTCAGCGTGACGTCGTAGTACTCGTTGAGGTTGTCGAGGCCGACCACCTCGTCGCCGCGGGCGAGCAGCTTGTGCGCCGTGTGGGAGCCGATGAATCCGGCCGCGCCGGTGACGAGAACCTTCACAGCCTGCCGTCGCTTTCACCCGCCTTGAAGACGTGCTTGATGTCGTAGATCACGTGATTCTTGCGGCATAGCCGCCGCACGCCGCGCGAGCCCAGCTTGCGGAACTCGTCATGTGCCACCGCGAGAACAACCGCATC
>JBGAIL010000265.1:0-4902 GCA_044225565.1 Steroidobacteraceae bacterium | reverse complement strand
CCTGCGAAGCTCGATGCCATCCGCGCTTATGGGGCCGAGCTGCGACTCATCGATGGGCCACCGCTGGACGCCGAACTCCTCGCGCGCAAGGAGGCCGAAACGTCCGGGCGCACGTTCATCTCGCCTTACAACGACCTCGACGTGATCGCAGGGCAAGGCACGATCGGCCTCGAGCTCCTGGAACAGGCACCCTCGCTGGACGCGGTGTTCGTCTCCGTCGGAGGTGGCGGCCTCGCCGCCGGCATTGGCGCCGCATTGCGCGGGGCGGGCTCGCGTGCGCAGCTCGTCGGCTGCTGGCCGGAGAACTCCACGGCACTGCTGCAATCCATCGAGGCGGGGCGCATCCTCGATGTCGAGGAATCCGAAACCGTCTCGGACGGCACGGCAGGAGGCGTCGAGCCGGGCTCGGTGACGCTGCCGTTGTGCACCGAGCTGCTTCAGGAACGGGTGACGGTGAGCGAGGACGCCATCGGCCGCGCCATGTGGGAAGTGGCTCGCCACGAGCGCTGGATCATCGAGGGTGCGGCCGGTGTCGCCTTCGCCGGGCTCGAGGCGCTGCAGGAACGGATGCGCGGGCGCACTGTGGCGGTCGTCGCATGTGGCCGCAACATCGACGCGGTCAAATACCTTCGAACCATCTCACCGTGGAGCCCGGCACCTTGATGCCGTACTCTGCGGCCGCTTCGGACAGCGCCCGGCGCAGATAGCGCGAATAGCTGCGTGGGATGACGACATCGAAAGCATCGCCTTCACCGACGCGCCACAACTGCACCGCCACCTGGCTGAGCTTCGTCAACGCGACGGCTTCCGGCCGGAAAGCGATGGGATCGAGGTCCAGCGCGCACAGCTTGGCGAGCACGTCCCTGGCGCGCGAGCCGCGAATCCGCACGATGACCTGAGCGCTGCCCTGGGGCGAGACGGCAGCGCTGCCGGCGCAGACTGAAGAAAGCTGCTTGCCCCACTCCTGTGCGCTCATGCCTTCCGTGAGCGCGAGCCAGCGATGCGGCCCCGCCCATGCGAGCTCGACACCTGGACCCGTGACACGGGCCGCGGCGGATGGCAGCGAGACGCCGAATCGCGCAGCGATGCAGCCAGCGAAAGATTCCGACGCTCCGGTGGCGACCAGCAATACGGCCGAAGCGAAGCCGGACCGCTCTTCGATCTCAAGCACGCATGCGCTCCCCTCCAGGATCAAGGAAGGCGGGCGCGCAGATCTCGACTTCGACCTCGCTGCCGCGCAGCGGATCGCACGCGCGGAGCCGCTGCCCCGCCCGCCTCGCCCCGCCCTTCACCAGGCCGAGCCCGATCCACGTGCCGAGCGTCGGCGAAAACGCGACCGAGGACATGAAGCCTTCGTCGTTGGCTGCCTCCGCTACCGCGCCGGGTGCGATGAAGTGAGCGCCGGCGTGCAGCCGCGAGCGGCCATCCACCGGACGGAAACCCGCGAGCGCCTGCCGATCCGCGGAGTTCAAGGCCGCGCGCGAACCCATCACCCGGCCCACGCAATCCTTCTTCGTCGACAGCAGATGGCCGAAGCCGAGGTCGAAGGCGGTCGTCTGGCCGTTGAGCTCGCCGCCCGCGGCGAAGCCTTTCTCGATGCGCATGACGCCCAGCGCCTCGGTACCGTAAGGCGTGACGCCGAAGGGCCTCCCTTGCGCCATGACGCGCTCGACGAGCGCCTCACCGTGCACGGCGGGCACCGCGAGCTCGAAGGCGAGCTCGCCGGAAAAGGAGACGCGGAACACGCGCGCTTCGATGCCGCCACACACCGTCAGCTCCCTCGCTCCCATGAAAGGCAGCGAAACGCCATCCAGTGGGAAGCCGGGATCGACCAGCCGCCCGAGCAGCTCACGGGCCTTCGGGCCCGCGATCGCGAGCTGCGCCCACTGGTCCGTCGCGGAGATCATGCGCACGTCGAGCTGCGGCCAGAGCACCTGATGGCAATACTCCAGGTGCTGCATCACCTTCGAGGCGTGGGCGGTGGTGGTGGTCATGTAGTAGTGGCCGGTGGCGAGCCGCGAGGTGGTGCCGTCGTCGAGCACGAAGCCGTCCTCGCGGAGCATGAGCCCGTAGCGCACCTTGCCGACCGGCAGAGTGGCGAAATTGTTGAGATACACGCGATCCAGGAACTCGCCCACGTCCGCGCCGAAGAGATCGATCTTGCCGAGCGTCGAGACGTCGCAGAACCCGACTCCGCTGCGCACCGCCTTCACTTCCCGCGTGACGCTTTCCAGCCAATCCCGCTCCGTATCGCGAGGAAAGTACTGAGCGCGCATCCACAGGTCCGCCTCGACGAATACCGCACCCTGTCTTGCCGCCCAGTCGTGCGACGGCGTCAGCCTCGTGGGCCGCGATTCGCGGCCGCGATGAACGCCGGCGAACGCTGCGATCGCGACTGGCACTGCCGGCGGCCGCGACGCGATGGGTGCGAGGTCGCCGATGGAGCGCCCCTCCATTTCGGCGAGCAGCGCCAGCGCCGCGACATTCACTGTGCGTCCCTGGTCCGTGCCCATGCCGAGCGTGGTGTAGCGCTTGAGATGCTCGGGGCTGCGGTATCCCTCGCGGTGCGCGAGCTCGATGTCGTCCACGGTCACGTCGTGCTGCAAGTCCACGAAGCGCTTGCCCTTGCCGGGCACCGACCAGAAGGTGCGTCGGGCCGAGGGCTCATCCACCGCGGAGGGCAACCCGGACGCACCGGGAGAATGGCCGCAAGCCCGGGCAGCTTCCTCTCCCCGGCGCATCCCCTCCTCCAGGCAGGCACGCAACGTCATCACACCGCGTGCGGCGCCGGCCGGAAGCATCTGTCTTCCGTCCCGCGGCACGAAAATTCCGGCGACATCGCTCCACACGGGCTTCGCGCCCAGATGTCCGCTCAGTGCGCTCAGCGGATTCCACCCGCCCGAAACAGCCAACGTATCGACTGCCACGCGCTCTTCCCCGGCACCTGATCGCACGACGATCGACCGCAGCGATCGATCGCCTGACGTATCGGTGACGACACCCCCCAGCACGACGCGCACGGACGGAGCCAGGGATCGCACCTCGGCACTCACCGCTTCACGCGTATCCACGATGACCGGAACTTCGATGCCGCACGCGAGCAGGTCTGCCGCCGTGCGCCAGGCGTCATCATTGTTCGTGAAGATCGCAGCACGCTTTCCGGGCGTGACGGCGAAGCGGTTGAGATACGCTCTCACGGCGCCCGCCAGCATCACGCCGGGCCTGTCGTTTCCGGAAAATATGATGGGTTGCTCGACTGCGCCCGTTGCCACGATCGCCTGGCCCGCGACGATGTGCCACATCCTCTGCCGCGGCTGCCCTGCGGGCGTCGACGGTCGATGATCATTGACGCGCTCTACAGCACCCCAAGTGCCTCCATCGTAGGCACCGAACACGCTCGTGCGGCTCAACAGCCTCACGTTGGGCAACGCCCCGAGTTGCGACACGATGCGCGTGACCCAGGCGTGAGCCTGCATGCCCGAGATCTCCATCCGTTCCGCGAGCAATCGCCCGCCGAAGGCGAAATCCTCCTCACACAGGATCACGCGCGCTCCCGAGGCGGCCGCCGCACTGGCCGCGGCGAGACCCGCCGGCCCGGAGCCGATCACCAATACGTCGCAAAAGGCATGCGACCTCTCGTAGCGATCGGGATCCGCCAGGCCGCTCGCGCTGCCCAGCCCGGCCGCCTTGCGGATCAGCGGCTCGTAGAGCCGTTCCCACGCCCAGGCCGGCCACATGAACGTCTTGTAGTAGAAGCCCGCCACCAGCAGCGGCGAGAACAGGCCATTGATCGCGCGCAGGTCGAAGCGAAGCGAAGGCCAGCGGTTCTGGCTGTGCGCGCGCAACCCGTCGAACAGCTCTACGGTCGTGGCCTTGGTGTTCGGCTCCCGCGCCGCGCCTTCGCGCAATTCCACCAGCGCGTTGGGCTCTTCCGGCCCTGCCGAGAAGATGCCGCGGGGACGGTGGTATTTGAACGAGCGGCCGACCAGCCGCACGCCGTTGGCCAGCAATGCAGAAGCGAGCGTGTCGCCCTCGAAGCCGCCGAGCTGGCGACCATCGAAGTGAAACGCGAGCTCACGCCGCCGCTCGATCCTGCCGGCCGAGGCGAGCCGGTTGGGTTGCCCGCCCTTCGTCACCGCTTCCCTTCCGCCACGGGACCCACGCCGAGCATCTCGTGAGTCTGGGTGTCCCGGGTCACCTTGAGCCACGCATGGCACCCATAGGCGTGATACCAGTACTCATCATGCTTGCCGCGCACGTTGTCGCGGAGATGCACGTATTCGTGGAAGCGGCGCAGCGCATCCGGGCCGTCCGGATCCGGCCGTGCCGGCGGCGCCGCGCCGAGGCAGACGAACTCGCTCGAATCCCGCTCGCCGCAGTGACAACAGGTGATGCGCATCGTCTCCTCCGCTCAGTGCAGGTTCGCCTGCGCGCCCGCGCCCTTCTCGTCGATGACGTGGCCGGTCTCGAAGCGGTCCAGCCGGTAGGACGCGGCATCGGGATGCGCCTCGCCATTCGCGATGAGGTGTGCGAAGGCCGCGCCGGAAGCCGGCGTCGCCTTGAAGCCGCCGTAGCACCACCCGCCATTGAGGAAGAGGCTCTCGACCGGCGTGCGATCGATGATCGGCGAGCCGTCCATGCTCATGTCCACGAGCCCGCCCCAGTTGCGCAGGATGCGCAGGCGGCCGAAGCAGGGCATCAGCGCCATCCCGCACTCGCAGACGTTCTCGGCGATCGGCAGACTGCCGCGCTGCGCGTACGAGTTGTAGCCGTCGATGTCTCCGCCGAAGACCACGCCGCCCTTGTCGCTCCCGGATCGAAGCTCCCGTGCAAGGCGGCGTCGGCGTTCAAGTCGTACGCGTAGATGTAAGGCGTCGCGCTCTTTCGCTTCGCGAGAAAGAG
>JBGAIL010000264.1:0-4929 GCA_044225565.1 Steroidobacteraceae bacterium | reverse complement strand
GCCGCGGACAATCACTCTCGTGATCGTCCGCGGCGCGACGATCACGATCGAATCGTCCGCTCGCTGACGAATTCGCGGCGCCTGCCATCACCGCATGCCACAGCATGCGCGCCCGCCTTCGGGCGGCGAAGGCTTTCCGTGCGCGAGCTTGCGATGCGCTGGGCGCCGACTGCGTTCAGGGCAGCACGCGCCGCAGCCAGTCGCCGATGTGCGCGACTTCTTCGGGCGAAACGGAATGCGGCATCGGATAGGTGTGCCATTCCACCGGATATCCGGCCGCCTGGAGGGCGCGGTGTGTCTCTTCACCCAGCTGTAGCGCCACCACGGGATCGTATGTGCCGTGCGCCATGAAGATGGGTGTCGCGCGGTTGGCTTCGCTGCGCTCGGCTTCGAACTTCTGCTGCATGAGCATGTAGCACGAGAGCGCCATGATGCCGCCCAGCTTTTCCGGAAGTCGCGCCCCCGTGTAGATGGACATCGCGCCGCCCTGCGAAAACCCTGCGAGCACGATGCGGTTGGTCGGTACCCCGCGCTCGTTCTCGCGCCGGATCAGTGTACGAATGGCTTCGTCCGAGGCACGGATGCCTTGCTCGTCCTGCGCGGAGCTGCGATCGAGCCCGATGATGTCGTACCAGGCGCGCATGGAATACCCGCCGTTCAGCGTCACGGGTCGCACTGGCGCATGGGGGAACACGAAGCGCAGCGCGCGCTCCCCGGGCTGAACCAGTTCCGGCACGATGGGCTCGAAGTCGTGCCCGTCGGCGCCGAGGCCGTGCAACCAGATCACGCTGGCGGTGGGGGCGGGTGCGGTTTCGATCTCGACGGCGTCCAGGGTTTTCATG
The DNA here is from genome assembly GCA_044225565.1 of Steroidobacteraceae bacterium. Classification (GTDB taxonomy): domain Bacteria; phylum Pseudomonadota; class Gammaproteobacteria; order Steroidobacterales; family Steroidobacteraceae; genus CAVXAE01. Next base: position 4,087 of record JBGAIL010000264.1, on the reverse strand, counting down.
GGGCCGCATTCTAACCGTGATGGGGCATCCTTACGCTCACGGCGTCACGCTGCCGCGTGCCGGGCACCAAAGGCTCATGGCCGCGAGGTTCTTCGCGACGAAGCTGGCGCGCGGTGCGAATAGTTTTGAGTCGATGGGTGAGCCTGGCTCAACCCGTCGTGGACGGCACGCGCGGGCTGCGTTCAGCGCGCTCGTCGAAGCTGCGGAATTCCTCGAGCGTCCACTGCATGGCGGCAGCCACTTCCGACTTCTCCACGTCCTTCGCGCGGCACGCGAGAAAATAGGTTTCGCGGATCGGCACTTCGACCGGGAACACGCGCACCAGCGAGCCGGAGTGGAAGCGGCGCCCGCACAGCGCTTCCGGCACGAGCGCGACACCCAGCCCCGCCTCGGCCGCGCTCACGACGGACGACATCGTGTTGAGCATCGAGGATGCTCTTGGGCTCTGGCGCATCGAGCCCGATCTCCTCGGCCCAGTTCACCCACGCGAACGAGCGCGGGCGGTGCACGATGAGCGCGAGCTCACTGAACACGTGACGTCCGAGTCGTGCAATGGTCGCAGCGTGCTGCGGAGCGCACGCGGCCACGAGCTTCACTTCGAAGAGCTTCTCCACCTGCAGCCCTTGAGGTTGCGCATCCGACAGGAGGATGGAGATGTCCGCAGTCGGCGGATGCGCGGCGGGCCGCGCCTCGCGCGTCTCCACCTGGATGTCGATGTCCGGATGCGCCATGCAGAACGTTGCGAGCCGCGGCACGAACAGTTCGCTCGCGAAGAATGGAGGCATCAGCACGCGCAGCCGCCTTCGGCTTCCCCGTCTGGCGATCTGCGTGAGGCTGCGGTCGAGCGCCTCGAGCAATGGCTCCACGTCTTCGAGCAGTGCGTGGCCGGCGGTGGTGAGATCCAGCGATCGCGTCTTGCGCTCGAACAGCGAGACGCCGAGCGTCTCTTCGAGCTCCTTGATCTGGTGGCTCACGGCGGAAGGCGTGAGGAACAACTCGTCCGCCGCCACCTTGAAGCTGCAATGGCGCGCAGCGTGCGCAGGGATGGGGCGTGGGAGAGGCGCATGTGTCGTTCCTTGGCGGCTGCTGACGCGAATGCAATGACCATTCCCTGCTGTCCGGCGCGCCGAGCATGCTGTATTTCGCGCAAATTGCGCGGGACTTGCGGATGCGTCGCACGTCGATGGCCGGGCGGCGCACGCTCGTGGAGCGTGGCTGCACGATGACGAGTGCGTCACGAATTCGAATCGGAGGAGGCCGGCGCTACGCTCGAAATGTGTCCGCCAGCGTTGCGGCTGCGCGACGGATGTGTATGTTGATGGCTAAAACAAGGCCTTTCGTCCTGTCGTAGTTTCGCTTTATCCCAACGATGGTCTAGACTGCGGCCAAATCTCCCGGCATCCCGTCCGGGCACATGATATCCAGGAGAAAAAGCGTCATGACGTCGCGTTTCACCGCCTTCCAGACCGTTTCCCTCACCTTGTTCCTGAGCTCGAGCGGAGCCGTAATGGCTCAGCAGGCCAGTGATGAGGACTCCGAGATCGCCACCGTGACCGTCACCGGGTCGCTGATCCCGCAGCGTACGGATATCGAGACGGCTGCTCCCATCACGGTCATCTCCGCTGAAGACCTGCAGGTGCGAGGCTTCACCTCGGTCGCCGATGCCGTGCAGCAGGCCTCGTTCTCGAACGGCGCAGTGCAGGGTGCGCAGTATTCCGGCGGCTTCACTCAGGGCGCGAAGACGCTGAGTCTCTTCGGCCTCTCGCCCAGCTACGTGAAGTACCTGATCGATGGCCGGCCGATGATCGACTATCCGGCGCTGTACAACGGCACGGACATCATCACCAACATCAGCGGTATCCCGATGGAACTGGTCGATCACATCGACATCCTGCCCGGCGGCCAGTCTTCGATCTACGGTTCGGATGCGATCGCGGGCGTCGTCAACATCGTGATGAAGAAGAAGATCGAAGGCACGATCCTCAACGCGAACTATCAGACCTATCAGGACGGCGGCGGTCGCGATCGGCGCATCACGGCAGCCACCGGTTTCAGCGCCGGCAGCGCCAACTTCGTGGCCGGCCTCGAGTACGGCAAGCTCGATCCTATCTGGGGTTATCAGAGAAGTCTCACGGATCACTACTTCGACAAAGGCCAGACCGCGCAGGTTGCCGAGCGCGACTTCCTGATCTTAGGCAACTTCTCCGGAGCGTATGTGTACGAAGGCCCGGCCGATTGCGCCGGTTTGACCAACGGGTTCAACAATTCCATCAGATTCGAGACACGTGCCGGCCGCGGCGACTACTGCGGCACGCGCAACGCGGGCTACTACACCATCCAGAACGGTGCCGATCAGCTGAACGGTTATCTCCACGGCACGCTGGATGTCAACGATTCAATGTCGTTCTACACGGACATCCTCGCGAGTCATGAAAAGGTGCGTTACAACACGGGAACGCGCTTCATCACGAGCGATGGTCTGCCGGAGGGCGGGTTCTACGATCCCAACTTCGATGACTTTATGACGATGCAGCACATCTTCTCGCCCGAAGAGGAAGGTGGCCTCTACAACAACATGGACCGGAACATCACCAAGGCGTACAGCGCGACCTTCGGTGCCACCGGACCGATCATGTCGTCGGCCTGGACTTACGATGTGGGCTTCACGGCGGCGCAGCAGCGGCTGACCGAGCACAGCAACATCCTGCTCACCGATCCGGTGCTCGCCTATCTGGACCCGATCCTCGGACCCAGCCAGGGGCTCGATCCGTACTTCGGGGCCTACCAGACCTACACCCCCAACTACGCCGCGTTCTACGATCAGTTCACTCCCGAGGAGTTCGCGGGTCTGCGGGGCGACACGACGTCGAAGTCCAAGACGACGGACACGATGATCCGCGCCCAGCTCACCAACCCGGCCCTCTTCTCGATGCCGGCCGGTGATGCGGGACTCGCACTGGTCGCGGAGTGGGGCCGGCAGAAGTGGAACTACGATCCGGACGAGCGGCTCACCAACGGCGAAGCCTTCCTGTTCACCGCAACGGCGGGCGAGGGAAAGCGCTCGCGTTATGCCGTCACGGGCGAGCTGCGTGTGCCGGTGCTCAAGCCTTTGACCTTCACGGCTTCGGGCCGATACGATGCCTACCGGGTGAGCGGCGAGACGATCGACAAGGCCACTTACATGGCGGGACTGGAGTTGCGCCCTATTCAGCAGCTGATGCTGCGTGGCCGCTACGGCACGGCATTCAAAGCGCCGACCTTGTCGGATGAGTTCCAGGGTCTGAGCGGCTTCTTCCAGAGCGTGGTCGACTATTACGCCTGCGCGCAGGACGGTCAGCCGCTCGACACCAGCTGCACGTTCTACAATTCCTACTTCGGACAGACGCGCGGCAATCCGGAACTCAAGCCCATCAACGCCAAGGTCTGGGACGTGGGCGTGGTGTTCGCGCCGACCCCGAAGCTGTCGCTGACGGCAGACCTGCTGCACTGGAACATCGACAACGAGGTCGGTCAGCTCGATTCGGACAAGCTGCTGCGTGATGAGTACGAGTGCCGTTCGGGCATCCAGGATCCAGCGTCCAGCAACTGCGTCGAAGCGCTCTCGCTCGTGAATCGCAGCGGCGGCTTCCTGATCTCCTTCGTCACGCCGAAGTTCAACGTGGCGAACGAGAAGCTGACCGCGTTGACCATGAGCGCCGCGTTCAGCCAGGATATCGGCCGTTTCGGCTCGCTCGACATGCGGGCGTCCTGGAACAACATGATGGATCACAAGTACCAGCAGAATGCGGATTCGCCGGTGCTCAATCTGCTCACCAATCCGTACTGGAGCACTGAATTCCGCAACAGCGTGAACGCCTCGGTGACCTGGAACATCGCGAAGGCGAGCACCACGCTGTACATGAACATGCGCGGCAAGGCGCCGAACTGGTATGCGACGGATGATCCGGACGGCTATCTGCGCGAGGGCGCCGGGAAGTTGAAGGCGTGGACGATCTTCGACCTCAATTTCGGGTATGAGCTCACCGACCACATCAATCTGTCGGCCACGGTCGACAACCTGTTCGACAAGGCCCCGCCGAAGGACTAC
>JBGAIL010000263.1:0-5663 GCA_044225565.1 Steroidobacteraceae bacterium | reverse complement strand
GCGAACGAACATCCGCAGGCCGGCGATCCCCATGACGCCGCCGCGCGCTGCGAGCTTGCGGATGGCCTCGTCGGTCTTCAGCCGCGGATGCTCGTTGAGCGCGCGGCAGTTCGAATGCGTGATGGCGATGGGCCTGCTGGAGATCTCGATGGCATCCAGCGTCGTCCGGTCGCCGCTGTGCGAGACGTCGACGAGCATGCCCGCCTCGTTCATCGAGCCGATGATCGCCGCTCCGAAATCGCTGACACCTCCGTCAACTCGCTCCGTGGCCCCTGAGCCGAGGCGATTCTGCTGGTTGTAGGTCAGCTGGGCGCACCTCATTCCCAGCGCATGGAACGTCCGCACGTCCTCAGGTGCGCGGAACTGCTCTGCGTTCTGCACGCCGATGATCACGCCGGTCTTCTTCGATCTTTTGGCGCGGTCCAGATCGCCAGCGCGTTCGATGCGGATGAATCCGTCACCGTTGCGGGCGACGAACCCATTCAGCCCGGCGATGTACTCGAGCACGACTTCGTGCGCGTGCAGCCCGCCGATGCCGACGGAATTGTGGAAGGCGGTGATGCCGCAACGGCGAAAGACATCCCTCTCGGAGGACGTCATCCCGCTTCCGCCCACCCAGCGCTCGCGCACCTCGTCGTTCACGGAGAGCAGGCCGAGCATGTCGATGACGAGCGACCGGCCGACGAGATCGATCGCCCGGTGCGAGTACTCGCGAGCGCTCGCGGCAAACACCCGTGAGCGCCCCAGATTGAGCAAAGGCGCCGCGAGGGCGAGAGCCCCTCCCGCGCGAAGCCCTTTCAGCACGGCACGGCGCGCGATCACCCCTCCCGGGGCGGGTCTGTCCGGCTTGGCTCGCATCGTTCCGTCCGGATCAAAGCCGCAGGCGCATGCCGGCGTAGAAATACCGGCCGATCACGTCGTACAGGCCGGTATTGGTCTGTCGTGAGACGATGAAATCGATGGGTGCGATCGGCGGATCCCTGTCGAAGACGTTGTTGATGCCTGCGAACAGCTCGACGCGGGCGGCGCCCAGCTCGCGGGCGTGGCTCGCGGAAAGGTCCAGATACCATTGCGGGCCGATGTGATTGCGGTCGAGGTCATCCTCATCGAGCGTCACGTCGATCTTGCCGCCGCCCACGTAACGCACCTGGGCGTGTGCCTCGAAGGCGCCGATGCCATAGTCCGCACCGAAGTTGGCGCGCCACTTCGGCACCCCGTCCTCGTCCATGCCGACCTCGCCTGCGCGATCGATGCTGGTCGAGCCGTCGGGCGAGAATGCCTTCTCGACCACGTGGCTTGCCAGCAGACGAAAGCGCAAAGTGCCCTGCATCGACGGATGCACGCGCTGCGCCTCGAGTGCGTAGTCCAGCTCGGCGTCGATGCCACGGCTGCGGGTGGAGGCGATGTTGAGCAGCGAGCCGTCGACCTGCTCCAGCTGCCCATCGGAGCCACGATGGATGGCGGAGCACACGGCGGCCGGATGGATCGCTGCCCCGTAGCACTGATCGAGCAGGAGCTGCGGAGGCAGCGCATTGATGGCGCCGCGGATGCGGATGTCGTACCAGTCGATGGCGGCCTGGAATCCAGGCGCGAAGCCCGGCGACAGGACGAGGCCGGCGGTGCGCACGCGGGCGTCCTCTTCGTGCAGCGACGGATTGCCGCCGCTCACGATGGGAACGATGCTCGCCTGGTTCTCGAAGCTCGACGGCAGGCCGGCCGCGCGGCAGTTCTCGGCCACCGTGGGATCGCCGGCCTGGGAAGTGGCGTCGCAAGGGTCCACCGGCGAGAAGAACGACAGGACCCGGGACGTGAACAGCTCGCTGATGTTGGGAGCGCGGATGTCCCGCGATGCGGCGCCGCGCACGAGGATCCCCTCGTGCGGCACCCAGACGGCGCCGAGCTTGGAGGTATGGACGGTGCCGATGGTGCTGTAGTCCGTCCGGCGGATGGCGGCATTCAGCTCCAGGGAACTGGCGAACGGCTGCTGCGACAGCAGCGGCAGCGCGAGCTCGCCGAATGCTTCGCGAACGCTGAAGGAGCCTTGCAACGGCTTCGGGATTACGACTACGCGAACTGGCGTCGGCCTTCGAGATGAACTGAGGTTGCGGGTCATCGCTCCGGCGGGATTCCGCACCGAGCGCCACCGACAGCGGCCCGGCCCACAGCTGCGCGGACGTTGCCGCCGCTGACCGCAGCCACCACCTCCCCAGCCACCCGCGCCTGAGCAGCCAAAACCGTCACATGTCGATGGTTCGTCGCCTCGTGAGCCGAAGCCGAACAGGTTGAGCGTGCGCTGCAGCCGCCGCCGATCGCGCGCGCAGCGAAGCGAGGTCCAGCGCCGCACGGCACACGATCTCGCCGGAAGCCGGGATTCGGTGACCGCATCCACTGCGAGAGCGTTCGCCTGATGCGGTTGTTCGCCTGCGGTTGCGGAAGCTGCGTGGCGCCGTGCTGGTAGTACACGTTCACGACCAGCATCGGCCAGCCTCCTCGAACCCCAGCACGGCGCGCTCGGTGTGGGAGCAGGTCATCCAGCGGGATCATGCCCAGACTGGTGTTGGTCCGGCTGACCGTGATGGCGGAATGCCGGTCCTGTTGGCGGGTGGTTTCGGCGGCGAACGCATTGTCCGCCTCCAGCTGCACGCCGAAAGCGAAAGGCGGGACGAAGGGCGAGCCCGATTCCGATTCGTTGTACGAGCCCTCGAAGAAGAAGCGCAGGTCCGGGCTCAAGTCGTACTGGAAGGCCCCGAGCAGGTTGTGGCGCTGGTACGGCACCGACAGCGTCAACGCGTCGGCCATGTTGGGGCCGGCGCCGCCGACCATGTAAGGGCCGCCCAGCGGGGAGCCGAACTGCACGGGCACGAGCGCTCCGCCAGCTGCGAACTCCAGCCCCGCGACCGGGCCGGGACCCAGGATGCGCCCGCCATCGCTCGCGATGGCGAGACTGACGTGGTCCCTGGTGATCGTGGCGGGCTGGCCATCCCCCGGCCCAGTGTCCAGCGGATTGGGAATGCGCTGCCAGCGCTGCCTGCCCCAGTCACGATCCGACTGATGGGCGACGCCGAAATTCCGGTGCACCTCCGCAGCGAGCATGAAGTGCCCGCGGCCATCGAGAATGCGGTCGCCGACTGCCGCCGAGACGCGATACTCCTCGTCGTCCCCCTTCTGCGAAGCACCGAGCTGCACGTCGGAGCGGACTCCCTGCAGGTCGGTGTCGTACAGGACGTTGACCACGCCGGCCACGGCGTCGGATCCCCACGCCGCGGATGCACCTCCGGTGACGACCTCGATCTTCTTCACCGCCGTCGACGGAACGGCATTGAGGTCCACGGATCCATTGGCCAGGGTCGGCACGTGGCGGCGACCGTTCACCAGCACGAGCGTGCGCGAAGGTCCGAGGCCGCGCAGGTCGATGAAGTTTCCGCCCCGGTCGCGCGAGGAGAGGGTCGTGGTCGTCGACGTCGCGGTCGGGAAGAATGCCGGCAGCTCGTTGAGATAGCCGGCGATGTCCGCAGCGCCGCTCTTCTGCAGATCCGCTGCGGTGATCACGGTGGTAGGCGTGGGCGCGCGAAAGCCGCTGCGCTCGATTCGCGAAGCCGTCACGGTGACTTCCTGGAGGGATGGCGCCAGATCCGTCCCCGCCGTGGAGGATTTACCCGCGCGCCCATCGCGCTCCGGGGAGGCGTCTTGCCCGATCGGAGAAGCCCTCTCCTCCGCAGAGGATTCCTGCATACCGTTTCCCGCGAAGCGCAAGGGGCCGTGCCCGGCCTGCGCATCCAGGCTCGCGGCCTCGGCCCCAGCCGACGCCGGCATGATCACCACCGTCCTCTCGTCGATGATGTCGTAACGGAGCTGGGTATCTTTGAGCAGAAGCTCCAGTGCGACGCCGGCTTCGAGCCGGCCCCGCACGCCCTGCGAGGTCTTGCCCTCGATGAGCTGCCCCGGGCTCGTGATCTGCACGCCGGCCTGTTCCGAGTAGCGGCTCAGCGCCGAAGGGAGCTGCTGCGCCGGAACGTCGAAGGCGATGGTGTCCTTGAGATCCGCTGCGGCGGGCGCGGACCGCAGAAGCAGCGCTGCCGCGGCGGCGAGAGCCGTGCCCAGGACGCTCAGGACTGATGGAACTCGTCGGTGGCTCATCTCGACTCCCCGCTTCTCGTATGTATCCGATGCCGTGCGGCACCCGGCGGTGCCTGCATGTGAGACGAACGGAAGCCGGTTTTTCGGAATGGAGTCCAGGTGGCGCGTCTAGTCCTCGGGTCGGGCGAAAGCCGATTCCAATTTTCGCCCCGCCGTTCGTCTCATATAGTAGTTGAGAGAGCCGAGCGAGCCCGAGGCGCCCTTGATTCGATGGCGTACCCGACCCGACGATCCCAGGCGCCCGTCCCTGCCGGCTGCCGATACGGCGCGCGCGCAGCTCGTGGAACGGCTCTTCCGGGAGCACAACCAGGCGCTCATCCGCTTCCTCCTGGGCCGCTGCCGCTCTTACCAGGAAGCGCGCGAGGTGGCGCAGGAAGCCTATGTGCGGCTGCTGAGCCTCGACCAGCCGGGCGCGGTGAGCTATCTGCGATCCTTCCTGTTCAGGACGGCCGCGAACATCGCGATAGACCGCCAGCGGCGCCAGGAAGTCCGGCTGCAGGTGGAAGAGTTGCCTGCGTTCCACGAATTCGCGGACGCGCGCACGCCGGAACGGCAGCTTCTGGGCGAAGAGGCCATGGCGAGCCTCCAGCGGCTCATCGCGGCCATGCCGCCCAAGTGCCGGGAGGCTTTCGTGCTGAATCAGTTCTACGGGAAGGACTTCGCCGCCGTGGCCGCGGAGCTGTCGATCTCGGAAAGCATGGTGCGCAAGTACGTGGCGCGCGCCCTCGCAGCCTGCCGGGCGCACCTGGACCGGAGCGGAACCGACGGGAGGTCGTCATGAACGAGCGCCGCGAGCCCTTCCGGGCAGATGCCGAGCACGATCCGCTCCAGCTCCAGGCGGCCGACTGGGTGGGGAGGCTCTCCAACTCCAGCCTCTCCGTGGAGGAGACCCTCGCGTGGCAGGAATGGATGAGAGCGGACGCGCGGCATGCCGAGGCCTTTCACCGGTTCGAGCAGATCTCGCGCTCGCTCCGGATGATGCAGCCGCCGCAGGCCCCAGGGAAATGGCAGCTCGAGCGGGATTCCTACGACGGCTCCGTCCCGTTGAGCGATTGGCAGGCGCGCAAGCGCTCTTCCGGGTGGCGGCTGACGAGCCGCGCCGCCCTCGCCGCTGCGCTCGCTCTGATGGTGATGGCCGCGGCGTGGGTGATGCTCGCAAACGGCTGGATCTCGCCGCATCCGTCGCAGGAAGTGATGATGACGCGCGTCGGCGAGAATCGCGTGGTCCACCTCACCGACGGCTCCACCGTCACGCTCGGTGGCGACACTCGCCTCGAGTGGACGTTCACGAGCCGGCAACGCCAGCTCGCGCTCTCGCACGGGGAAGCTCTGTTCGAAGTCGCTCGGGACGCGTCCCGGCCTTTCAAGGTGCGTGCAGGCGATGCCACCGTCACCGCCCTGGGTACGGCGTTCAACGTGCGCCGCGCGAGCGATCACACCGTCGTCGCCGTAACGAACGGTCGCGTCGTCGTCGAGCCTGCCGCACATCTCCTGCCGGTCGCCGTGCTGCGCGAGTTCAAGCCAAA
>JBGAIL010000015.1:0-45897 GCA_044225565.1 Steroidobacteraceae bacterium | reverse complement strand
GATGAAGCGCAGGTGCTCGTCGGGATCGGTCGTATACAGGCTCTGGCGCTCGTAGAGCGCGGGGCAGTCGATGAGGTACACGGAGGCCTGGGAGCCCGGCAGCCGCGCCCGCAGCACGGAATACCGGTAATGGTGGGTTCCGACCTCGAGTGGCACCTCGTGCAGGCTCTCGACCGGGGTGATCACCAGCTTGCTGCGATCGATCTGCGCGTAGAGCGGAGTGAACAGGCGCACGTCGTGCCCGGCACCATGGAGGAACTTGACCAGTGCCCCCGTGACGTCGGCCAGGCCGCCCGTCTTGGACAGCGGCGTGACCTCCGAAGCGATGAAACAGATTCTGAGCGGCATGGGCGATTCGTGCGAGGTGGCGGCGAAGTCTACAATGCACCTCCCACGGGACGACGACCCTTCTCGCAAGATGAGACGCCTGCTGATCGGACTCACGCTCGTGCTGCTGCTCGCCATCTCGGCCGCGGCGGGCATCTTCGTCGTCTACGGGCCCAGCTGGTTCACCTCGCTCGCCTGAGCGCGCATCATCAAGCTGAAGGGAGCCGTATGACCGTAGCGCTGTGGTGTGTGATCGTCTCCGGTGTCCTGCCGCTGCTCTGTTCGGCGCTCGCGAAGGGTGCGGGCAGGGGCTTCGACAACAGCCGGCCCCGCGAATGGCTCGCCCGCCAGGAGGGCCTGCCGGCCCGGGCGCATGCCGCCCAGCAGAACTCCTGGGAGGCCTTCGCCATTTTCTCCGCCTGCGTGTTCGCGGCCCACCTGGCGGGTGCGCCGCAGGCCAGGGTCGACTTCCTCGCGGTCGCATTCGTCGTGGCTCGGGTCGCCTACATCCTGTGTTATGTCGCCAACCAGGCGACCTTGCGCTCCCTGGTGTGGGTCATCGCGTTCGGGCTTGCATTGGCGATCTTTCTGGCGGGGGTCTGAGCGGACGGGGGGCGGCGCCCCCCTGTCAATCGCCGCCGTTGGAGGCAACTTACTGAAAGGTCTGGATTTAATCTTGGACTTGGCCGGCCGGGAGCGAGGTCGCTGGTAGACTAGCGCCCGTTCCCACGCGCGTTCCGCCTCCGGGCTCCCCGATTCCGGGACGCCATAAGAAATCTGGTGCCATCCGCCATGTCGGCCTCGACGTACAAGCAGCTCGAGCAGGAGTTTCGCCGCCTTCACGCGTTCCGCGGAGCGCTCTCGCTCCTTCGCTGGGACGCAGCCGTGATGATGCCGAGAGGCAGCGCGGACGTGCGCGGCGAGCAGCTGGCCGCCCTCGAGACGGAGCACCATGCGCTCCTCACCTCACCCCGCATCTCCCGCCTGCTCGACCGCGCCCAGGCGAACGGTCAGGGGCTGGAGGACTGGCAGATCGCCAACCTGCGCGAGATGCGCCGCCAGCGCGACCACGCCATCGCCACGCCCGTGACGCTCATCTCGCGCCTCGCCAAGGCCACCTCGCGCGCCGAGTCGCAATGGCTCGAGGCGCGCCAGCAAGGCAAGTTCGAGCTCTTCGCGCCGCATCTCGAGGAAGTGGTCCGGCTGGTCCGCGACAAGGCGGCGCTGCTCGGCCAGGCGCTCAACCTTGCGCCCTACGACGCGCTGGTCGACGAGTTCACCCCGGGCGTCACCACGGCCGAGATCGATGCGATGTTCAAGGCGCTGTCGCGCCGCCTGCCCGCGCTCATCCGCGAGGTGATCGCCCTGCAGGAGAAGCAGCCGCTGCTGCCGCTCACCGGCAAGTTCACGGCCGGCAAGCAGCGCGCGCTGACGGTCGAGATCATGAAGGCGATCGGCTTTCCCTTCGACCGCGGCCGCCTCGACGAGAGCCAGCATCCGTTCACGGAAGGCGTGCCGGGCGACATCCGCATCACCACCAGGTTCGATCCCAACGACGCGTTCTCCGGCCTGCTGGGCGCGCTGCACGAGACCGGCCATGCCATGTACGACCTCGGCCTGCCGCAGGAATGGCGCGACCAGCCGGTAGGCCGCGACCGCGGCATGGCGCTGGAGGAGAGCCAGTCCCTGCTCATGGAGATGGTGGTGTGCCGCAGCCGTGCCTTCGTGCACTACCTCAAGCCCCTGCTCGAGAAGCACTTCGCCGTCACCGGGCCGGAGTGGGAGTACGACAACGTCTATCGCCATCTCACCCGGGTGCGCCGCAGCCTCATCCGTGTGGATGCGGACGAGGTCACGTATCCGCTGCACGTGATGCTGCGGTACGAGCTCGAGAAGCAGCTGCTCACCGGCGCTCTCGCGGTGAAGGACCTTCCCGCTGCATGGAACGCGGGTATGGAGCAGCGTCTGGGCATCCGGCCGGCCAACGATGCCGAAGGCTGCCTGCAGGACATCCACTGGGCGGTAGGCTCGTTCGGGTATTTCCCGTCCTACGCGCTCGGCGCGGTCATCGCTGCCCAGCTTTACGAAGGGTTGCGCCGCGACATGCCCGACCTGCACGAACAGGTCGCGCGGGGCGAGTTCGCAGGGCTGTTCACCTGGCTGCGCACCAACGTCCACGCCATCGGCGCCAAGGTCACGGTGAACGAGCTCATGCAGACGGCCACGGGCAAGCCGCTTTCCGCCGCGGCCTTCCTGCGATATGTCGAAAGCAAATATCTCGAAGCCGGCTTGAGCAGCGCGGCCGCTTAGCTTTCAATTCCGCTCCCCATGAATGCCGTCGCGCCAAGGCCCTCGCGCACCCTGCAGCGTTTGCAGGCGCACCTCCGTGGGCTCGTGGGCAAGGCCATCGAGGATTTCGACATGATCCGCGAGGGCGACCGCGTCATGGTCTGCCTCTCCGGCGGCAAGGACTCCTACACGATGCTCGACCTGCTGCTGTCGCTGCAGCGCAGCGCGCCGGTGCGCTTCGAGCTCATCGCCGTGAATCTCGACCAGAAGCAGCCGGACTTTCCCGCGCACGTGCTGCCGGAGTATCTCGAACGGCTCGGCGTGCCGTACCGGATCATCGAGCAGGACACGTACAGCGTCGTGAAGCGCGTGATTCCGGAAGGCAAGACGATGTGCGGGCTCTGTTCTCGCCTGCGCCGCGGGGCGCTGTACCGCTTCGCATCCGAGAACGGAATCACCAGGATCGCGCTCGGCCATCACCGTGAGGACATCGTCGAGACCTTGTTCCTGAATCTCTTCTTCGGCGGGCGGCTCAAGGCCATGGCACCCAAGCTGCGCTCCGACGACGGTGCGCACGTGGTGATCCGCCCGCTCGCCTATGTGCCGGAGCGCGACATCGAGCGCTACGCGCGCGGGCGCGAATTTCCCATCATTCCCTGCAAGCTGTGCGGCTCGCAGGACAACATGCAGCGCGTTGCGGTGAAGAAGATGCTCGCGGACTGGGAGCGCGACTTCCCGGGCCGCACCGAGACCATTTTCTCGGCGTTGCGCAACGTAGAGCCGGGAACGCTCGCGGACCCGGTGCTGTTCGACTTCAAGCAGCTCGATGGCCGCTGAGCCTTTTCCCGAGCGCCCGCTGCCCAATTGCTATTGGGTGTATCCCGGTGAGTTCCTCGCGGGCGAGCATCCGCGCAAGGGCACCAGATCTTCCGCCGAGCTGCGCGAGCGGCTGCGCGCGCTGATGGACGCTGGCATCGATTCGTTCCTCGATCTCACCATGCCCGAGGAGTTCGATCCTTACGATCTCGATCTGCCGCCGGGCGTGCGCTACGTGCGCCGCCCGATCCGCGACCACAGTCTGCCTTCCAAGCGCGACCACATGGTGGACATCCTGCGCCACCTGGATCGCGAGTTGCGCAGTGGCCGGCGGGTATACGTGCACTGCCACGCGGGCATCGGGCGCACGGGCATGGTGGCCGGCTGCATGCTGGTCGAGCGCGGCTCGCCCGGCCCGGCCGCACTCGAGGAGCTCAACCAGCTGTGGCAACACTGCGATCGCTCGCACACCTGGGATTACGTTCCCGAGACGGACGAGCAGGTGGAGTTCGTCAGGACCTGGCAGGCCGCGACGCTCGCGGACCGGTGGCGCAGCTTGCGGCGATTCCGCTGCGATCGCAGCGCACGAAGTCCGGCGCCGCGGCGAAGGCGGATCGGAAATCCAGCTCGCCCGAAGGGCCGGCACCGGTGAGGCCGGCCACGGCGAAGACGGCCGTCGCAGCGGGCCCGGCGGGAAACGCGCCGGCCGGCCCGGCTCTGGCGCCGGGCCATGGCCTGCAGGACCGTTTCGTCGGCGCCTTGCTCGGCCTGGCCGTCGCCGACGCCCTGGCCAACGGCACCCAGGGCCTCAAGCCCGGCTCGTTCGCACCCGTCACCGGGTTTCGCGGTGGCGGCGCGCTCGAGCTCCCGCCCGGGGCGTGGAGTGATGACACCGCCACGGCTCTCTGCATCGCCGAGAGCCTGCTGGAATGCGACGGAAGCGATCCTCGCGACCAGGTGCAACGCTTCACCGACTGGCAGCAGGAAGGCTACCTCTCCGCCACCGACGACTGCGTCGGCATCACTGCGAATACGGCCAAGGCGCTGGCGGGGGCCCAGTGGCGGCGCCAGGTGTACCCCGGCTCGCACGACCCCAGGCATCTCGATCCGGAGCTGCTTTCCCGCATCGCCCCAACCGTCATGTTCGGCTTCGGTTCGGTGGATGATGCGGCCCATCTCGCCTGCGAGGCGGCCCGCATCACCTGTCAGGCGCCGGGCGCGCTGGACACCTGTCGGCTCTTCGCGGCGTATCTGCATGCCGCCCTCTCCGGAGAGCCGCGCAGCCGGGTGGTCGATCCGGATGTCGAGCTCGCGGATGCCACCCGTGTCCGTGAGAAGGTCGAGGATCTCCTGGCCAAAGCGCGCGGGCGTACGCCGCGGACGGGGCCTGGTATCGCCGAGGCACTCGCCGCGGCGCTGTGGGCCTTCGAGGCCGCGGAATCCTTTGCCGACGGGGCCTTGCGCGTGGCCAACCTCGGTGGGGGCTGCGACGCCGTAGCAGCCGCCTATGGCCAGCTGGCCGGCGCGCACTTCGGGGCGCAGGCCATCCCCGCCGCGTGGCGCTCGGGCCTCGTGCGCCGGGAGCTCATCGAGGGTTTCGCGGGCCGCCTCCTGGCCCACGCTCAACGTCGATAGTCGCGTCGGGGATCGGGTAAGCTTCGGACCAAACCCGAACGATCGATCCCGCCTCCCGAGGTCCCAGTCGATGCCGGTTTCCCGAGCCGCCAGGCGCGCCTCTCCGGGACGGTCCCTGTCTGCACGACGCAGGAAAGGGCCGTCCTGGACGCGGCTGCCGGACGAGGAGCTGCTGACGAAGCGTTTCTGCGACCTGCGCCTGTCGGTGGAGCACTCGCCGCTCGCACGTCACGTCGACCAGCTGTACGAGGAATTGAAGCGCCGCGGCATCCGATTCCGTCCGCACGTCTGGCTCGCCGAAGAATGGTTCTCGCCCGACGGCGTGCCGGGCATCGCGATGCCGTTCTATCTTGCGCACCCGCGCCTCGAACGCCTCGAGCGCCGCATCATGCGCGAGGCGGAAGGAGGCAATTCCCGCTGGCTCATGCGCATCCTGCGGCACGAGGCAGGGCATGCGCTCGACAATGCGTACCGGCTGCGCCGCCGCAAGCGCTGGCGCGAAGTGTTCGGACCCGCGTCCTTGCCTTACCCGCATCGCTACCGCGCGCGACCCGGAAGTCGGCGCTACGTCCATCATCTCGGCGAGTGGTACGCGCAGGCTCATCCGACGGAGGACTTTGCGGAGACCTTCGCCGTGTGGCTGAAGCCGCGCTCCAACTGGCGCAGCAGCTATGCGGACTGGCCCGCCTTCCACAAGCTGTCCTTGGTGGACGAGATCATGGCCAGCGTGCGCGGCAAACGTGCTGCGGTGAGCGACAGGAGCCGGGTCGAGCCTCTGCACACCAACACGCGCACGCTCGCCCAGCACTATCGCCGCAAGCTCGCGCATCGCGGCTACTATCGGCGCGGCGTGGCGGACGAATTGTTGATCAAGGTGTTCTGCAATCAACGGCTGCGGGCCAGCGCACCGCGGGTGGGCACGCTGCTGCGCGCAGCCCGTCCGGCACTGGTGGCAACGGTCTCGCGCGAGCTGGGTTGTGAGCGGTACACTGCGCAGCAGATCCTGCGCATGCTCATCGAACGTAGCGAAAAATTGAAACTGTACGTCCGCGGCAGCCGTCGCGATGCGCTGCGTCACGCCCGCTGGATGCTGGCACGCCTCGTACGCCTCTACGGCCAGGGCGAGACTCCACAGCTTCCGCTATGAAGAAGCTGCGCACGCTCGTCGTGGTGCACGCGAGCCTGGTGCCTCCGGAAAACCTGGAGGGCTACAGTCAAAAGAAAGTGGATGAATGGCGTACCGAGTACGACGTGACGAGCACGCTGCGGGCCGCCGGCCACGAAGTGCGCTGCGTCGGCGTGCTGGACAGCCTCACCGAGCTGCGCAGCGCCATCGCAGACTGGAAGCCCGACATCGTCTTCAACCTGCTCGAAGAGTTTGACGGCATCGTCACGTACGATCAGCACGTGGTCGCCTTCCTCGAGCTGATGCGCCAGCCCTACACGGGCTGCAATCCACGCGGCCTGCTCCTGTCGCGGGACAAATTCCTTTGCAAGCAGCTGCTTGCCTATCACCGCATCCCGACGCCGCAGTTCACCGTGTTCCGCCGCGGTGCGCGTTTCCACGTGCCACGCAAGCTGCGATATCCGCTATTCGTGAAGTCGACCGTGGAGGATGCTTCGCTCGGCATCGCCCAGGCCTCCGTCGTCGAGGACGCCGCGCGGCTCAAGGAGCGCGTCGAGTTCGTGCACGAGCAGGTGAAGTCGGATGCACTCGTGGAGGAATACATCGAGGGGCGCGAGCTGTACGTGGGCGTCATGGGCAACGAGCGGCTCACCCGTCTGCCGGTCTGGGAGATGGTGTTCGGCACCATGCCAGGCTCGCTCGCGACCATCGCCACGCGCAAGGTGAAGTGGGACAAGGGTTACCAGGAGAAGTACGGCATCACCACCCGGGCGGCGGAAGATCTTCCGCCGGCCACGCTGGCGAGCCTCGACAAGCTTTCGCGGCGTATCTACAGGGCGCTGGGCCTCTCGGGCTACGCGCGCATGGATTTCCGCGTCACCGCGGACGGCAACGCGTACGTGCTCGAGGCGAACGCCAATCCCAATCTCGAGGCAGAAGAGGATTTCGCCGAATCGGCGCGCGCGGCGAAGCTTTCCTACGCAGAGCTGCTGGAGAAGCTGATGGCGCTCGGGTTGTCCTATCGCGCGGAGTGGCGGGCCAGCTATGGTTAGACGGATCGTGATCCTCTCGATGCTCCTCACCAGCATCGGCTTCGCTGCATCGCGCAAGCAGCAGGAAGCGGAGCTTGCGCAGCTCGGCGAGCTGCTGCCAGGCCGTTATACCAACCTCGCCCAGGTGAAGGCTGACGAGGAGGCGGGTCGCGAGCCTCATGCTGCGTTGGAAGTGAACATCGTGCCGGTGTATGCCCCGCGCGTCAGCGACTACACGTACTACGTGCAGGAGAGCGCAGCGGACGATCCGCGTCGCATCTTCACCCAGCGCTTCATCGCGCTGAAGGTGGTGAAGGGCCGCGGCATCGTCGAGAGCCTGTGGTCGTTCGCCGAGCCCTTGCGCTGGCGCGACGCGCATCGCAACAAGGATCTGTTCAAGAGCATGACGTCGCAGGACCTCGTCGAAATGGACGGTTGCGACATCCTCTGGACCCGGAAGAAGGACAAGTCGGGGTTCGAAGGCGCGAACGAGGCGAGCTCGTGCCGCGTGAGCTCCGAGGCGGCAGGCAGCATGGTGCGCCTGAAGATGCGTGTGGAGATCACCGCGGACGAGCTCGTGCTGTCCGAAGAGTCGTTCGATTCGGCGGGGCGCCCCATCCAGCCGGGCGGAGCCGACTCCGTCCATCGCTACCAGCGGCGCTGACCTACCTGCGCGTGTGCGCGTCCAGCCAGTCGAACACCGCGGTGTGCCATTGCACGCTGTTCGCGGGCTTGAGCACCCAATGGTTCTCGTCGGGAAAGACGAGCAGGCGGCTCTCGATGCCGCGACGCTGGAGCGCCGTGAAGGTGGCGAGGCCCTGCTCGTAGGGGACGCGGAAATCCTGCTCGCCGTGGATCACCAGCATCGGCGTCTTCCACTTCGCGACGTGGTTCACCGGATTGAAGCGCTCGTGCGCCTGCGGATCGGCGTAGTAGGGCCCGCCGTGCTCCCATTCGGGGAACCAGAGCTCTTCGGTCGAGTAGTACATCATACGGTGATCGAAGAGACCGTCGTGGTTGACCAGACAGCGGAAGCGCTCCGGCCACTGGCCGGCGATCCAGTTGATCATGAAGCCGCCATAGGACGCTCCCAGCGCGCAGGCGCGGTCGGCGTCGAGCCACGGGTATTTCTGCGTGGCCGCCGCCAGGCCTTTCTGCAGGTCCTCGAGCGGCTTGCCGCCCCAATCCCGGCTGATGGAGTCCGTGAACGCCTGGCCGTAGCCCGGGGAGCCGTGGAAGTCGATGAACACCACGCCGTAGCCGCGGCCGGCGAAGGCCTGCGGATTCCAGCGATAGCTCCATGCATTGCCGAACGCCACCTGCGGCCCGCCGTGGATGATGAACGCGATCGGGTAGTGTTCGCCCTCCTTGTAGTCGAAGGGCTTCATCACGTAGCCGTACACGGTCTCGTCGTTCCAGCCCTTGAAGCTGAATTGCTCGAACGGGCTCATCGCTCGCTTGTCGAGCACGTCTGCATTCACGGCAGTGAGGCGCCGCATCTTGTTCGAGCCGACGCGTGCCAGGTAGAGGTCGGCGGGAGCCGCGAGTGAGGCGAGGCCGAAGACCACCGCGTCTTTTGCTGCCGAGAACGCCGTGACCTGACCGTTGCCGACGATCTTCAGCACTTTGCCGCGAGTCGGGTCTATCGAGAACAGTGCATGCTGGCCGACGTCGTCGGCCGACGCGAGCAGCGTGCGGCCGCCGGGCGCCGCTGCCAGATGCGCGATCGAGTAGTCCCAGTCTTTCGCCACGGCGCGAGCCGTGCCGGATTTCGCATCGCGCAGCATGAGCTGGAAGCGGTCGGACTCGAAGCCGGGGCGCGACATCGCGAGATATGCGAGATCGCCGTTCGCAAGGAACACGGGCTGTGTGTCCCAGGCGGGATTGGCGCTCGTGAGGTTCCGTGGCGAGCCCGAGCCGTCCATCGCGGCTTCGTACAGATCGAAATTGGTCGACCAGGGCTCGTCGTGTCCGGCGATGCGCGCGGAGAACACGATGCGGCTGCCGTCGGGGCTGATCGCGAACTCTTCCTGGCCACCGAAAGGCTTCGAGGGAATGTCCGCATCCAGCGAGCGGCTGACGTCGACCGGCTTGCCGGCCTTGCCCTGCGCGAGCGGCGCGACGAAGAGATGCGAGCGCGTTCCGTTGCTCCACGTGTCCCAGTGCCGCACGAACAGGCGGTCGTACTCGCGTCCGGTGGCCTTGCTCTTCTCGCGCGCCTCGAGCCGGGCCTTGGTGCAGGCGAGGTCCGCACAATCCGGCATGACTTCCATCGAGAGCGCGAGGCGGTCGCCTTTCGGCGAAACCTCGAGGGTGCCGACGTCCAGAGGATAGTCCGTCACCTGGGAGGGCTCGCCGCCGGCGAGCGCGAGCCGCCACACCTGGGAGGAGCCGGAGCGTGTGGAGAGGAAGTAGATCGACGCGCCGTCGGGAGCCCACTGCGGGCTGCCGTCATTCGCGGGATGCTGTGTGAGGCGTCTGAGCGATGAGGTAGCCGAGGCGAGGTCGACGAGCCACAGGTCCGTGCGGCCCTTGTTGGCTTCGGGATCGGTCTCTCTCAGCGAGAAGACGGCGTAGCGGCCGTCCGGCGAGACGACGGGATCACTCACACGCCGGAGGCTCACGAGATCCTGCGGTGTGAAAGGCGCAGGTGCGGCGAGCGCTACGGCGGAAAGGCCTGCTGCCAGGCAGCCCGACATCAGGTGCGCAGTGGATCGCATGACGACCTCCGGTGCTCTGGAGGGCGCATTCTAGAGCTTCCGCGCGCCGCGTTGCCTCGGATCGGCGTGGCGATCAATCCTTCGGCCGCGTCAGGCCCACGTTCTCGTCCTGGTTGCTCCAGGGCTCCTCCTGAGCTGCGCGTACCCATTCCTGCAGGGCGGCGTCTTCCAGTGCGGTGGCGATGTACCAGCGCGCCGTGTCGGAGGTCTGCGCGCGATAGGTGTTGAAGCGCAGCACCACCGGAGCGTACATCGCGTCCGCCACCGAATACTCGCCGAACAGCCACGGGCCACTCGCGCCGAAGCGGCGCCTGCAGTCCATCCAGATCTCGTCGATGCGGTCGATGTCGGCCTCGAGGCCAGGGGTCATGAGCGTGCGCCGGTTCCGGGCGCGCGCGTTCATGGGCCACTCCGTGCGCAGGTTGGTGAACCCCGAATGCATCTCGGCACAGACGGAGCGTGCTACCGCGCGGGCCTCGCTCGCCTTTGGCCAGCCGTGCCCCGCGAGCTCGGCGAGGTATTCGCAGATCGCCATTGAGTCCCAGACGACGAGATTGCCGTGCTTGAGCACCGGCACCTTGCCGCTCGGCCCGTGCCGGGCCATTTCATCCTTGAACTCGGGCGTATCCAGCCGCACCTGCAGCTCCCGGAATTCCAGGCCTAGGTGCTTCATGAGCATCCAGGGCCGGAGCGACCAGGACGAGTAGTTCTTGTTGCCGATGACCAGTGCGAGTTCCTTCATGGCATGCCATCCAGCAATAAATGCGCCGTGGGGTCGGGAAAGGATACTGCGCGAGCCGCGGCAGCGGCAGCCTCCCGCCAGGATTCGTCATGGTTGCCCCACCGGTATGCCATCGGCTCCCGTGAGACTGCCTCCCGGTCACACCGGGAGGCAAGGAAGATGAACATCGATACGGGCTCCGCCCTGCTCAAGGCGATCTGCGTCGCGGCGGTGGCGGTCCTCATGATGATTCCGCTCGCCATGCTGAAGGGCCTGATCTTCGAGCGCACCGAGTCGCGGGCCCGGGCGGTGGACGCCGTGGCGCGCGGCTGGGGTGGGCGGCAGTCCGTCGGCGGGCCGGTGATCGCCATCCCCGTGAGCATTCCGGCGGAAGCGGACAAAGTGCTCACCCGCGAGTGGTACGTGTTGCCGGACAGTCTGGAGATCCAGGCGGGCGTCGACGTGGCTGCGAGCGGGCGCAAGGTTGGCATGTACGAGGTACCTGTCTACGCGGCCAGGATCCAAGGTCGCGCGCGTTTCGACATCGACCGGCAACTGGCCAGGCTGGCGGCTCGCGACAGCTCCGCCGCGCTCCATCCGGAACGCGCGCGGCTTCTCATCCCCATAGGTGATCCCGGCGGCGTGCAGGGTCTCAAGGTGACGTCCGGCCAGTACACGGATGAGCTCGAGCCGGCACGCGCATTCGAGACGCCCGTGATGATGCGCGCGCTGCCGATCGCCCCTGGCGCCGGGCCGCTCGAGGTCGGCGTGGATCTGCAGATCGGTGGCACGGAGTCTCTCGCATTCCTGCCACTCGCGCGCGCGACGCGCGTCAGCGTCAAGGGCAACTGGCCGCATCCGGGGTTCACGCGAGGCTTCCTGCCCATGACGAGGGCCGTGACGCGGAGTGGCTTCGAGGCCACCTGGCAGGTGCTCGATCTCAAACGCAGTTTCGGGTCGTTCTGGCTCGATGGCCAGATCACGCGCGAGGAGCTCGACAAGAGCGCGTTCGGCGTCGACCTGGTGCAGCCCGTCGATCTCTACCAGCAGATCACGCGTTCGGTGAAGTACGGAGGGCTGTTCGTCAGCCTGAGCCTGCTCACGTTGTTCCTGTTCGAGCGCATCGTCGGGCGACCGCTGCATCCCATCCAGTACGGCCTGCTGGCTCTCGCGCTCGGTGTGTTCTATCTGTTGCTGCTCGCGCTGGCGGAGCACATCGGCTTCGCGTGCGCGTATCTGGCGGCCGCCACGGCACTCTGTGCGCTGCTCGGCGTCTATCTCGCCGGCGTGCTGCGCAGTCGTGCGGCCGGTGGCGCGTCGGGCGGCATCTATGCCGTGGTATACGGCTTGCTGTATCTCCTCGTGACGTCGGAGGACTACTCGTTGTTGGCCGGGTCGATCGCGCTGTTTGCCCTGCTCGCCACCTTGATGGTCCTCACACGAAAGGTGGACTGGTACGGCAATGACGCACAGTCGGGGTAGGGACTTGCCGCAGGACGGGCGCGCTGCCGGAAATGAGCGCGCTCCGTCACGGAATTGCCGCACGCGGCGGAGTCAACTCGGAGCCGGGAGGTCTGGCGATGCAGGACCATGACGAGCCCGAGAAACTGCTCACCGTCTCGAATCTGCGGGAATTCTTCCGCGATTCCCTGCACGCTGCGCTCGCGCACCAGCGGGTGGCGGTGGAGGATCAAACCGAGCACTACGTGGTGAACCTCCTGACGCTCTTCGCGAGGTCGGAAGCGCTCTACGACCGCACACCCGAAGGCATGCGCCTGAAGCCGCTGGTGGTGCTGATGTCGGAGGCGTTCGAGGCGCCGAGCCCCGGCGAGCGCAACCGCGGATTGCAGAGGCTCGGCGACGTGTCGCTATTCATGGCGGGCTTCTTCGCGCAGGGTTTCGCACGCAAGCTCATCGATATCGACTATCACATCGCCATGGGCGGCCGCGCGTATGGCGCGCTCGCGGAGCTCCTGTCACGCGGAAGAAAGCAGGTGCTTGGCCAGGTGTTCGCCGAGCTGGCCGCGAAATTCCAGCCGATGGTCGATGCCTTGAACGAGGTGAGCGAGTCCTCGCACCGCCACAGCGACGAGGACATCCTGCGGCTCTACGAGATCTGGCTGAAGACGGGCAGCCGGCGCGCTCACGGCCTGCTGAAGCAGCTCGGCGTGGACCCCACCGCGTCGGCAGGTGGCGTCTTGGCTCATTGAGCAGGGCAGGCGACAAAAACCACGTTTTTTTTGCCGCCGGAAACGAAGCTGACATCCGCAAAAAGCGCCGCAGGCGACTTTTTGCCAATGAGCTCAATCGTCGCGTTTCTTGCGCTCTTCCAGCTCGCGCATCAGCTTGATGTGCTCGGACAGCTTGCGCAGGTCGCGCCTGGTGCCGCCATCGGCCTTGCGATCCTCGGGATGGCGCTGATACGGATTGAACGTGTCGTCCGTCTGGATGTGCATCACTTCGATGCCGCCGCGGACCTTGGAGGTGCGGGACAGCGGATCGTCGTCGACCGAGAACTCGTCGGCATCCCGTCCGGGCGGCTCCGGAGCCTCGTTGCGCGGAAACTTTTTCCTGAATGGGTTCAAGGGCAGGTTGGCGTCGCGCCGGCCTTCCCCGGCAAGGTCAAATTACCCGCCGTCGCCGCCTCTCGCTGAGCACTGCGTCACGGAAAGCAGCCTCACCGCGCAGCGGTGCCGCCATGGCGGCGATCCAGCGCGCGCAGCAGGCCCAGAGCCGTCTTGCCATCGTTGATGGTGCCGTCCATCGCCCACCCGTAGGCCTGCTCGAACGGCAACCAGTGCACCTCGAACACCTCGCTGGGCTCGGGTGCCGCGGCCGCGGGCTCGAGCCCCGTGGCCAGGAAAAGATGCAGGATCTCTCCGAACACCCCTGGCGAGCTGAACGAGCGGCCCAGGCTTTCCCAGTGATGGGCGCTCACGCCTGCTTCCTCGACGAGCTCGCGCTGCGCGGTGGTGAGTGGCGGCTCATCCGGCTCGAGCTTCCCGGCTGGCAGCTCCCACAGCCAGCCGCCCGCCGCGTGGCGATACTGCCGCAGCAGGCAGACGCGATCCTCCGCATCGACGGCGACCACCGCCGCGCCGCCCGGATGGTGAACCAGCTCCAATTGCGTGCGATGTCCGTTGGGCAGGATCACGTCATCCACCGTCACGGTGATGACCCGGCCTCGAAAATAGGTGCTGCGCTTCTCGATGGTCATGGGCCCTATCGTATAGGCTTACGCGCCATGTCGACCGGGTCACACCTCGAAAAATTGAATGGCGCGCAGCGCAAGGCCGTGACTCACGGCGAGGCGGTGGCCCCGCGCGGCTTCAAGGCAGGGCCCCTCGCGATCCAGGCCGGGGCGGGCACCGGCAAGACCGATGTGCTCGCCCACCGCGTTGCGCATCTCGCCATGCAGGGTGTGGACCCTTCGCGCATCCTCATTCTCACGTCCACCCGCCGGGCGGCTGGCGATATGCGCCGCCGCGCGCACGACGTGGTGAAGAAAGCGCTCAACGAGCCGCTGGGCGGCGTGAGTCACACCATCTCGCAGCGGCTCACCTGGGCGGGCACCTATCATTCCATCGGCAATCGCCTGCTGCGCCACTACGGCAAGCATCTGAAGCTCGACCCGCGTTTCACGGTGGCGGATCGTGCGGATGCCACCGAACTGCTCGAGGTCACGCGCGCCGAGCTCGGCCTCGCGAACCGCGATCAGCGTTTCCCGCGCAAGGAAACCTGCCTCCAGATCTATTCCTGCCGCGTCAACACTCGCCGGTCGCTCGCGGAGACGCTGGCTCAATACTTCCCATGGTGCGCGCAGTGGGAAGAGGATCTCGGGCGGCTGTTCCGCAACTACGTGGAGCGCAAGCAGCGCTGCGCCATCCTCGATCACGACGACGTGCTGCTCTACTGGCATGCCATGATGTCCGAGCCGCGCCTCGCGCAGCACGTGAGCGCTCACTTCGATCACGTGCTGGTCGACGACTACCAGGATGCGAATCGCCTGCAGGTGGACATCGTCCACGCGTTGAAGCCCGACGGCTCGGGTCTGGTCGTAGCTGGCGACGACGCGCAGGCCGTGCAGCCATTCCGCACCGCCGCGACCGACAACATCCTGGGAATCGCGGCGCGCTTCAATCCGCCCGCGGAAGTGGTCACGCTCGCGCAGAACTATCGCGCCACCCAACTGGTGCTCGATGGTGCCAATGCCTTGCTCGCCGACGCGCCGCGAGCCACGCGCAAGCATCTTCTCTCGCTCCGCGGTCAGGGATCCAGGCCCGGCATCGTCGCAATGGGCGACGCGCAGGCGCAGGCGGAGTTCGTCTGCATCGAAGTGCAGAAGCGCCGCGAAGCAAACGTACCGCTCAGGAAGCAGGCGGTCTTGCTGAGGGCGCTGGCGCATTCGGATGCCATCGAAGCGGAGCTCTCGCGCCGCAAGATTTCTTTTCTGAAACATGGCGGCGCGGGCATCGTCGAAACTGCGCACGCGAAGGACCTGCTTGCCGTGCTGCGCTGGGCGGACAATCCCCGCAATACCGTGGTGGCATTTCGCGTGCTGAACCTCCTGCCCGGCCTCGGCCCTGCGAACTCACGCAAGGCCATCGAGCATTTCGAGGCGGCAGACTGCAGCTTCAGCGCCCTGCAGGCGTTCGAGCCGCCGCCGGCGCTCGGCGTGCAATGGCGCAAGCTGCTGGATCTCATGAGCACGCTCACGGAACCGGAGCGACAGTGGAGCGGCCAGCTGCATCTCGCGCGCGAGTGGTACCGCCCTCATTTCGAGCGCAGCTACGAGCATTTCCATACCCGCATCGGCGATCTCGACCAGCTCGAGCTGCTGAGCGGTCAGTACCCTTCACGCGAGCGCTTCCTCACGGAGCTCACGCTGGACCCGCCGCAGCCGACGAGCGGCACCGCCGTCGACGACGACTACCTCGTGCTCACCACCGCGCACGCGGCGAAAGGCCTGGAGTGGGACACGGTATACGTGCTGAACGTCGTGGAAGGCGGCTTCCCTTCCGAATTCGCCGGAAACAAGCCCGAGCTGATCGAAGAGGAGCGCCGCCTGCTCTACGTGGCGATGACGCGTGCGCAGAACTCCCTGTTCCTGCTGGCGCCGCGTCGCTTTCCGCTCACCGCCCAGCGCTCGGGAGATTCGACGGCACGCGGTGGCCCCAGCCGCTTCCTCGGCGAGAAGGTGCAGAAGTGCTTCGACACCCGCAGCTTCGAAGGCTCGGGCCTGGGCGAGTCCAACCTGCAGGACGCCGCGTCATCCTCCGTCGACGTCGGCGCCCGCCTCAAGGAGATGTGGTGAGGGCTAGCGTTTCTCCGGTTTCACGAACTTGAGCGTGAAGCGGTCGCTCTCGCCGATGGCGGTGTACTTTTCCCGGTCCTGATCACCCAGGCGGTAGGTGGGCGGCAGCGTCCACACGCCCTGCTCGTAGTCCTTCGTGTCGCGCGGGTTGGCGTTCACTTCGGACTTGGCGACCAGCCGGAAGCCCTGCGCCTCCACCAGCCTGATCGCGTAATCCTCGTTCACGTAGCCGTTCTTGGCCTGCGGGTCCTGCGGCACGGCGGGATTGCCGCGGTGCTCGACCATGCCCAGCACGCCACCCGGCTTCAGCGCTTCGTACATGGTGCTCAGCGCCTGCGGTGCCCAGTCCCGCGCCATCCAGTTGTGGAGGTTGCGAAAGGTGACGACCATGTCCACGGTGCCCGGCGGCGCGATGCCGCCGCCGTCGGCGGAAAGGGTGGTGACCTGCACCTTGTCGTAGAGTTCGGGGCGGGCGGCGAGCTTCTGCCGGTACTGCGCCATCATGTCCGTGAGGTACTGACTGGTGGGATCCGCGGCGAACGTGGCTCCGTAGTACTTTCCTTTCTCGCGCACCAGTGGAGCGATGACCTCGGTGTACCAGCCCTGGCCCGGCCACACTTCGACGACGGTCATGCCCGGGCGGAGGCCGAAGAAGAGCAGGGTCTCCTTGGGATGGCGGTAGACGTCGCGCGCACGGTTCTCCGCCGAACGGTGGTCTCCAGCGAGGATGCGGTCCAGGTCCGCTGCCGTGGTCTGGCGCGTCCCTTCACCGGTGGCGCAACCCAGCATCCACGCGACGGCGCCTGCCGCCAGCGCGAAACCCAGCTTGTTCACGATCCGCATGTCCTCTCCCCGACGCGTGGACGCCACGCATTGTGAGCGTGCGGCGCGCAAACAAAAAGGGGTCAGGTCTTGCATCGCGCAGCCGTTGCACGATGCAAGATCTGACCCCGGGGGTATGCGGGTGCGGAAGCGCGGATCAGCGGCGGAACGGACCGCCGCCCTGGCGCGGGCGCTGCGGACGTTCCTGAGCTTCATTCACGCGCAACGGCCGGCCGTTCATCTGAAAACCATTCAGTGCCTGGATGGCCGTCTGCGCTTCGCTCTGGGGCATATCCACGAAGCCGAAGCCGCGCGGCTTGCCCGTCTCGCGATCGTTGATGAGCTTGACCGATTCCACCGGGCCGTGACGCTCGAACATCGCGCGGACGTCCTGCTCGGTGGCATTGAAGGGGAGGTTCCCCACGTAGATCGTCGTCATCCCGAAGACTCGCTTGTGAACAAAAACCAACTGCGCCGGATGCTACTCCCGCCCGCGCCGCGAAGTAAACAACCGTGGCGGTAGGGCGCGCTTGATGCGCGCCCGCAACGTTCACTCGCCCGGCGGCTCCAGGTAGGCATAGCCATTGAGCTCGCCCTCGTAGAACCGCTTCAGCCTCTGGCTCTCCCCGATGGTCATCCGCCCGTCGCGCACCGCCCGCTCACAGTCCCTGGCGAGGGCAGGGTAGAGCTCCTCCACGTCGTACTCCATGTACTCCAGCACCTTGTTGGCGGTGTCGCCCTTGACGATCTCCTCGATCCACCAGCCCCCCTCGTCGTGCAGGCGGATGTGGACCACGTGGGTGTCTCCGAAGAGGTTGTGCAGGTCGCCCAGTGTCTCCTGGTAGGCGCCGACCAGGAATGCGGCCAGGTAGTACTCCTTCCCCGGCTCGAGCTCGTGCAGTTCGAGCGCCCGTTTGACGTCCCGCATGGAGACGAAGCGGTCGATCTTGCCGTCGGAGTCGCAGGTGATGTCCGCCAGCACGCCCGTGCGCGTCGGCGGTTCGTCCAGCCGGTGGACCGGCATGATGGGGAACAGCTGCTCGATGGCCCAGCTGTCCGGCAGGGACTGGAACACCGAGAAGTTGCAGAAGTAGGTGTCGGAGAGGATGGACTCGAGGTCCTCGAGCTCCTCCGGGACGCTTTCCAGCCGGCGGCAGCAGTCGCGCACCCTGGCGCAGGTGGCCCAGAAGAGCCGCTCCGCGATGCCACGGAACTCGAGCGACAGCAGGCCGAGGTTGAACATCTGCAGCGCCTGCTCGCGCGCGGTGACGGCGTCGTGATAGCACTCGACCAGCCGGCGGTCGCTCACCACGCGATACGCGTCGGCGAGGTCTTTCACGGGCTGGGGAACGTCGCGGGCGCCTCTGCCGGTGAGTGCCTTGGTGTCGCCGATCTCGAACTTGTCGAGCGCGGACGAGCCGAGCGCGTCGAAGATGAGCACGCTGTGATACGCCGCGATGGCGCGCCCCGACTCGCTGATGATCATCGGATGCGGGATCTTGCGTGCGTTGCAGACGTTCGCGATGCGATAGACGATGTCCCGCGCGTACTCGATGAGCGTGTAGTTCATCGAGGAGCTGAAGTTGGTGCCGCTGCCGTCGTAGTCCACGCCGAGCCCGCCGCCCACGTCGATGTACTCGAGCCCGGCGCCCATCAGCTTCAGCTCTGCGTAGACGTGCGCGAGCTCGTTGATGGCGTCCTTGAGCCTGCGGATGTCCGGCAGCTGGCTGCCCGGGTGGCAGTGCACGAGCTTCAGGCAATCGAGCATGTCGCGCGATTTCAATGTCTCGAAGAGCGCGAGCACCTCGGTGATGAAGAGGCCGAACTTGGATTTGTCGCCGGCCGAGCCGCTCCAGCGACCGGAGCCCTCGCTGGAGAGCTTCACACGCACGCCGATGCGTGGCCGCACGCCGTACGCTTCGGCGTGCTTGAGGATGAGGCCCAGCTCCTCGAAGTTCTCGACCACCGGGATGATGGTGCGCCCGAGCTTCGTGGCGAGCGTGACCGCCTCGATGTAGCTGTCATCCTTGAAGCCATTGCAGATGATGGGGCGCGACGGCTCGTTCTCCGTCATCGCCATCACCGAGAGCAGCTCGGGCTTGGAGCCCACCTCCAGGCCGAACCCGAACTCCTTGCCGTAGCGGTACACCTCCTCGACGACCAGCCGCTGCTGGTTCACCTTGATGGGGTACACCGCCGCATAGCGGTTCTGGTATTCGTTCTCGGCGATGGCCTGCGCGAAGGAATCGTGCAGGTGCTTCAGACGGTGAGCCAGGATGTCGGAGAAGCGCACCACCACCGGAGTGGTGAGGTCACGCGCCTTGAGCCCTTCGACGACCTCGTGCAGGTCGATCTCGCGCTCGGGACGCATGTCCGGCCGGACTACGACGTGGCCGGCCGCGTTGATGGAGAAATAGCCCTTGCCCCACGCATCGACGTGGTACAGGTCGAGGGAGTCCTGGATGCGCCAGGACTTCTGGGAGTTGGGCTTGAGCGTGCCTTTGGTGGACTTCGCGTCCGTCGCCATCACCAGATGACCCGAACGTTCTTGAACTGCCAGGGATCGCTCTTGTCGAGGTCTTCGGGAAACAGCCGCTCGCGGTCCTGCAAAGGAGTCCACTCCGTGTACTGGCCCACCACCGGCCCGAGATACGGCGCGCAGATCTCGAGATTGCGACGGAAGTCGATCTCGTCCGGCTCGACCAGGCCCTGATTGGGGTTCTCCATGGCCCAGATCATTCCCGACAGGCAGGCGACGGTGACCTGAAGGCTGGTGGCGCTGTTGTAAGGCACCAGCTTGCGCGCCTCTTCGATGGAGAGCTGGGAGCCGAACCAGTATGCGTTCTTCTTGTGGCCCGCGAGCAGCACGCCGAGCTCGTCGACGCCGCTGATGATGTCGTTCATGAGGATGCGGATGCTGTCCTGCAGCTGCCAGTTGCGGCCGGCGAACTCGTGCACCGAGACCACGGCGGAGTCGCTGGGGTGGTAGGCGTAGTGCACCGTGGGCCGGTACGCTACCTGCGCGCCTTCGCGCACGGTGAAGTAATCCGCGATAGAGATGGCCTCGCCGTGCGTGATGCAGAAGCCGTGGAAATGCCCGGCGAGCGGCGTCCAGGTGCGCACGCGTGTGCCGGCACCCGGCTGCATGAGATAGATAGCCGCCTGCGAGCCGGACTCGTGCCGCTTGCCGTCACGCGGGAAATTCTTCTCGTGGGTGCCCCAGCCGAGCTCGCTCGGCTGCGCGCCTTCGCTCACGAAGCCCTCCACGGACCACGTGTTGACGAACTCGTTGGGCCGCTTCGGCACGTTGGAGGCTTGCGTGTCCCGTTCTGCGATGTGGACGACTTTCACGCCAAGCGTGCGCGCGAGCTCGCCCCATTCGGCGCGTGACTTGGGCGTGCCCGCCTCGACGCCCATGTCGGCGGCAATGTTGAGCAGAGCCTGTTTGACAAAATGCGAGACGAGGCCGGGGTTCGCGCCGTGCGTGATCACTGCCGTGGGCGCGCGGGCGTTGCCGGGGCGCAGCGCCAGCGCTTCCTCGCGCAGCGCATAGTTGGTGCGCTTCGAGGCCGGGAGTGCGGGGTCGGTGTAGCCGCCCGGCCAGGGCTCGATGCAGGTGTCGAGGTACATCGCGCCCTTCTCCCAGCAGAGCTTGATGAGCGCGATGCTCGAGACGTCCACCGAGACGTTGAGCAGGAAATCGCCGCGGCCGAGCAGCGGATTCAGCACGCGCCGGAAGTTTTCGCGCGTGAGCGGCTCCTGGATGACCTTCACGCCGAGCTTGTCGGCTTCCGCGCGGCCCGCCTCGTCCGCCGTGACGATGGTGATGCGGTCCGCCGAGATCCCGATGTGACGCAAGATGAGCGGCAGGACTCCCTGGCCGATGCTGCCGAAGCCGACGATGACGATGCGTCCGGGAAACTCGACGTAAACCTTGTGGGTCATGATGATCCTGCTGCAGTCAAAACGCGGGCGCAGATTATCAATGGCGACCGGCAGTTGCCAGCTTCCGCGCCCGCCCGGCTCAGGCCCGCCAGTGCGGCGGATAGGTGTGCTCGTAGCCCGGGAGCTGCTCCACCCGCGCGAGCCAGCGCGCGAGCGCCGGATAGTTGACTTCGAGAGGCAGGAATCGCGCCGAAAGCTCCCGGGCCTCGGGCTTGTCGAGCGCGCGCAGCAGCGTCTGCAGCCCCGGGAAGATCACGACGTCCGCCGCGGAGAAGCTGTCGCCCACGACCCAGTCGGATCTGGCGAGGCGCATCTCGATGGAGCGCGCCTCGCTGCCGACCGCGTGCATGGATCTGGCCAGCTCGTCGGGATCGTGCTTGCGGTCCGGGAAGAAGAACGCCCGGGCGATGCGCTCCACGTGCTCTTCCACGTAAGCCTGGTATTCGCAGATCACCCGCATGATGACGCCGCCCTCCTCGGGCGAGCGGCCGAAGAGCGGCGGGTCGGGATATTTGCGATCGAGGTAGTAGAGCACCGCGAGCGACTCGAACACCACGTAGTCGCCGTCCTTGAGGATGGGGACGCGGCCGCGGAAGTTCATCTTCAGGATCTGCGGCGCCTTGTGCTCCTGCCTGGAGAACTGCAGCTGGTGGGCCGTGTAGGCGAGGCGCTTGTATTCGAGAGCGAGCAGCACCCGCCAGGAGTACGCGCTGCCGCTGCCCCAGTAGACCTCGATCGCCATGATCTTCCACGCCGTGAGCCGGGGAAAGGATTGTAACGACAAGGCGGTCGCGCCGAAAATGCACTTCATGCCGAACACACTCGTCACCGCGAGCGAGCTCGCGGCCTCGCTGCGCGATCCCCGCTGGGCCGTCATCGACTGCCGGTTCGATCTGGCGAGGCCGGAATGGGGAGCGCAGGCGTATGCCGAAGGGCACGTGCCGGGTGCGCTCTACGCTCATCTCGATCGGGACCTGTCCACGGCGATCACTCCTCGGAGCGGGCGGCATCCATTGCCGTCACCCGGACAGTTCGCCGTGACACTGGGACGCTGGGGCATCGATGACCAGACTCAGGTCGTGGCTTACGACCAGGGCAGCTCCGCTTATGCCGCGCGCCTGTGGTGGATGTTGCGCTGGCTCGGGCACGAAGCCGTGGCCGTGCTGGATGGCGGCTTCGCCGCGTGGCAACGCAGCGGGGCTGCCGGTTTCAGCCGCCGTCGAATCACGTGCCGCGCGAACATTCTTTCCGCGCGCGTCGCCGTCGAGCCGGTGAGCACGGCCGGGTTGCAGAGCCGGCTCGCCAAAGGCGATGCCGTGCTGGTGGATGCGCGCGCGGCGGTCGATTCGACGGGCGCAACGAGACCATCGATGCGGTGGCGGGGCACGTGCCGGGTGCGGTGAATCATCCGTTCGCCGGGAATCTGGACGAGCAGGGGCGGTTTCGCTCGCCGGCGCAGTTGCGCGAGCGCTGGCAGCGCACGCTGGGCGGGCGCTCGCCCGGCGAGGGTGATAGCGATGCGCGGCTCGGGCGTGACGGCCTGCCACAACCTGCTCGCTCGAGTTGGCGGAGCTGCGCGGCGCGAAGCTGTACGCCGGGTCCTGGAGTGGTGGATTCGCGACCCGGCGCGCCGGTCGCGCGCGATCATGAGCAGATTGGCAAGAGTCGCCTGCGGCGCTTTGCGGACATCGGCTGTTGCCGGCAGCAAAAGCGTGGTTTTTGCTGCCTAATCAATCGTAGCGCACGTCCACTATCGTGAAGGTCTGCGGCCCGGTGCCGGGCAGCTCGACGCTCAGCTCGTCGTCAGCCGCTTGCCCATGAGCGCGCGCGCGAGCGGGCCGTCCATGCTGATGTAGCCGGGCTCGCGGTCGAACTCGTCGGGCCCGACGATGCGATGGCGGCTCGTGTCGCCGCTCTGCGCTTCCAGCGTCACCCATGCACCAAAAAAGACACGGGTCGGGTCGCCCGGCGCGCGATCGACGATCGTCATGCCTTCGAGCCGCTTGCGCAGGAAGCGCACGCGGCGGTCGATCTCGCGCAGGCGGCGCTTGCCGTACGTGTATTCCGCATTCTCCGAGCGGTCGCCCTGCGCCGCCGCTTCCGCCACGGCCTGGGTCACCTTGGGACGCTCGATGCGCCAGAGCTGCTCGAGCTCCTGGCGCAGCCGGCGCTCGCCCTGGGGTGTGATGTACTTCGAACCTGGGCGTTCCGGGGGCCTGAAGCGGGTCATGTCCGTCCGGGTTCTGTGGATCGTTTCACGGTCGCCTGCGTCCCCGCCGCACTAGTCTCCGGGCCGTGGCCGCCAAGTATTACACCCACTTCGTGACCTCCGGCGCCAAGCCCCGGCGCAAGCCGGACGCCGGCGAATGGAGCGGGGTCGTGGAGCTTCGCCAGCCGCTCGAGAAGAGCGAGGGGACGAAGCAGTTGCGGGTGTTGCTGGCGCAGAGTTTCGACCTGGAATCAGAGGACATCAAGATACTCCACTGGGCCAGATTGCACTGAATCCCCTAGCGGACTTCCTTCCCTTCATCGAAAGTCCGCATTTCACGCCCCAGACTGAAAAGCCTGGGGCTTTTTTTTGGCCCCGCGGGCGCGACGGGCCGGCCGCACCTGCGGCGTCCACCTCGAGCGCCCGACCCGCCCTATACTCTGCGGCAATCACGCTCACCCAGGGGATTTCCATGCGTGCTCTCCGCCTCGTGCTCGTCATCTTCCTCGCGCTGACCACCACCGGCTGCGGCTACAACGCCCTCCAGGAGCAGGACGAAAGCGTCAAAGCCGCCTGGTCCGAAGTGGTGAACCAGTATCAGCGCCGCGCCGACCTCATCCCGAACCTCGTCAACACGGTGAAAGGTTACGCGGAGCACGAGCAGGCCGTGCTCACCGGCGTTACCGAGGCGCGCGCCAGGGCGGGCTCCATCCAGCTGACGCCCGAGCTGCTCGCGAACCCGCAGGCCTTCGCGCAGTTCCAGGCGGCGCAGGGGCAGCTGACGCAGGCTCTGAAGAGCCTGTTCGCCGTGGCCGAGGCCTATCCCAACCTCAAGGCGGACGCGAACTTCCGCGACCTGCAGGCCCAGCTCGAAGGCACCGAGAACCGCATCACCGTGGCCCGCAACCGATACATCGACTCCGTGCGCACGTTCAACACCACGGTGCGACGCTTCCCGTCGAACCTCACCGCGAAGCTGTTCGACTTCGAAGTGAAGCCGAACTTCACCGTTGCGGACGAGACCGCCATCGCCACGCCGCCGAAAGTGGATTTCGGCTCCTCGACGCCTGGCGCGCAGCCCGCGCCTGCCACGCCTGCGCCCGAGAAGTAGCCGGAGCGAATGGCCGCTTCCAGCGTCGCATCCGCGATCTGCGGTGGCACTCGCCATCGCAGTCGAGCGTTCCCGCGGAACTGGATCGCGTTCTGCGCAGCGGCACTGCTGAGCGCGATCGGGTACGCGCAAGTTCCGGTACCTCCGCTCGAGGTGCGCCTCACCGATCTCACGGGAACGCTCACGGCCGAGCAACAGGCCGCGCTGGAAGACAAGCTCGCCGCGTTCGAGGCCCGCAAGGGCTCGCAGGTCGCGGTGCTGATCGTGCCCACCACCGAGCCGGAGGACATCGCCCAGTACGGCATCCGCGTCGTCGATCAATGGAAGCTGGGCCGCGCGAAGGTGGACGACGGCGTGCTGCTGCTCATCGCGAAGAACGATCGCCGCATGCGCATCGAGGTCGGCAAAGGCCTCGAAGGCGCGCTCACGGATGCCACTTCCAAGCGCATCATCGCGGAGACCATCACGCCGCTCTTCCGACAAGGCGATTTCTACGGGGGCATCAACGCCGGTCTCGAGCAGATCATGCGTGTCGTCGACGGCGAGCCGTTGCCGGAGCCGGACCGTGCCTGGCACGGCGAAGTGCCGGATCTCGGCGGTCTGCTGCCGGTGCTGTTCATCGCCACGATCATCGCGTCGTCGATCCTGAATCGCATCCTCGGCCGGGGTATCGGCGCGCTCGTCACGGGTGGCGTCATGGGCGGCATCGTCTGGATCATCGCCAAGATTCTCGGTCTCGCGCTGCTCGCCGGGGTCTTCGCCGCCGTGCTCGCCCTGTTCGCCGGTATTTCGCGCAGGGGCTGGTCAAGCCATTCGCGCGGCGGCTGGGGCGGTGGAGGATGGGGCGGCCTGGGGGGAGGCAGTGGCGGCTTCGGGGGCCACGGTGGATTTGGCAGCGGCGGTGGCTTCAGCGGGGGCGGGGGCGGTTTCAGCGGCGGCGGCGCCTCGGGGAGCTGGTGACGCCATGAATCTGAAGCGCACGCTCCGTCATTTGTTCGCAATGCGCTGGCGTACGCGACGCCTGTTCTCGCCGGCGGTGCTGGAAGAGATCGAAGGCGCCATCCGCGAGCTCGAGTCCCGTCACAGCGGCGAAGTGCGCTTCGCCGTCGAGACCGCGTTCGACCTCGTCGAGCTGTGGAAAGGCCTCCCGCCGCGGCGTCGTGCCGAAGACCTCTTCGGTCGCCTCGGCGTGTGGGACACGGCCGAGAACAACGGCGTGCTCATCTATGTGCTGCTCGCCGACCGGGACGTCGAGATTCTGGCGGACCGGGGCATCGCCAAACGCGTGCCGCCTCACGAGTGGGAGCAGGTCTGCCGGGACATCGAAGGCCATTACCGGGCTGGGCGGTTCCGCCAGGGATCCATCGCGGGCATCCGGGACGTGGGAGCGCTTCTCGCGCGCCACTTCCCCAGAGGCCGCGCGGAAGGCAATAACGAGCTGCCGAACCAGCCTGTCCTGCTGTAGCCAGGCGCAGACGCTCGCTGGCGCACTCCGCGGCGGAGGACGATGTCATACTCCTGCCATGAACCGCACCGCATCGCCACCGATCCGTCTGATCGCCTTCGCGCTGGCCTGCGCCGCGCTCGCTTCCTGCTCGCTGATGGGGGACGGCTGGAAGAAGCCCGCGCCGCCGCCGGCGCCCGTCGAGCCCGTGGTCCCGCAGGATCCGCCGCCCGTCCCCACCCACCGTTTCACGCTCGCACCCAACCAGGACATCGTGGGCGCGATCCAGCGCACGGTGGTCGGCAAGGACGACACGTTCACCGACATCGCCCGCCGCTTCAATCTCGGCTACGAGGAGCTGGTGCGCGCCAACCCCGGCATCGATCCGTGGCTGCCGGGAGAGGGCAAGGAAATCGTGCTGCCCACGCAGTTCATCCTGCCGAACGCGCCGCGCGAGGGCATCGTGGTCAACGTGCCGCAGATGCGCATCTTCTATTACCCCGCGCACAAGAAGGGTGAGCCGCAGGAGGTCATCACCCATCCCATCGGCATCGGCAAGGTCGGCTGGCGCACGCCGCAGGGCGTCACCAAGATCGTGCGGCGCCAGAAGGATCCCACCTGGAGGCCGACGGCTTCCATCATCAAGGAGCACCGCGAGAACGGCGAGGAACTCGAGCGTGTCATCGGGCCAGGGCCGGAGAACCCGCTGGGCCGTTACGCTTTTTACCTGGGCTGGCCCAGCTACATGATCCACGGCACCAACAAGCCCGCGGGAGTTGGCCTGCGCTCGAGCCACGGTTGCCTGCGTCTCTATCCGGAGGATATCGAAGAGCTGTTCGAGAGCGTGCCGGTCGGCACGCCGGTGAGGGTCGTCAACGAGCCGTTCACCTTCGGCTGGCAGAACGATGAGCTGAGTCTCCAGGCCTTCGACGTGCTCGAGGACGATCCGCGGGACTGGAAGAAGGCCGAGCGCAAGCTGCTGTCGAAGTCGCTCAGCGAAAGCATCCGCAAGGAGCTCAAGCGTCGCGGTGAGACAGTGGATTGGGAGCGCGTCTCGACGCTCACGCACGATCCGCGCGGCATTCCCGTTTCCATCTCGCGGGCGGATGTCAGCCTGGAACAGGTGGTCGCGAGCGCACCGCGGGTGCAGAACCGCGTGCCGGACGGCGCAAGCTGGGATGGCAAATCCGACCTGCCGATGGACGAAGAGTCCTTCCGCGAGATGGTGTCGGATAGCGACCCCCAGACCGGCCCCACGGGTACCCCGCCGCCGTCGACCGGCACCAACAAGACCGGTAACTGACAGCCTGCTATCAGCAGCGACCTCCCTTCTCCACACCTGCGTAGCCCTCGCCGTTGCGTGCTGGAGCGGCCCACGCCCTCCGAGCCCGCTCCAGCGCCCCTGTGCTAGAGTCACCTGCGGCGACCAGCTGACATAAATCGGCTGATCGCAGGACAAGGGATACAACAACAACGAGGCTCCCGTGGCCGAGCGCCGCGTCTCCGGCATCGAGATCAGCGAACAGGGCGGTGCCGACAACGCCATCGAGCGCGTGCCGACCGGCATCGCCGCTTTCGTGGGGCGTACCCTCAAAGGGCCCGTCAATCGTCCGGTCCTCGTGTCCAGCTTCGCGGATTTCCAGCAGCACTTCGGCGGCCTGTGGCAGCCGTCCACCCTGTCCTACGCGGTCGAGCAGTTCTTCGAGAACGGGGGTGGCAGCGCCTACGTCGTCCGGGTGATCAACGGCGCGAAGCCGCCCACGCTGTCGCTGCC
Organism: Steroidobacteraceae bacterium; assembly: GCA_044225565.1. Lineage (GTDB taxonomy): Bacteria > Pseudomonadota > Gammaproteobacteria > Steroidobacterales > Steroidobacteraceae > CAVXAE01. The sequence goes on along the minus strand of JBGAIL010000015.1, from coordinate 18,613 downwards.
GGCGAACGGCGCCGAGCTGCGGCTCGTCGCGCTCAATCCCGGCTCCCGCGAATACGTCCGGGCCTCGGTGGATTACGACGGCATCGGGCAGAACGAGCCGGAGCGCTTCAACCTCGTGCTGCAGAGAGTGCGCACGGCGGGGTCCGAGCTCATCGAGGACCAGGAGATCTTCCGCCGCCTGTCCATGAAGTCGTCGTCGAGTCGCTTCGTCACGAACGCGCTGCTGGAATCGAGGCTCGCCCGCGTCGCGGGTCCGCTGCCCACGCACCGCCCGGACCGCTCCCTCGGCCCTGCCGGCTCGCTTGCGATCGGCTACACGCATTCCAATGCCGACGGCGACGATGGCGGTCCCCTCACGGACTACGACCTCATCGGCTCATCGGTGGCAGGCACAGGCATGTTCGCGCTGAAGTCTGCATCGGGCTTCAACTTGCTGTGCATTCCTCCGCTGACCCGCGATCAGGACGTCGGGCTGAGCACGCTCATGCTCGCCGCGCGCTTTTGCGCGGATCAGCACGCCATGCTGGTGGTCGACCCACCGCTCGCCTGGAATACGCCGCAGTTGGCGCTCGAGGTCCTGCGCGACTGGCCGCTGCTCAATGAGAATGCGCTCATGTATTACCCGCGAGTGCTCGCGTTCGACCGCTTGCGCGGCCGCGTGGAGACGTTCGGGTCGAGCGGCGCCGTCGCCGGGATGATCGCGCGCAGTGACGAGACCTGGCCGGTCTGGGCACCGGCAGAAACCGAAGATGCCGTGTTGCGACCGGGGCTGCGGCCGGCGTTCATGGTGGGCGATACCGATCGCGCCCGCCTGCTGCAAGCGGGCGTGAACACACTGCTGGCCGTGCGTCCGAGCGCGTCCTCCGTCTCGAGCCCGCGCACGCTGGCAGCCGGCAATGCCGGTTCTGCGGATTGGAAATATCTCTCGGCACGACGGCTCGCGCTCTTCGTCACGGCGAGCATCGAGCGCGGCACGCGATGGATGCTGTTCGAGCAGGGCGGTCCGGCCACCTGGCGGCGCGCACAGGCGCAGGTGGAGGCGTTCCTGGACGCCCTCGATCACCAAGGCGCATTCGCCGGTGGCGAGCCATCCGAAAGCTATTTCGCCATCTGCGACGAGCGCGTGAACGAGCCGCACTCGGTCGCTGCGGGCAAGACGAAGGTGCTGTTCGGCTTTGCCACCACGCGGCCGTGCGATTTCCACGCGTTCCTGGTCACGCACCACGCCGGAGCCAGCCGCTGCCGGCCTGTTTCGCCGAGCCGCTTCGCGACGGCGCCGGGTCGGCTCGAGTGGGAAATCGAGACGGCGGTGTTGCGCGGCACTTCCCTGGGCGCGTGAATCCAGAGCACTTCGAGGCCATCTGCCGGGCCGTGCGCGCCATTCCGCGCGGCCAGGTTGCCACGTACGGCGGCGTGGCGCGTCGCGCTGGGCTTCCGGGCAGGGCGCGGCTGGTTGGCCGGGTATTGAAGATTGCTCCGGCGAAACTGAAGTTGCCCTGGCACCGTGTGCTCGGCGCGGGCGAGCGCATCGTGTTCCCGCTCGGCTCGCGTGAGCACGCGGAGCAGAGCCGCCGACTCCGCGCGGAAGGCGTCGTCGTGACGCTTGGGCGCGTCGTGAAGAGTCGCAAGCCCGATCTGGACGAACTGCTGTGGAAGCCGGGAGGTCGGCCGTGAGGCTCCCTTCATGCCGCGGCACGAGTACACTTGCCCGCCATGTCGACCGACCCTGAATCCGTCGTCGAGCCCACTCGATACGTTGTCTTTTCACACGGACAAGAGAGCGGGCCCTGGGGACGCAAGATCGCGACGCTCGCGGAGGTCGCGCGCAGCGAAGGCTATTCCGCCGAGTCCGTGGACTATCGCGGCATCGAATCTCCGCGCGACCGCATCACCCGTCTGGTGGACTTCTGCAAGGAGCTGCAGGGCGATCTCGTGCTCGTCGGGTCGAGCATGGGGGGCTACGTGTCGGCGGCGTCCGCGTCGCTGTTGCACGCACGCGGCGTGTTCCTCATGGCGCCAGCGCTCTATATGGAAGGCCTGCCGCCGCTGCGCTCCGGCCTGGTGGATTGTCCCGCTGCCGTGGTGCACGGCTGGCGTGACGAGGTGGTGCCCTACGAGCACAGCGTACGCTTCGCCAAGGAATACGGCGCCGCGCTGCACCTGCTCGACGGCGACCACCGCCTGCACAGCCAGATCCGCGTGATCCGCTACCTCTTCGAATACTTCCTGATCGCGCTCGACCTGCCGCCCGAGGCCTTCGAGTAACACGACATGGACTGGCTGCTACGCCAGCTGTTGGCCCTGTGGGTGCGTTATACCGTGCGTCCCGAGGACGCCGCCGCGCGGCTGCGCGCCAGCAGCAATCCCGTGTGCTACGTGCTCGAGCGTCGTAGCATCACCGATCTCGCAGTGCTGCAGAGAGCCTGCGTGAGCCTGAAGATCGCACGGCCGCAGAAGCGGCTGCTGGCGCCGGACAAGGAGTCACGGTCGTGCGTCTATCTGAGTCAGCCGCGCGGCGTCTGGGATGGCCGGCTGGACCGGCGGCCGCCGCCCGCACTCACCCGCATGATCGCCGCGCTGCACTCGAATCCGGAGCTCGACATCGATCTCGTCCCGGTGGCCGTGTACTGGGGGCGCGCCCCGCAGAAGGAAGGCTCATGGTTCCGGCTGCTGCTCGTCGAGGACTGGGCGCTCACCACCCGGCTGCGCAAGTTCTTCCAGGTGCTGTTCAACGGTCGCGCGACGCTCATCGAGATCGACGACGCGATCTCGCTCAGGAGCCTGCTCGGCGCGGACGCGGAGTCGCAACGCCAGGCGCGTCGCGTAGCGCGTGCCTTGCGGGCGTTGTATCGCAAGCAGCGCGCTGCACGCATCGGGCCGGATCTCTCTCATCGCCGCACCATCGTGACGAACGTGCTGCGCACGCGCGCCGTCCGCGCAGCCGTGGCACAGGAGATGCGTGAGAAGAAGCTTTCCCGGCACAAGGCGTTGCAGTCCGCTCAGAAGCTGGCCGAGGAGATCGCAGCAAACTATTCCCACGCGTTCGTGCGCTTCATGGAACATCTGCTCACACGGCTGTGGAACCGGCTATACGACGGGGTGGTCTTCGAGCACGGCGAGACGCTGGAGCAGGTGGCGGAAGGCAACGAGGTAGTCTATGTGCCGTGCCATCGCAGCCACATGGACTATCTGCTGCTGTCGTACGCCATCTATCAGCAGGGTTATGCCATCCCGCACATCGCAGCGGGCATCAATCTCAACATGCCCATCGTGGGGCGCTACCTGCGCAAGGGGGGCGCCTTCTTCATCAGGCGCAGCTTCCGGGGTAGTGCGCTCTACACGGTCGTGTTCATGAGCTATCTCGCGGCCATCATGGCGCGCGGGCATTCCATCGAGTACTTCATCGAGGGCGGGCGCAGCCGTACGGGGCGTCTGCTGCAGCCCAAGACGGGCATGCTGTCGATGACCGTGCGCAGCTTCCTGCGGGATCCACAGCGGCCGGTGGTGTTCGTGCCGGTGTATTTCGGCTATGAGCGCATCGTCGAAGGCGCCACCTACGTGGGCGAGCTCTCCGGCAAGCCGAAGGAGAAGGAGAGCGTGTTCGGCCTGATGCGCACGCTCGGCAAGCTGCGGGAGCGCTTCGGGCGCGTGCACGTGAACATCGGCGAGCCGATTCGCCTCAACGAGGTGCTGGACCGGCACGATACCGGGTGGCGCACCATCGTGGACGACGATGCGAAGCAGCCATGGCTCGGCGAGGTGGTGGACGAGCTGGCGCTCGGCATCATGCGCCACATCAATGCCGCCGCGGCCGTCACGCCCATCAACCTGCTCGCGATCACGCTGCTCGCCGCGCCCCGACAGGCGCTACCGGAAACCGATCTGCTGCGGCAAATCGATCTCTATCTCGCCCTGCTGCGCGGCTCGCCGTACAGCCCGCGAGTCACGGTAACCCCGCTGGACAGCGCCGGAGTCGTCAAGTACGGCGAGGAGATGAAGGTGATCGGCCGCGAGCAGCATTCGCTGGGCGACCTCATCCGCATGAGTGAAGAGAGCGCCACGCTGGCCACGTATTACCGCAACAACGTCCTGCATCTATTCGCGATGCCTTCGCTGCTGGCTTGCGCGTTCGGCAGCAACTCCATGTTTCGTACGGAAGACCTGCAGCGGCTCGCCTGGCGCGTATACCCCTACATCGCCGCAGAGCTGTTCCTGCATTGGAAGGAAGAGGAGCTTCCCGGCGTCGTCGAGAACGTGCTGGGCACGCTCGAGTCGCACGGCCTCATCGAGTACGATCCCGAGCGCGGGGAGTGGCGCCGGCCCGCGCCGGCGTCCGCGCAGGCGGTGCAGCTGTCGCTACTGGCGCAGGCCACCATCCAGACCATCGAGCGGTATTATCTCGCGGTCGCGCTGCTGCTCAAGGCCGGCAGCGGCGAGATCACGCAGGCCACCCTCGAGCAGAGCTGCCAGCTCATGGCCCAGCGCATCACCATGCTGTACGGCTTCAACTCGCCGGAATTCTCGGACCGCAGCCTGTTCAGCGGCTTCATCGACCTGCTGCGCACGCGCGGGGTCATCCGGGTCTCGCGCGACGGCAAGCTGGAATTCGACGACGTGCTGCGCCAGGTGGCCCAGGACGCGCAGCTGGTGCTCAGCGAGCAGATCCGCCACAGCATCCTGCAGGTGACTCATGCATAAGGCCTGAGGCGCGGGCTATACTCGGCCGCGCCAGTTGCGTCGGTCCCGGATACTGCAAACAATGCGGCGTCCGGTGCCTGCCAGAGGGGGGAAGCCATGAAGGTCGTATACGGAATCGTCGCCTCATCGCTGCTGTGTACCGCGGCCGGAGCCGTCGATTTCTCCAACGCGAGCGGCACGGTCACCGGCAGCTGGGACACCACCCTCAGCTACGGTCAGGCCTGGCGCATCCAGGACCCCGACTGCAACCTCATCGCCACCGCGGATGGAGGCTGCGGCCGCTCTCCCAACATCGACGACGGCAATCTCAACTACCGGGACGATCTTTTCAGCCGTGCCTTCAAGGCCGTCACCGAGGTGTCGGTGCAGCGCGGCAACTTCGGCGCGTTCGTGCGCGGCTCGGCGCTGTACGACGCGCAGGTGATGGACAAGGACACCGACCGCACCCCGCTGCGCAAGGACGCCGAAGACCTCGTCGGCAAGTACGTTCGCCTGCTGGATGCCTTCGCCTACGCGCGCTTCGACCTCGGCGGCATGCCCGCGGAGTTCCGCCTCGGCCGCCAGGTGGTGAGCTGGGGCGAGAGCACGTTCATCCAGAACGGCCTCAACGTCATCAATCATTTCGACGTGTCGGCGCTGCGCGTGCCGGGCTCCGAGATCAAGGAAGCGTTCCTGCCGCAGGAAATGGCCGTTTTCAACCTGCAGTTCAACGACCGCGTGAGCACGCAGCTCCTCTACCTGCTCGACTGGAATGACACCCGCCCCGAGCCTGCCGGCTCCTATTTCAGTACGAACGACTTCGCGGTGCCGGCCGGCGAGCGGGTGGTGCTGGGATTCGGCGCCTTCTCCGACCAGGGCGTGGATTTCCGCCCGCTCGGCGGCTCGCTCATCGAGGACTTCCAGAACGTGGCGCGCGGCAATACGCGCAAGCCCGACAGCAGCGGGCAGTTCGGCATCAACTTCAAGTTCTACATGCCGGACCTCGGGCAGGGCACCGAGCTCGGGCTCTACTTCCTCAACTATCACAGCCGCCTGCCGGTCATCTCGGGCCTCACGGGCACGCAGGCGGGGCTGGGCAATGCCTTCGGCGCCCTGAATGCGGTGGGCGCAGCGGCACAGGCCATCGCGGCCGGCCTGCCTTTCAATGCGGCGGTGGCCACTGCGGCGGCCGTCGGCATGCAGCGCGCAGAGCTGGTCGGCGGCGAGCTCAGCCCGGCGCTGGCGCAGGAATACGCCGTCATCGGCGCCAATACGCTGCTGGCTGGCGGGGACGTCACGGCGCAGGCCACGAACATCGGCGTCCACGAGTACGCGAAGACGGCGCGCTACTTCACCGAATTCCCCGAGAACATCAAGCTGCTCGGCCTCTCGTTCAACACGCAGTTGCAGGGCAGTGGCATCGCGCTCCAGGGCGAGGTGACTTACCGCAAGGATGCTCCCTTGCAGCTGGACGACGTCGAGCTGCTGTTCGCGGCCCTGTCACCGTTCGAGGCCGGCATTGCGCAGTTGCGCGGCACGCCGCTGCCCGCCACGTGCCTTCCCGGCGCAGGTGCCACGCTCACGCGCTGCAACCAGCTCGGCGCCTTCGGGTTGAACCAGGAAATCCGCGGCTGGACCGAGAAGGACGTGTGGCAGGCGCAGGTCACGGCCACCAAGACTTTCGCCAACGTGCTGAAGGCCGCGCAGATGGTGCTGGTGGTCGAAGGCGGGGTCACGCACATTCCCGGCCTCGAGGACGAGTTCACCGGCGGGCCGGCGGGCCGTGGCCTGCGCTACAACGCGCCGGGCACCTCGGTCAGCGGCAACCCCGAGCTCGCCGGCCGGCACTTCGGCGAAGTGGAGCCGGCGGGCCGCTTCCCGGATGCCACCTCCTGGGGCTACCGCATCGCGGGCCGCTTCGAGTATCCGAACGCGCTCGGTGCCTGGAACCTGATCCCGCGCTTCTCCTGGCAGCAGGACGTGAAGGGCACCACACCCGGGCCGGGCGGCAACTTCATCGAGGACCGGTACGGCATCACGCTCGGGATGGCCGCCAGCCTGCGCGCCACCTGGGAGCTCGACGTCGCCTGGACGAAGTTCGGCGGCGCCGGGCGGTTCAACGATCTCAACGACCGCGACTTCGTCGCGGCCAGCGTCAAGTACTCGTTCTGATCCGCTGAAGGAGGCCTCATGCTGAAGAGAACTCTGGCGTTTTCCGCGGTGGCTCTCCTCGCGGCGGCGGTTGCGCGGCCGGCGGTCAGCGAGCAGGAAGCCGCGAAGCTCGGCGCGCAGCTCACGCCGATGGGTGCGGAGAAGGCGGGCAATGCGGACGGCAGCATCCCCGAATGGAACGGCGGCATCAAATCCGCGGCGGAGGCGGGGTTTCCCAACTATCGGCCCGGCCAGCACCACCCGGACCCGTACGCCAGCGACAAGCCTCTCTTCACCATCACGCCCGCCAACATGGCGCAGTACGCGGGCAAGCTGACGGAAGGGCACAAGAAGCTGCTCGAGACGTACAAGGGCACGTACAAGATGGTGGTGTACCCCACGCATCGCAGCGCCGCCTTCCCGCAACGTATTTACGACGCCACGAAGCGCATCGCCACCACCGCGAAGCTCACCGGCGGCGGCAATGGCGTCACGGGCGCCATCGAAGGCATCCCGTTCCCCATTCCGTCGGAAGGCGTGGAGGTGTTCTGGAACCACGTGCTGCGCTATCGCGCGGACGCCGGCGCGCGTGCGTTCGGGCAGGCGCCGGTCACCGCGAACGGCTCCTACACGCTGGTGAAATTCAAGGACGAGTTCCTGTTCCAGTACATGAACCCGGGCGTCACGGAAGCCTCCCTGGACAACGTGATCATCTACTTCATCCAGGAGACCGTGGCGCCGGCGCGCCTCGCGGGCGAGATCCTGCTGGTGCACGAGACGCTGGATCAGTCGAAAGAGAACCGGCGCGCCTGGGTGTACAACCCCGGGCAGCGCCGCGTGCGGCGCGCGCCGAACGTGGCGTTCGACAACCCGGGCACGAACTCCGACAACCTGCGCACGTCGGACCAGTACGACATGTACAACGGCAGCCCGCAGCGCTACACGTGGAAGCTGGTCGGTAAAAAAGAGATGTTCGTGCCGTACAACTCGTACAAGCTCAACAGCAATACCGTGAAGTACTCGGACCTGCTGAAGAAGAACCACATCAACCAGGACTACGCGCGCTACGAGCTGCATCGCGTGTGGGTGGTGGACTCCCAGCTGAAGCCAGGCACGAGCCACCTCTACAGCCGGCGCACGCTGTACGTGGACGAGGACTCGTGGCAGATCCTCGCCGTGGACTGTTACGACCGCCGCGGGCAGCTGTACCGCGTGCAGGAAGGGCACGTCATCAACTATTACGAAGTGCCGAACCTGTGGACCACGCTCGAGCTGGTGATGGACCTCTCCAACGGGCGCTACCTGGCGCTGGGGCTGCAGAACGAAGAGCCGAGGTCGTATGACTTTACGATCAAGCGGACGGTGGCGGACTACCAGCCGAATGCGCTGCAGCGGCGGGGCGTCCGGTAACAGCGTCCTGCCGGAGGCCTCGCGCGTGCCGGCGCGGCGGTCGAGGAGAGGGTTCGGCGTCCTCGAACCACTCGCCGTTGTCGCAGTGTGCCTGGGCGGCTTTGCCGCCGTCGCACCGACAAGCGCGCAGCAGCCCGATGACGGGGCATCGGATGCGCTGAGCGCGCCGCTCGCCGTGAAGGCCTTGCTATTGGACGTCGCCATGGCGGGCGAGCGAATGGTCGCCGTGGGAGATCGCGGCATCGTGCTGCTCAGTGACGATCGGGGCGAAAGCTGGGTGCAGGCGCGGAAGGTGCCGACGCGCAACCTGCTGACGGCCGTGTGCTTCTCGGATGCGGAGCACGGCATCGCGGTCGGGCACGACGAGATCGTGCTGACGACGCAGGACGGTGGGCAGTCCTGGAAGCGAGTGCACTACGCGCCGGAGGCGCAGCAACCGCTTCTGGACGTGTGGTGCGGGCAGCAGGGCAGGGCCATCGCCGTCGGTGCCTACGGGGCCTACTACTCGAGCGAGGATCTCGGCGCGAGCTGGAACGCGCGAAAGCTCGATGCGAAGCCGGCAGCGGGGGCGAAGCGCGACGGGGCAGCGGCAGCGCCTGGCGACGACGCTCGATACGAAGAGGATCTCGGCGGCGAACCGCACCTCAACCGCATCGTGGAGGCTTCGCCCACACGCTTCTACATTGCCGGCGAGGCGGGACACCTGTTCCGCTCCGACGACGCCGGCAGCGACTGGATCGAGCTGCCCTCGCCCTATGAAGGGTCGTTCTTCGGCATCCTTCCGCTGGGCGGCGATGCGTTGCTGGCATTCGGGTTGCGCGGGCACCTGTATCGTTCGGAGGATGCAGGCGCGAGCTGGACGAGGATCGAGACGGACACGCCTGCGATGTTGAACGACGCCGTCCGCGTCGGAGCGCAGGGCGTGGTCGTCGTCGGACTTTCCGGAGCGTTGCTCGAGAGCCGCGATGGCGGGCGAAGCTTCGAGCTGCGGCAGCAGAGCGGACGTCAGGGACTGGCGGCGGTCGTGGTCGCGAACCAGGATTCGGCCGCGACGGGGGCCGGGGACGCGCCTGAAGAAGTGGTCGTCGCGGGCGAAGGTGGCGTCAAGCGAATCTCGCTGGCGAAGGACGGCGGCTCGTGAGCGAAGGCGCGCTCACCGCGAGACTCGAGCGCGCCATCTTCGGGCGCCGCGCGCTTATCGTCGCCCTGTTCGCCATCGTCACCGTGCTGATGCTGGTCGTCGCCTGGCGCGGGTTGCGCATCGATGCCTCGTTCACCAAGCAGCTGCCGGTGCAGCACGAGTACATGCGCACGTATCTGGACGAGCGTGTCGCGGAGTTCCGCGGCGCCAACCGCGTCCTCATCGCGCTCGTCGCCCGCGATGGGCGCATGTTCACCCCGCAGTTCTTCGACGCGCTGAAGAAAGCGACCGATGAAGTCAGCGTGATGGACGGCATCGACCGCGGCCGGGTCCAGTCGCTCTACACGCCCAACGTCCGTTACCTCGAGGTGGTGGAGGACGGCATCGAGGCCGGCAACGTCATCCCGGCGGATTTCGAGCCGACGCCCGAAGGGATGCTGCGCGTGCGGGACAACATCCTGAAGGCGGGCATCGTCGGCAGGCTGGTCGCGAACGATTTCTCCGGCGCCATGGTGAGCGCCATCGTCCTCGAGCGGGACGCAAACGGGCGGCCGGTCGATCCCATCGCGGTGGCGCACGAGCTCGAGCGCAAGGTGCGGAAGAACATCGAAGGCGCGGCGATCGACGTGCACGCGCGGGCCGGCGGAGTGGGGGATGTCGCTGGCACGGCGACCGCCGCAGAAGGCGATGCAGCGGAGCCGGTGGACGTCCACATGATCGGCTTCGCCAAGGTGGTCGGCGACATCGCCGACGGTGCCGGTTCCGTCGCCCTGTTCGCCGTCATCACCATCCTGCTCACGCTGCTTGCCGTGTGGGCATATTGCCTGTCGTTCCGGGTGGCGCTGGTGCCCGTGGTGTGCTCGACCATCGCCGTCATCTGGCAGCTCGGCACGCTGGTGCTGCTGGGCTACGGCATCGATCCGCTTGGCCTGCTGGTGCCGTTCCTCATCTTCGCCATCGGCGTGAGCCACGGCGTGCAGAAGATCAGCGCGGTGAGCGAAGCGGTCATCGAGGGGGTGGGCAGCATGGAGGCCGCTCGCCGCGTGTTCCGCCAGCTGCTGGTGCCGGCCATCGTCGCGCTGCTCGCGGATCTCGTCGGCTTCGTGACCATCCTGATGATTCACGTACAGGTCATCCGCGAGATGGCGATCACCGCGAGCATCGGCGTGGCCATCGTGATCCTCACCGACCTCGTGCTGCTTCCGGTGCTGGTGTCCTACGTGCCGTGCACGGAAGCGTTCCGCAAGCGCGTCGAGCGACGGCGCGAGGCGCTCGGGAAAGTGTGGCATCGGCTGGCGGGGATCACGCGCCGCGGGCCGGCACTCGTCATCATCGTGATCGCCGCGTTGCTCGGCATCGCGGGTGTCTGGAAGGGGGGCGAGACGCCCATCGGCGATACGCACGCAGGTGTGCCGGAGCTGCGGCCGGATTCCCGGTACAACCGCGACAGCAACGTCATCACTTCCAAATTCTCGATCGGCGTCGACATCCTCACCGTGATCGTGCAGGCGAAGGAGCCGATCTGCGTGAGCCACGACCTCATGGCCGCGGTGGATCGCTTCGGCTGGCGCATGCAGAACGTCGAAGGCGTGCAGGACGTGATGACGCTGCCGTTCGTCGCGAAGATCGCGATAGCCGGATGGAACGAGGGCAATCTGAAGTGGCGCACGATCCCGCGCGAGCAGGCGCAGCTCACGCAATCCACGCGCTACATCGAGACCAGCACCGGCCTGCTGAACGCGGATTGCGACATCGTGCCGGTGATGCTGTTTCTCGAGGACCACCGGGCGGAAACCATCCAGCGCGTCGTGGCGGCGGTGAAGGCGTGGCGAACGGAGAATCCCGTGCCCGGAGCGGAATTCAAGCTCGCCGCCGGCAACGTCGGCGTGATGGCTGCGACGAACGAAGAGGTGGCCGCGAAGGAGTTCCCGATCCTGGCCGGCGTGTTCGCCGCGGTGATCGTGATGTGCCTCATCACCTTCCGCTCGCTGCTCGGCACGCTGCTCGTGGTGCTGCCGCTCGCGCTGGTCTCCGTGCTCGTGTACGCAGTGATGGCGCTCGTGGGCATCGGGCTGAAGGTCTCGACGCTGCCCATGGTGGCGCTGGGCGCGGGCATCGGCGTGGACTACGGCATTTATCTCTTCAGCCGCATGCAGGAGTTCCTGAAGCAGGGGCTGACCGTGCACGAGGCATACGAGCGCACCCTGCGGGTGACCGGTTCCAGCATCATCTTCACCGGGATCACGCTCGCCATCGGCGTGGTCACATGGGTGTTCTCGCCGCTCAAGTTCCAGGCTGACATCGGCATCATGCTCACGTTCATGTTCCTGGTGAACATGCTCGGCGCCATATTCCTGCTGCCTGCGCTCGCGGCGTGGCTGGTTCGCCCGGCGCGGGTGGCAAGGCCGCCGCAGGCACGGGCAGCGAGTTGAGTCCGGGAGGCTTCCATGAATCGCTCGTCGTCGATCCTGTCCGCCGTGCTGCTCGCGACCGCGTGCAGTGCTGCGCCCGATGCGCTGGTCGATACGCGCTGGGTCGCCGCGGAAGTGGGCGGCACGCCGGCGGTATCGGGCACGAGCTCTACGCTGGAGTTCACGAAGGACGGGAAGGCTTCCGGCCAGGGCGGCTGCAACCGCTACAGCGGCGAGGCGAAGTTCGACCACACTTCGCTGCAATTCGGCCCGCTGGCCGCGACCCGCATGGCCTGCGCCGATCCGGCCGCAAACGGCCAGGAGAGCCGGCTGTTCGCGGCGTTCGCCGCTACGCACAGCTATCGCCAGGAAGGGCCCGAACTGGTGCTGCTCGACATCGACGGCAGGACGCTGGTGAGATTCCGGCCAGAGTGATCGGCATGCGCCGGGGCCGGCGGAAAATTCGTCAACAACCGGACGATTGACGCGCGATCGTCATGCGCATTGACGATCGCGCGTGCGTCCGGTTGACGAATCGCGTCGTCATGTTCCCGACGATCTCCCAGCTCGCGAGGCCTGCACTCTCAGCCGCCTCCTCCCACCGCACCTTTCCCCGAAGCCGTTTCGTCGACTGCTTCCGCGCCTTGCTCTCGAGCCGCCGCTCCTTCGATGACCGCGTCGGCCTGGTTGCCCGCCGCAACTTCGGTTCCACCAGCGCGCGGGCAATGAGATCCTGCAACCGCTCGTGAGCCTCGCGCCGGTTCGCTTCCTGGGTACGGTGGTTGCGCGCCATGATGAGCAGCGCTCCGTCGTCCGTGACGCGCCGACCCGCGAGCGCACGCAGCCGGCGCTTCGCCGGCTCGCTCAACACCGCCGTTCCGGCCAGATCGAACCGCAATTGCACCGCCGAGGCGACCTTGTTGACGTTCTGTCCGCCGGGCCCCGAGGCCCGCACGAACGAGAGCTCGATGTCGCTGTCCGGAATCGGGATCATGGCGGGCGAGCCCAGGTGCTGCTCGGGAGGATGCTGATGCTTCAGGGTCCGGGAGCCAGCGGTGGCTCGCTCCCGGCATCGAAGCTGCTGCGGCCGCCCCCACGCGCCTCCAGCATGCGGAACTCCCGCTGCGCCACCGGGATCTTGATGCCCCGCTCCCTGAACATGCGCCAGATGGCGCGGTTCACGTCCGAGCGCACGTTGTTCACGCCGTTCATGGGATCGGCGATCCAGAAGCGCACCTCGAGCCGCATGCCGTAGTCCTCGAAGCCCATCAGCCGCGGCGCGGGCTGTGGCTCGCGCAGGATGCGCGGATGGTCCTTCACCGCTTCCGCGAGCGTGCGCAGGGCGAGCTCCGGGTCGTCGTCGTAGCTGATCATCACCGGCAGCTTCAGGCGCACGCGCTGGTCCGAATAGCTCCAGTTGATCACCGAGTTCGTGATGAGGTTCTGGTTCGGCACCAGCGTCTCGACGCCGTCGCGATCCCGCACCACCACGTAGCGGCCGCGCAGTTCCTGCACCCAGCCGAAGTTGTCGGTGCTGGTGCCCGTGGTGCCGGTGAAGCTGATGACGTCGCCCGGCTTGATGGACTTGTCCATGAGCAGCACGAACCCGCTCACGAAATTGCTCGCGATGGCCTGCAGGCCGAAGCCGAGGCCGAAGCCGATGGCGCCGGTGAGCACCGTGAGCGCCGTGATGTCGACGCCCGCCGAGTTGATGCCCAGCAGGATCCCGAGGCTCACGAGGAAGACGTACGTGAACTTGGAGATGCCGATGCGCGTCGACACGGCGAGCGCGTTCACCTTCATCACCCGCCGCTCGATGGTGCGCGCGACGAGGCTCGTCACCAGCACGAAACCCGAGATGACCACGATGCCGCGCACCAGGTCCCACAGGCTGAAGGTGTTCTTGCCCGGGATGATGTCGATCTGGTCGAGCGTCGACTCGATGTAGTTGAACCAGCCGAGCAGCTGGAACGACAGCAGCAGCCACACGATGAACGTGATCCGCGCCTCCCACGCACGCAGCCAGGTATCGCCTCCCAGCCACAACCGCAGCAGGTAGAGCCCGAACCGCACCAGCACCAGCGAGGTCACCAGCTGCAGCGCGGTGTCTACCACGGCCGTGTGCATTTCCAGGGTGCCGAGCACGCCGCGCACGATCAGCATTACGACCATCGCCACGAGGAATGGCGCCAGCAGCACGACCCCCTCGAGCAGCCTAGCGCGCCAGCCGAGCTGCTCTGCACTGCTGGCGGTGCGCTTCTGCCAGGCGCGCAGCATCTGCATGGCGACGATGCCGATCATCGCCGCGATGACGATGGCGACGATCTCCGTGAGCACCTCGGGTGTGGCGATGCGCGCGATGACGGAGGCGGGCTCAGGCATTGAGGTCGGGGATCGACTGGCTCTCGAGCCGGGTGATCTGGTCCTTCAGCATCAGCTTGCGCTTTTTCAGGCGCTTCAGCTGCAGCTCGTTGACGTTGAGGTCGAGCGAGAGGCGCGAGATGACCTCGTCGAGGTCGCGGTGCTCGATGCGCAGCTGGCGCAACTTCTCCACGTTGCGGAACAGCTCCCTGTCGACGTTGTCTTCGATGTCCGTCATGGCCGGCCAGGTGCGCTCGGGAGTGCTCCCGGGAATCTCGGGCGTGGTTCAAGCGCCGCCCCGCGGCGGCCGGCGTAGCTTATATGATTGCGCCCCATGCCGCTCGCCCCGACCCAGTTCCCGCCATGGGACCGCATCGATACCGTGCTCCTCGATCTCGACGGCACGCTGCTCGACATCGCCTTCGACAACCATTTCTGGCTGCAGCGCATCCCGGCCGAATTCGCACGCGCGGGCGGGCTCACGGTGGAGCAGGCGAGGGCGCAATTGCTACCCAGGTTCCGCACCCGGGAGGGCACGCTGGACTGGTACTGCATCGAGTTCTGGAGTCGCGAGCTCGGCCTGGATGTGGCGGGCCTGCACCGGCAGGAGCGGGAGCGCATCGCCTGGCTGCCGGGCGCCGTCGAGTTCCTGTCACGCGTGCGCTCGAGGGGCAAGCGGCTGGTGCTGCTCACCAACGCGCACCCGGAGACGCTCCGCATCAAGGACGAGCAGATGGGTGTGAAACGGTATTTCGATGCCCTGTACAGCTCTCACGAGTTCAGAGCGCCCAAGGAGAGCCCGCGGTTCTGGCACGCGGTGCGGGAGGTGGAGCCTTTCGATCCGCAGCGCTCGGATGTCGCGCACGACAGCTCGCCTGCGCTGCGCCGCGCGGGATGCCGGAATCGCCTGGACGATGCCGTCCGCGCGGCTGACGACGCGGACTTCCTGACCGCCTGGTTGCGAGCCTGAGCTTGCGCCACGCCGCAGACTCACCGGCTGGCCGGGTGCGATCTTCCGCCCGGCCACTACCGTTGCCGCACCGCCCCGGCGAGGCGCACGCCCGCCGCCGCCGCCGCCGCGCGGCCGGCCATGAGGCGAGCGGCCGTGGCCTTCACCGTCGTGCGCCGGGCGTTTCACCTCGGTGCTCATCAGCTCCATCGACACGGGCGCCGACGGGATCTTGTGCCCGAGATAATCCTCGATTTCCGGCAGCGAGACGGCCGTGTCCTCGCAAGCGAAGCTGATGGCGTCGCCTTCCGCGCCGGCGCGGGCGGTGCGGCCGATGCGATGCACGTAGTCCGCCGCGTCCTGCGGCAGATCGAAGTTGAACACGTGGCTCACGTCGGGAATGTGCAGGCCGCGTGATGCCACGTCCGTGGCGATGAGCACGGCGAGGTCGCCATTGTGGAAGTCCCGCAGGAAGCGCAACCGCTTCTGCTGCGGCACATCGCCCGACAGCGCCTGCGCATGGAAGCCGTTCGCGCGCAGCGTGGCTTCGAGCCTCTCCGCGGTGCGCTTCATGTTCACGAAGATCATGGTGCGGCGCGCTTCGAACTGGCGCAGCAGGCCGACGAGCAGCGGCAGCTTCTCTTCCATGGACGGGTAGTAGACCAGCTGCCGCACGCGATCGACCGTCATCTTGTCCGGCTCGATGCGCACGAGCTCGGGACTGTTCATGTGCTCGTAAGCGAGCTCCAGCACGCGTTGCGACAGCGTGGCCGAGAACAGCATGGACTGCCTGCGGTCCGGCGGCGGCAGGCGCCGCAGGATGTAGCGGATGTCGGCGATGAAACCGAGGTCGAACATGCGGTCCGCCTCGTCCAGCACCAGCACTTGCGCATGGCGCATCTCGAACACGTGCTGTTTGAAATAGTCGATGAGCCGGCCCGGCGTGCCGATGAGCACGTCGACGCCGTCCTCGAGCTGCTTGCGCTGCTTGTCGTAGTCCACGCCGCCGAACACCACGGCGGTCTTGAACCCGGTGTGGCGACCCAGCACTTCCGCGTCGCGGTGGATCTGCACTGCGAGCTCACGTGTGGGCGCAAGCACGAGCGCGCGGATGGACTGCGGTCTGCGGTCGGCGGGCGCAGGTTCCGTGAGCAGTTTCTGATACAGCGCGATCAGGAACGCAGCGGTCTTGCCGGTGCCGGTCTGCGCCTGCCCGGCCACGTCCTGACCGCGCAGCGCGACGGGCAGGGTCTGCGCCTGGATGGGGGTGCAATGGATGAAGCCGGCCTCGCGGATTCCCGCCTGGAGCGGTTCCGCGAGGGCCAGCGATGCGAATGACGTCATAAGCTCGTTCACGAGGGCCTGTTCATGTCCGGTAATCTCGACTGCGTCCCCGGCGGGGACTTGAAAATCGGGTTCGGAAGCGCTACAAAGTGTCCCAGCCCGCGGGCTTTCGTTCCCGCCCGTCTCAAACCCGAAACCCGGTCCCGTTCGATTCAGGAAGTCCCGGAAGGCTCGAACACCTCATTCCGCTAGTGTAACCGTTTTGGCGGTCGTTTCCGGCACGGCCTTCGCCCGCAAGCCCATCCCTATATCGATCCACTGTCCCATCCCCACCCTTTTTCCGTTCTCTCCCCTGGAGGTCGAACCGCGTGAGCCACCCGCAAATCGTGCACACCACCGATGCCACTTTCGCACAGGATGTCCTGAAGTCCGACAAGCCCGTGCTCCTCGATTTCTGGGCCGAGTGGTGCGGCCCCTGCAAGATGATCGCCCCCATCCTCGATGAGATCGCCGCCGAATACGGCGAGCGCATCAAGATCGCCAAGCTGAACATCGACGAGAACCCGCAGACCCCGCCGAAATTCGGCATCCGCGGCATCCCCACGCTGATCCTGTTCAAGAACGGCACCGTGGAAGCCCAGAAGGTCGGCGCGGTCTCCCGCTCGCAACTGTCCGCCTTCCTGGAGACGAACCTGTGAGAGGGTATCTGGGTAATCAGGGGCGCAACCGCCAGGGCAAGGGTCCCCGCCACGGCGGCGGCTATCGCGGCGACCGCGACGGCAACCGCGACAACCGCGGCAACAACGGCGGCCGGCACGACGAGCCGCCCTACGAGGCGGACCAGTACGACGGCGACAACGACGCGGAGATCATCAGCCCCGCGGAGCTCTCGCAGTCGAAGAAGTCGATGAACCTCACGGAGCTCAAGGCGAAGCCGATCCACGAGCTCGTGAAGATGGCGGAGACCATGGGCCTGGAGAACCTGGCCCGCTCGCGCAAGCAGGACATCATCTTCTCCATCCTCAAGGCGCACGCGAGGAACGGCGAGAACATCTACGGCGACGGCGTGCTCGAGATCCTGCAGGACGGCTTCGGCTTCCTGCGCTCGGCCGACGGCTCCTACCTCGCCGGCCCCGACGACATCTACATCAGCCCGAGCCAGATCCGCCGCTTCAACCTGCGCACCGGCGACACCGTCTCGGGGCTCATCCGCCCGCCGAAGGACGGCGAGCGCTACTTCGCGCTGCTCAAGGTCGGCGAGATCAACTTCGACTCCCCGGACAGCTCGCGCAACAAGGTGCTGTTCGAGAACCTGACGCCTTTCCATCCGACCAAGCGCCTGAAGCTCGAGCGCGGGAACGGGTCCACCGAGGATCTCACCGCCCGCACCATCGACCTCGTCGCGCCCATCGGCAAGGGCCAGCGCGGCCTCATCGTCTCCCCGCCGAAGGCCGGCAAGACGATGCTGCTGCAGAACATCGCCACCGCCATCACCAACAACCATCCCGAGGTCTACCTCATCGTGCTGCTCATCGACGAGCGGCCGGAGGAGGTCACGGAGATGCAGCGCACGGTGAAGGGCGAAGTGGTGTCTTCCACGTTCGACGAGCCCGCCGCGCGGCACGTGCAGGTGGCCGAGATGGTCATCGAGAAGGCCAAGCGCCTCGTCGAGCACAAGAAGGACGTGGTGATCCTGCTGGATTCCATCACGCGCCTGGCGCGCGCCTACAACACCGTGGTGCCGAGCTCCGGCAAGGTACTCACGGGCGGTGTGGATGCGAATGCGTTGCAGCGCCCGAAGCGCTTCTTCGGCGCCGCGCGCAACATCGAGGAGGGCGGCTCGCTCACGATCCTGGCCACCGCGCTCATCGACACCGGCTCGAAGATGGACGACGTCATCTACGAGGAGTTCAAGGGCACGGGCAACAGCGAGATCCACCTGGACCGGCGCATCGCCGAGAAGCGTGTGTTCCCGGCCGTGAACATCAACCGCTCGGGCACGCGCAAGGAAGAGCTCATCACCGAACAGGGCGAACTCGCCAAGATCTGGATCCTGCGCAAGCTCCTGCACCCCATGGACGAGCTCGCCGCGATCGAGTTCCTGCTCGACAAGATGAAAGACACGAAGTCGAACAGCGAATTCTTCGAGGCGATGAAGCGCTGATGCGGCTCGCGCTCGCGGCGGCGGCGCTGGGACTCGCGCAGCTGGCCGCGGCGGCCGAGCCGCCG